>NZ_JBNNXT010000013.1:0-128606 GCF_052873815.1 Photobacterium sp. DNB23_23_1 | reverse complement strand
TATCCACGTTCAGTGCTCTATATTCCTAGCCGATATCCATTGAGATATAAGCGCTAGTGCTTAACCGAATGGCATTACTCCAAATCGGAGTGCCTTAATATCTTGCTTTCTTTATTGCGTGTAATGCTTATGCGACGCTTAACATTTTCTGTTGATGTGCAAGGTACTCGTCATAAGTACCTTGGAAGTTAACAAGTTTCTTGTCTTTCACATCAATAATTGACGTGGCAAGAGATGATACAAACTCGCGGTCATGGCTGACAAAAATAAGTGTACCTTCATATTTTTTCAACGCGTTGTTTAGCGCTTCAATAGCTTCCATGTCCATATGGTTTGTTGGTTCATCCATAACAAGCACATTGACGTCTTGCATCATTAATTTACCAAACAGCAGACGGTTCTTCTCACCACCCGAACAATTCTTCGCTTTTTTGTTGGCATCATCAGCGGTGAATAGAAGGCGACCTAAAATACCTCGTACCATCAAGTCGTCATGCTTTGCGGTACGCCACTGTGAAATCCAATCGAAGATACTTAAATCGTTATCGAAATCCGCTGTACTATCCTGTGGGCAGTAACCGATAGAAGCATTTTCAGACCACTTAACAATGCCGTGGTTTTGTTCTAATTCGTTGACTAGGCAGCGAAGGAATGTTGTCTTACCCACGCCATTCTCACCAATTACTGCTAAACGCGTTCCCGCTTCTAGAAGTAAATTACCCTTTTCGAAAAGGAGTTCATCATCAAATGCGTGACCTAAATCTTGTAGCTCAAGTGCTTGGCGGTGCAGCTTCTTGCCTTCACCAAAATCAATAGACGGGCTAATACGGCTTGACGATTTAACTTCATCTAGCTTGATTTTATCCAGCTTCTTCGCACGAGAACTGGCTTGTTTAGCTTTAGATGCATTGGCACCAAAGCGGTTAACGAAATCTTGAAGTTCGCTAATCTCAGCGGCCTTCTTAGCATTTCCTGCAAGCAATTGTTCGCGGATCAAACCTGAGGCCTCAAGGAAGTATTCGTAGTTACCAGGGTAAATACGTAATTCACCGTAGTCGATGTCCGCCATGTGGGTACATACTGAGTTCAAGAAGTGTCGGTCATGTGAAATGATGATCATTGTACACTTACGTTGATTCAGCTCTTCAGCAAGCCAGTTAATCGTATGAATATCCAAGTTGTTGGTTGGCTCATCTAACAACAAGATATCAGGGTTGGCGAAAAGTGCTTGCGCAAGTAACACGCGCAGCTTCCAACCTGGAGCGACCTGCTGCATGAGGCCGAAATGGAATTCTTCTTCGATACCCGCTTGAAGCAAAATGTCGCCAGCACGGCTTTCTGCGGTGTAGCCGTCCATTTCTGCGAACTCACTTTCAAGTTCAGCGACTTTCATGCCATCTTCTTCACTCATCTCTGGTAGTGAGTAAATACGGTCGCGCTCTTTTTTAATCTCCCATAGCTTACGGTCACCCATAATAACGACATCGATTACGTTGTGTTGCTCGAAAGCGAATTGGTCTTGACTCAGTACGCCAAGTTTTAACCCTGGGGTTATAGATACATTGCCAGAGCTTGGCGTTAGTGCGCCACTCAGTATTTTCATGAACGTTGATTTACCACATCCATTGGCTCCGATTAAGCCGTAACGGTTACCGTTACCGAACTTAGCAGAAATGTTTTCAAATAAAGGCTCGGCACCGAATTGCATGGTGATGTTAGCGGTTGAGATCAAAGAAATATTCCTAGGTATAAGATGAGCTAATTGCTTAGTCAGATATGCCAAATCAACAGAAATGAAAGCACGAATTAATAGCTGGCGAATTATACAGATAAATTGAACAAATAACAGATGTGAGAGCTAAGTCACAGAAGGTGTTTGTGTTGGATGAAAAATCAACAGGATGATCTGCTAATTCGCCATTTAATGTTTGGTCAGCTCTAACAAAAACGCTCCTAATTTGGGCTTAATCGAGTAACTCACGCTTGATCACGGTCATTACGCCAGCGTCACGATGGTTAGGGGCTGAAAAGCGTGCGGTTTGTTTCACTTTAGGGTGGGCGTTATCCATGGCGTAAGAGTGATAGCTGGCTTTGAGCATTTCTAGATCATTGAGGTAATCACCAAAACTCATGGTTTGCTCATGGCTAAATCCAAGCGTGTTTTGCAAGTGTTCAATTGCTGCCCCCTTAGAGGCGTAGGCATTCATCACATCGAGCCAGATTTTTGCACTCAACACCACTTGGTGGCTTTGACCAAACTCGCTTTCAAAGCTTGGGAGTACATGCTCTTCAGTGCCGTCAAAATGACAAATGGCGACTTTAATAAAGTCATCATCAACAGCTAACAGGTCGTCGACATACTGACAACGGTGGTAGTACTTAGCGAACTCTTCTAGCGCCTGTGGGTCTTGGGTTTCGATATAAGCCGATTTAGTTCCAGACAAGACGATATTGGTCCCTTCGATGGCACGTGCCTGCTGAATAATCGCCTCAATCGAGGGTTTGTCGATTTCACAACGATACAACTCTTCGCCTTGGTGCATCACCATGGTGCCATTTTCAGCGATAAACGTCATACGATCGCGAATTGGTGCGAAGGTTTCCATCAAGCTGTAATACTGTCGCCCCGATGCGGCAGCGAAAATGATTTCTCGTTGCTCTAATTGTTGGTAAACCGAGTAGAAGTCTTCGGGTAGTTGGCTATTGTGATCGAGCAGAGTCCCGTCCATATCGACGGCAATAAATTTGATGTCTTTACTTGGCATAGTTGACCGTGTAATTGGCAAAAGGTGTGTATCAAGCATAATAAATTACAGCAGTCACCATTCTCTGCAAGTGATTTGCATCAAGCATCGGTATCGAAGAGGTTTTGAAATGAAACTGAAGACCATCAGTATTGGCTTCGATACTCTCTGTGCTCCAAAATGTGTTTTAACAAATGATTATATTCTTCATTGTCATGTTACTGAATCAATTTACGCCATTCTATCCTGTTTAAAAATCGAAATAGCTATCGGTCTCATTAATGGTTATTTACAAAATTCCGAGTCTTAACCCCACCTTAACCATTTCCCTGCTAAAAATAGTCATAATAATGCTTCTACGATAAGGCCTCATCATGCATCTACCCAGCTCGTTAAAACTGCCTCTGTGTCTACTCCTCTCTAGCGCTTTATTGCTCGGTTGTGGTGAGCAAGAAATAGACCAACGACCAGCCCCCGGTCCACCTCATGTTGACGTACTAGATTTAACACCGACAACATTGCGTTTGACTACAGAGCTGCCAGGACGTATTGCGGCTTTCAAACAAGCCGAAGTTAGACCACAAGTGACGGGCATTCTCAAAAGCCGTTTATATAAAGAGGGCTCTCAGGTAGAAGCTGGTGATGTACTTTATGAAATTGACCCAACAATCTATCAATCTAACGTCAATAGCGCACAAGCTCAATTAACAAAGGCACTGGCGAGTGAAAAATCAAGTCGAAAAACCGCGGTTCGTTATCAGGAACTCCTCAAGAAAAAGTTAACCAGCCAAGAGAATTTTGATGCTGCTGATGCTTCTTACAAAGAAGCCCAAGCAGAAGTGGCTATCAGCCAAGCAGAATTGGATTACGCTAATGTTGAGCTGTCTTATACCAAAATCAAAGCCCCTATCTCAGGTCAAGCAGGGCTCTCTATGGTGTCTGAAGGATCGTTATTGACCGCTGAACAATCCTCTTACCTAACGACGATAGTACAAACCTCGAACGTCTATGTAGATATGCAACAATCTTCGCTGGCAATTACTAAAATCAGAAAAGAGTTTGCTAGCTTTACTGATAAGAATGCTGAGATCCCGGTGTCGATCACGCTAGAAGACGGTAGTGCTTATGATGAAGTGGGTCATTTAGAGTTTTCAGACACCCTCGTTTCAGACTCGACAGGTACCGTAACGCTGCGCGCCATTATTCCAAACCCGAACAACCTATTGTTAGGTGGTATGTATGTACGTGCTCATATCTCTATGCCTGAAGCTCGAGACTACCTCGTTGTACCGCAATCGGCCGTGGTAAGAAGCCAGTCTGGAGAACCTTCAGTCTTTGTGGTTAGTCAAGATAATAAAACGGTGAAAAAGCCGGTGGTTATCGGTAATGAAGTTGGCAACGGTTGGGTGGTTAAAGAAGGACTTGTCAGTGGTGAGCAAGTCGTCATCTCCAATATCATCAACATGAAAAATGATATTGCTGTGGTTGTCGATAGCAGCACTGAAAGTACAACTCCCACTACTGTCAGTGAGGAGTAAATCATGTCCTTATCAAATTTTTTTATTAGCAGACCTATTTTTGCTTGGGTGATCTCCATTGTCATTATGCTTTCGGGTATTGCCGCAATCGTTACATTACCCATCGCGCAATACCCAACTATTGCACCACCTGCGGTGACGATATCAACGTCATACCCTGGTGCTTCAGCAAAAACGATTGAAGACAGTGTGACTCAGGTCATCGAACAAGGCATGACCGGGTTAGATAACCTGCTATATATGGCGTCTAAAAGTGATTCTTCTGGTAGCGCTAGTGTCACATTAACGTTTAGTGCAGACACCGATCCCGATATCGCTCAGGTGCAAGTTCAAAATAGCTTACAGCAAGTCAGTAACCGCCTACCGACAGCGGTACAAAATCAGGGGACCTCTGTGACCAAGAGTACGTCAGGTTTTATGTCGGTGACCAACCTATATTCTCCTGACGGCAGCATGAGTGCGGGTGATATTCAAGATTACGCAAACTCAAGCATCAAAGATATCCTGAGCCGTGTAAACGGTGTGGGAGATGTAACCATTTTCGGCCCATCCTATGCGATGCGTATCTGGTTAGATCCTGCCAAATTAAACAGCTATAGCTTAACGCCTGTCGACGTATCTAATGCTGTATCAGTTCAAAATAGCCAAGTGACAGTTGGACAATTGGGCGGAACGCCAGCCATTGATTCTCAGTTAATTAATGCCAGTATCACCGCACAAAGCCTGTTAACCAGCGTTGAAGAGTTTGAGAATATCTTAATTAAAGTCGATAGTGACGGCTCTCAGGTTAAGCTCAAAGACGTAGCGCGAGTAGAGTTAGCCAGTGAAGAGTCCTCAAGTATACCGGCCTATATGGGTAAAGACGCCTCAGGTATTGCTATCACCCTTGCAACAGGCGCGAACTCGTTAGATACACAAAATGCGGTTGATGCAAAACTTGAACAACTATCCAAAGGTTTTCCTGATGGGCTCGCATTGGTTAAAACAACCGATAACAACTTGTTTATCCGATTATCCATCAGTGAAGTGGTCAAAACCCTCTTTGAAGCGGTTGGGCTTGTCTTTATCGTGATGTTGCTGTTTTTGCAAAATATACGCGCTACCTTGATTCCAACCATCGCCGTGCCAGTTGTATTGCTTGGTACCTTTGGTGTTATGGCAATACTGGGGTTCTCGATCAATACACTCACTATGTTCGGTTTGGTATTGGCTATCGGTTTGTTGGTTGATGACGCCATCGTTGTGGTGGAAAACGTTGAGCGTTTGATGCATGAAGAGAACCTATCTCCTCTTGAAGCAACCAAAAAATCAATGGGACAAATTACCAGCGCCTTAATCGGTATTACAATGGTGTTGTCGGTTGTATTTATTCCTATGGCCTTTATGTCTGGCTCAACGGGCGTTATCTACCAACAATTCTCTTTGACAATTGTCTCGGCAATGGTGCTATCCGTTATCGTGGCATTGATCCTTACTCCGGTACTGTGTGCAACGCTTCTACAGCCTGTCGATAAAGAGTCGAATAACAAGTTTTTTGCACTGTTTAACCGAGGGTTCGACAAGCTATCAACCCAATACCGAGGGTCAGTTAAACACACTTTACAACGTCCATTACGCTTCGTTTTTGTTTACCTAATGCTTTTTGCAGGCACGGCTTATCTATACAACGTGCTGCCAAGTTCATTTTTGCCAAATGAAGACCAAGGTGACTTCATGGTGATGGTGACCACACCAACGGGGACCACATTACAAAAGACACAAGAAGTGATGTTGGATATCAAAG
The DNA here is from genome assembly GCF_052873815.1 of Photobacterium sp. DNB23_23_1. Lineage (NCBI taxonomy): Bacteria > Pseudomonadati > Pseudomonadota > Gammaproteobacteria > Vibrionales > Vibrionaceae > Photobacterium > Photobacterium sp. DNB23_23_1. Next base: position 122,541 of record NZ_JBNNXT010000013.1, on the reverse strand, counting down.
ATTATTTTGAAGAGAACGAATCACACACTGTCGACCACGTGTTTACCGTGTCTGGATTCAACTTTTCAGGCTCTGGACAAAACGCAGCGATGGCGTTCATCGGCATGAAGGATTGGTCAGAAAGGACTGAACCTGGAACCGATGTGGATTCCATTATCGGCCGTGTTATGGGCGAGTTTTCAAACTACAAACATGCACAGATCTTTGCTTTTAGTAGCCCAGCGATCCGAGAGCTTGGTACTTCAACTGGCTTTAACTTCTACCTAGAAGACGTCGGTGCAGTCGGTCATGACAAGCTGATTGAGATAAGAAACCAGCTACTTGGTGCAGCGGCACAAAGTCCATTATTGCAAAGTACACGTCCAAATGGCCTTGAGGATACCGCGCAACTGTTCCTTGATGTCGACTATGAAAAAGCCAAAGTGCTCGGTTTAGAAATTGATGACATCAACCAATCATTGTCAATTGCTTGGGCATCATCATACGTGAATGACTTTATCGACCGTGGCCGCTCAAAGAAGGTTTACATTCAAGCTGATGCAGAATATCGCATGACACCAGAAGACCTGAACTTATGGTTTGTGCGTAACAACAACGGTGAGATGGTGCCTATCTCAGCTTTCAGCACTTATCACTGGGGCCAGGGCTCTCCACAATTACAACGTTATAACGGTAATCCTGCAGTGGAAATCGTCGGTGAAGCCGCCTCTGGTTACAGTACTGGTGAAGCGATGGATGAAATCGATAGATTGGCCGCAGAGATTTCAAACGATGTACAGGTGAGCTGGACGGGAATGTCCTATCAAGAGATCGAAGCTGGCAACCAAGCGCCAATTCTGTACGCAATCTCTATCTTGATGGTTTTCCTCTGCTTAGCCGCTTTGTATGAAAGCTGGAGTATTCCAATTGCGATTATTCTGGTGGTTCCATTAGGGATACTCGGCGCACTGGCTGCGATCATGCTACGAGGGCTAGAGAACGATGTTTACTTCCAAGTGGGCGTGTTAACCACCATAGGTTTAACTGCTAAAAACGCAATTCTGATTGTTGAGTTTGCGAAAGAGCTTTATGAAAAAGGTGTCAATATTATTGATGCAACGGTACAAGCGTGTGAGATGCGTCTGCGCCCAATCATTATGACGTCACTGGCGTTTGGACTTGGTGTATTGCCTTTGGTTCTTAGTACGGGAGCGGGTGCCAATGCACGAAACGCTATTGGTACGTCAGTATTGGGCGGCATGATAGGGGCAACTCTATTGGTGATTTACTTCGCGCCGCTATTTTTTGTGTTGATCTGCAAACTGTTCAAATCAGATGACAAAGCAGCAATAGCAAACAACGCCGAACAGCCAAACTGAGTACTAACAAAATGAGGAGATGGTGAGCCTAGGAGTGGCTCATCATTACTCGCTGATAACTTTCAAAGGATAGAAAATGACGAACGTTCTTGTTAAGTCCTAATATAACTGCGTAATGGATGCTGACTGTTCTTGTTTTAGCACCCAGTTTACGAATGTTTGTGCGGCTGGATCGGTACAGTGATCAGCTATCGAGAGAAAATAGGCTTTATCGTTAAAATCAATTAATTTAGTCAGAGCAACCAACTGGCCGGCTTCCAATAGCTCGTCAACATGCCAGTCCCATACGAGGGCAATTCCAGCATCATTGATGGCCGCCTGTATCACGGCAACTTGGTCTGTCATGCAAATCGCATCATGGGGTATACGGTATTCTAGCCCTGTTTTTTCAGCCCAAGTTTGCCAACCCTCCCAGAATTCAAGCTCATCTTTTAGCATGACAAGGGGGAAATCAAACACTGTTGATATATCAATATGTCCGCCATGTTTTTCGAGAAAACCTGGGCTACATACGAGTAATACCCGTTCATGAAATAGCAGATAGTTATTTTGTTTTTGCGAGTGTATCGGGGAGTAGAAGAACGCGACATCATAGCTATCATCAGTTGCTACTTGACGCTCATTGTTCACGTTAATATTTAATAGAACATCAGGGTGCTCTTGGCGAAATTGGTCTAATCGAGGCAATAACCAAAAGTGCAAAAAACAGGGGCCGACTTCAATATCTAAAGCAGGAACGTTCGCAGCTTCATCCATGATGAGCGTCTCTTCTGCAAGTATTGTTAGAGCCTCTGTTACTCGGTCTAAATACCGGCGCCCTTCGTCAGAAAGGCGCACACCTTGGGTAGAACGGATAAACAGCTCTGTACTCAGCAGCGACTCTAGCTGTTTGATCTGTTTACTGACCGCTGTAGGTGTCACGCAAAGCTCATCTGCAGCTTTGGTTAAACTCCCCAGTCTCGCCGCCGCTTCAAACATAATTAGGCTGTTAGTGGAGGGTATTAACTTGGCGTTTATGGACATCGTCTTACTTGTGTGAACTTAAAGTTAACACCATAGTAACTAAATACTGATTTACTGACAAACATCACGTTATAACATAGAAGGTTCTGTGTTTATGTTACAAGGATGATAATGAAGACCGTACAAGAGATCCATCACGACTGGCTTACCCTTCCTGATGGCACACGGCTCGCTTACCGAGCTTGGATGCCTGCAAATGTTGCTGCTAACCCTGTTCCCGCTATATTAGAGTTTCTTCCCTACCGTAAAAATGATGGCACCATCATCCGCGATGAGATAACGATGCCGGAAACGGCTGCACATGGTTATGCGTGTATTCGTGTCGACCTTCGAGGTTGTGGTGAATCAGAAGGCCTGTTTGAGGATGAATACTCCCAGCAGGAGCTTAAAGACGGTTGCGATGTGATTGACTGGATTGCCAAGCAGGATTGGTGCGATGGGAATGTCGGCATGGTCGGGATATCTTGGGGAGGGTTTAATTCTCTACAGATAGCAGCACTTAAGCCTCCTGCACTGAAAGCCATTATTACCCAGTGCTCAACGGATGATCGTTTTAGGGATGACATTCACTTTGCTGGTGGTTGTCTGCTCAATGACAATATGGATTGGGCCGCTTTCTTCTGGGCCTATGCATTAGGCCGCTCTCCAGATGCTAAATTGGTCGGCGATGAGTGGAAAAATATCTGGCTTGATAGGCTCGATAAGATGCCATTTTTGGCTAAACCTTGGCTGACGGAACAAACACGTTCTGATTACTGGAAACATGGTTCAGTTTGTGAGGACTACTCAGACATTGAAATACCTGTCTATGCGATGGGGGGCTGGGCTGATGGGTATCGCAATACTGTCTTTTCTTTACTGAGTCATCTGTCAGGACCAAAGAAAGGTCTCGTTGGGCCATGGGCACATAAATACCCGAACATTGCTTACCCAAACCCGAAAATGGATTACGTTGCCGAATCTGTCCGGTGGTGGGATCGCTGGTTGAAAGGGATTGAAAATGGCATAGAGACTGAACCAGAGTTGCATTATTATCTGCAAGAGAGTGTATTGCCACAAACCGATTATGAACATCGAGCAGGGTCTTGGGTCAGTGAGCCAACATGGCCATCCCGCAACACCCATTATAAAAAGTGGTACCTCTCCGATAAAGGGTTGTCAGACTCAGTTTTAGACAGTGACCCTTTGAGTATCCGATCACCACAAACGGTTGGCTTAGATGGTGGCCGTTTCTGTGTTGGTATTCGAATGGATATGGAAAACCCCGCCGATCAACGTATTGATGATGCTGGCTCACTGGTTTTTGATTCCGATACACTAACAGAAGATCTGCCGATAGCCGGGCAGGTAATGGCGCATTTATCCTTATCCAGTGATAAACCTCAGGCTTATGTTATTGTAAGGATCTCTGATGTGCATCCAATGGGCGAGGTTACTCGGATAACGCATGGCCTGCTGAACTTGTCTCACCGCAATAGTCACGAGTTCCCTGAATCGCTGGTTGCTGGTGAAATTTACGATGTGGATGTCGCGTTAAATCATATGGCTTATGTCGTGCCAAAAGGCCATAAAGTAAGGATTGCCATATCGACGTCATACTGGCCTCTGATATGGCCATGTGCGGAAAATGCAACGCTGACGCTACAACCCTCGCAATGTTCAGTGAGTCTTCCGCTGAATCTACAGCCGACGATGTCAGATCTTGTCCCTCGTTATGACAAGCCAGTGGCGTTTGATGGTCAAGTAATGCGAGCGCCAAGCAGCAAACGTATCGTTCATCGGGACTATAAAACTGGAGTGAGTACCCTAGAGACCAAAGAAGATTTTGGGCGTCAGTTTATCACTTCATCACAGAGTGAAATTGATTTTACCATTGAGCAAGCGTTATCGATTCACCAACAAGATCCCTTAAGTGCGCAAAACGACATTCACTTATGTGTGGATATGGGGCGTGATGGCTGGCGTACTGCAATAGAAGCGCATTATGTAATGACGTGCGACGTAAATCACTTTTACATTCAGGCACAATGGAAAGCCTGTTGTGATGGGGAAGTGATTTTCGAAAGAAGCTTTGATGAAGCCATCAAGCGCAACTTCATGTAATTGATGTTCAAGGATGAGCAAATGATTAAAAATATTCGACCTCTGGTCTTTTTTCCGACCTTCTTGATACTAATGGCAGCATTAGTATTTAGCTTGGTTGACTTGGCGGGTTTTACCGCGGCTACTCAAGCGTTAAACAACAGTATCTTGCAGCATTTTTCTTGGCTATTCAGCCTAGGGAGCTTCTACCTGCTGATGCTTATTGTGGTCACTTATTTCTCTAAGTTGGGTAATATTCGTATTGGGGGCGAGTCGAGTACTCCACGTATTAATAAAAAACGCTGGTTTATGATTGTACTCTGCACCACATTAGCGGTGGGTGTACTGTTCTGGACGACTGCCGAGCCTATTTACCATATTTATGGGCCGCCGGAGAGCTTGGGTATCGAGCCTGGCAGCGCCAATGCGACATTGTTTGCCATTTCAGCGATGTTCTTGCACTGGGGCCCGACGCCATACGCCATTTATTGTGTTCCTGCGCTTATTTTTGCGCTTGCATTTTATAACCTGAAGCTTCCTTTTTCGATTTCCAGCTCATTGCGTCCGGTGTTTGGCCGTTATCTGACGCCGCAAGTTTGTGATGTGGTTGATGCTCTCGCACTGTATTCCCTGGTGGTGGGTATGGCTTCATCGCTGGGCACTGGTGCGCTGACCTTGGTTGGTGGGGTAAGTCAGTTTATCGATATAGAGCGTAATATGTTTACGCTTGGCATCTTTATTGCCATCATCGTCGGTACCTTCATTTTTTCGGCGGCCAGTGGGTTGATCAAGGGGATTGCCCGTATGTCACAGGCGAACTTTTGGATGTTGATTGCGCTGTTTATTTTTGTACTTGTTGTTGGCCCAACCACTTACATTTTGGCGCTTGGTGTTGAAGGTCTAGGCGAGTTTATTCAATCTTTCTTTCGTTTGAGCCTGTTTACTGGTCAAGCCGCCAATGATCCATGGCCCCAATGGTGGAGTGTGTTTTATTGGGCGGTTTGGTTTGCATGGGCACCTATCACTGCAATGTTCCTCGGCAAGATTGCCCGTGGTTATACGGTGAAAGAGTTCATTCAGGTTAACTTGATCTATCCAAGCTTGTTCATCATGGTTTGGGTATCGGTGTTTTCCAGTACCGCCATCTATATGGATGCGCAAAGTAATGGTGGGTTATATACCGTTCTTAATGAGCAGGGGATTGAACAACTGCTCTATCATATTATGGGGCAGTTGCCTTTCAGCGGAATAACGTCATTCTTTTTGATCCTGATTGCGTTTATTTCATATGTAACAGCAGCGGACTCTAGCACTGATGCCATCGGTGATTTATGTACTAAAGATTTCGATTCTGAGTCTGATGAGCGCACCTCACTGCCGATCAAAATTCTTTGGGGGGGCGTTATTGGCTTAGTCGCTTGGATCATGGTGAGCACGGTTGGTATTAATGGGGTGAAACAACTGTCGAACCTTGGCGGGCTACCCGCAACAGTCATTATTCTAGCTTGTAGCCTGACATTAATACGTTGGTTGCGAAAGCCTGAACTACTGACTGACGTTCACCCAAACGAGATAACTCAGTCACTTGAAAGCAATAATGCGGGTGGAGAACCGGTATACGAGAAGCTATAACCATAAGAGCACATCGCCCATATAGGGCGATGTGCTTGAATGATATCCCAGTTGTTACGTTTATCGCTATTTACTCACAGAAATGACTATCTGTCGTATTGAAAGGCTTATCGACACGGTGGCCTGCTTAATCGAATGCTTAATGGAGACTTTTCTGAGGGTATTCATATATCCCAATACCACTGGGTTACTAAAGTCAGTAAACCTACAGCCTCTCGCTATTTGACCATGTTGGTACACCAGGGTTATACCAACCTACATAAATATTTGATCAGTCTTGCAGGTTAAAATCGCTGTTCTCTGCGTTAGATATTTTGTAATTAGAGCCACTAGTTACTGCAATATCTGCCTTGATAACAACGATTTTTCCAGTGCAAGTACTTGATCAACTACTTATCCAGATTGGTATTATTTAGTGAAATCTGGGGCAGGACGTAGCATGTGATGAAAACTATTTTAGTTACAATAATCTTAATTGGGGATGAGGGGCATTAGAATGCGGTGTTTATGGGGCATTTACTTTTGTAGCGTTGAATTTATTACTTATCTAAATTGATATGAATAATATGATTGGCGAGGGGAGATATATTTAATTTGTTGGGTAAGGTATTTTTCTGGCTAATCTATCTATCCCGCCTTCTGCCGTGAAAAATAATTCAAATTCGAGCATGATTCCCGGGTTAACTTTATATTGGTACTCATCCTGAAAGTCTAACTCGGGTGTGACTGTCATATAGAGCCAATCACTATAAAGGCGATGTTTCCATGCTACTGATACCCATGAGTTGGTAATGGAATAATTTGGCCGAGAATCAGCACTAATACCAATTGAATATTGCAATAAGTCATCTTGACCTATTCTGTCAAATATTTCGGCCTGTTGTACAAACTCCCAATTATCATCATTGTCCAAATACTGTGCTGATGAGCTTAGTTTGAGAATAGTGCTGGGATCTTCAGGTGTAGAGAAGTAAAAATTCAAGGAGGTAAGGGCGCCAGGCCCTTTGGAATCGTAGTAAAAGACTTCTTGTTTAATCCTACTGGTCCATTTGTGGCTGAGTCTATCAATACGTCTGAGATCTGCACGAGCAAATGGATCAAGCGGAAGTTTTATCTTTAAACCAAGGTCAAGGTTTGTCCGCCAATTTCCCCATTGTTGACCTTGTAATTGCACACCACCGACAGCGCCAGATAAACTACTGTTTGAGCTATTTGATATACCACGTTGTTTATCTTCCAGTCTGTCAAAGTCATCCGGATCGGTGTCGAGGATAAGTTTCCAGTTTTTTTCAGTATGGGGTAAGTCGAGTTTCAATTTTACGCTGGCATCCAAATCCGCATAGTCACGGTGTGTATACCGACCTTTAAATTTTAAGCGTAAGTAGCTGCGATTAGTGATGGGTAGCTCTTCATCTTTTTTAGCCATGTAATGATCGATAGTGCTGCTGTAATCATGGATAGTATCAGAGATTTCATCTTGGGTTTCATCAATCCAATCTTGGAAACTATCTTCATCATTTATATCGGAATACAGCCTGTCATAATAGATATCATAGGGCTCTTCTCTTACTTCTGTTGCCATACCAGATGAAGAATGAATAAGTAGGAAGGTTAGGGCTAATCTAATTGATACCGCTTTGAGTATGAAATCAAAGCAAGTTAAATTACGCCACATTTTTGCTCTCCCATAACGACATGGACAATAGTAACCCATTGATATATTGACAAGTATAGACGAGTAACCAATGAATACATACAAAGTGGGTATATTTATGAAAATGAGATCTGATTCTAAAAAATTAAAACAAAAAATACCGAAATAATTTTATGTGCAATGTTCAATTTAAAACTTATGCAACTAAAACAGATGTTTACTACATGGAATAATTTGTTACACATGAAATTCCCGCTAATGAAAAATATTTTCCTCATCAACTACACTTATGATGTCTAGATTGATTAACACTCGTGGTTGAGTATTTGGAGAGACTAATGGATAGTGTTGACTTAGAAGGGATCAAAAGGGATGTTTCACACAAAGTAATCGATATTTTCGAATCATTTGAGGAGGAAAACAATTGTTTACCGACGTTGGAAGAATTTAGGCTGCTTTTCAATAATGAAGCAGATCAATTTATTGGACCTGCAGACACGCTTAACGTGAAGCCGGGTAGTGTCATGCACTCAAGGCTACAAGAGCGAGAGCAAAAAATGTGGCGTGCAGTAAACGAACTGGAGGCGGAGCAACGTTTCCTTCGTTCAGAAACTTACTAATTAATACTCAAGCCTTCGGGCATAATACAGCGGCGTAAGAAAAGACGTTACGAGTATCGGACGTAGTTCATGGTGAGTTAGTGGTAATTACTTTTTCTCGGGTAGTTACCACTTTTTTTTATATTTATGTAGGTTGGTATTACTGAAGGTATTTAGCTTTGAGCGCTAAAGATACATTCGAGCGTGGTGATATATTGAGTGCCTGGCAAATCATCCATCCCGCTTCAGCTAACGTGTTCAGGTTAATACCGGTCTCTATGCCCAATTGGTGACATAGATAGACAACATCTTCGGTGGCGACATTGCCACTCGCACCGGGTGCATATGGGCATCCTCCTAACCCTGCAACACTGGCATCAATCGTGTTAATTCCCATAGATAAAGCTTGGTAGATATTGGGTAAAGCCTGGCCCCATGTATTATGGAAATGCACGGCTATTTGATGGCTAGGGATGCGGCTAATAACAGTGTCTAACAGGTGTGCGACTTTCAACGGTGTGCCGGTACCTATGGTGTCTCCAAAAGAAACTTGATAACAGCCCATATCAATCAGCGTTTCAGCAACGTGCATCACTTGGTTTACGTCTGTGGCGCCGTCATAGGGGCAATCAATAACACAAGAGAGATAGCCTCTTACCGGTATATTGTGGAGAAGCGCTAAAGCCATCACAGGTTCAAAACGTTGAAGACTCTCGCTGATAGAACAATTGATATTGTGTTGGCTGAAACCTTCAGACGCTGAGCCAAATATAGCCACTTCATTGGCTTGTGCACTTAATGCCATTTCAAAACCTTGAATATTGGGGGTAAGTGCGGAATAGGTGATAGTTTGATTTCGTTCGATGGCACGCATCACATTTAAAGAATCGGCCATTTGTGGAACCCGCTTGGCTGAGACAAATGACCCCGCTTCAATATGACTAAGCCCGGATTGTGACAGTAAGTTGATGAAATCGACTTTGGTTTGCGTTGGTAGGGCCGTTTCGTTTTGCAAGCCGTCACGAGCACCTACTTCATATACAGTCACTGAGGTCGGAAAGTCACTGGAATTATCTGGTCGTCTAATCATGTTCTGTCATCCAGTTAGGTTTACGTTTTTCTAAAAATGCGTTCAAGCCTTCTTGTCCTTCAGGTGAAACACGCAATTTTGCAATGATCTGACTGGTTTTTTTTCTTAGTGATGAATCAATGGTCCCAGACTCACACATATGGCAAAGGACCTTAGCTTCTCGAACGGCATTAGGGCTGTTCTTTGCTAAATGACGAATAAAATGCTGAAGATGTTCATCGAAAGATTGAGTGGTTGGAACCATTGTATGGATGAGGTTGAGTTCTTTGGCGAGTTCGGCACTGATAAGTTCTGCTGTGAGCATATAACGCCTTGCCTGCCGTGGGCCCATAGCTCGGCAAACATACGGGCTAATGGTTGCAGGTGCTAGCCCAAGTTTGACTTCACTTAGACAAAATTGGCAGTCTTGAGAGGCTATAGCGATATCGCAACAGCAAATCAAGCCAAGCGCGCCGCCGAAAGCTGCTCCCTGAACCACGGCTATGGTAGGGACTGGGAAGGTGTCTAGCTGGTGGAGTAACTCGGCAAGTTTTTCGGCATCCTTTATGTTTTCTTCCATGCTGTAGTCAGCGAGAGATTGCATCCAATTGAGATCAGCCCCAGCACTAAAATGACTGCCATTTGCTCTTAGGACCATAACTCTTATTTTTGAATCGGCCCGGGAAAGCTGCAGTATATTGAGCAGAATCGCAATGCAGCGACTGTCGAAGGCATTTTTTTTATCTGGCCGGTTGAGTGTAATCGTTGCAATGCCTCTACTATCGATATTGAATAGCACGTCTTTGCTTTCAATGTTTAGATTGCTGTTACCATGCTCCGTGGTGATCCGATTCATGTCGCTACCTCATTTGATTGCTCATGTCGTACCTCACATTCGAAATATACCAAACGTACTGGCAGTTTTCGGTGCCCTTTGGCAAGCATGCAGCGCTGTGCCGACAATATGTCTCGTGTCACGGGGATCGATGATGCCATCATCCCAAAGTCGTGCGCTGGCATAGTAGGGTGAGCCTTGCTCTTCGTACAAATCACGAATAGGTTGCTTGAAGGCATCTTCCTCTTCGGCTGACCACTGTTCACCCTGTTGTTTTTTGTTCTCACGATTTACTTGGGCTAATACACCGGCGGCTTGCTCACCACCCATTACCGAGATGCGCGCGTTGGGCCACATCCACATCATTGTTGGGCTGTATGCGCGGCCACACATTCCGTAATTTCCCGCTCCGTAAGAGCCGCCAATAATGACGGTAAATTTAGGTACATCAGCACAAGCAACGGCCATCACCATTTTGGCGCCATGTTTGGCAATCCCTTCCGACTCGCATTTTTTTCCGACCATAAAGCCGGTAATGTTTTGCAGGAACAAAAGAGGAATGTTTCTTTTGCAGCATAATTCAATGAAGTGCGCCCCTTTTTGGGCTGACTCGGAAAATAAAATGCCGTTGTTGGCAACGATACCTACCTGTTGACCGTAGATTTTTGCAAAGCCACATACCAGTGTAGACCCATAAAGCGCTTTAAATTCATCAAACTCAGAATTGTCTACAACCCGGGCAATGACTTCTCGAATGTTGAACGGTGTGCGTAAATCGGTGCCGACAATGCCAAATAACTCCTCTGCAGGGTAATGAGGAGCCGGCGAGTTATGGTTTAAGGGTGCAAATGGTAGAAGGGCACAACTTTCTACGGCTTGTCTTGCTAATTCAATGGCATGTTGTTCATCATTGGCAAAATAGTCAGCCACACCTGATGTTTTGCAATGAACATAAGCTCCACCTAGTTCTTCCGCTGTGACTACTTCACCTGTGGCTGCTTTAACAAGAGGGGGGCCAGCTAAGAAAATGGTTCCTTGTTCTTTGATGATAATAGAGACATCAGCCATGGCCGGAACATAGGCACCACCGGCCGTGCAGGAGCCCATCACCACCGCAATTTGCGGGATCCCTTTGGCTGACATTCTGGCTTGGTTATAAAAAATACGGCCGAAATGATCCCGGTCTGGAAACACATCGGCTTGATGGGGAAGGTTGGCTCCACCTGAGTCGACAAGATAAATGCAGGGTAGGTGGCAACGCTCGGCGATCTCTTGTGCCCGAAGGTGCTTCTTTACAGTTAGTGGGTAGTAGGTGCCGCCTTTAACGGATGGGTCGTTGGCAACGATCATGCATTCAATCCCTTCTACCCGCCCGATACCTGCCACAACCCCCGCGCAGGGGATAGATTCAGTGTAAACATCCCAAGCCGCAAATTGGCCTATTTCAAGAAATTCACTGTCATGATCGAGTAGGGCTTGGATTCTGGTTCTTACCGGTTGTTTGCCTTTCTCTTGTTGCTTTTTATGTGATTTGGCTCCGCCACCGAGCTTGATGGTTTCAACATATGTCTGCAGCTGGTCGACAATAGCGGCCATATTTTGGTAGTTCTTAGCGTAAAAATTATCGTCTCGATTGACTGAAGACTTGAGTATCGCCATCGTCTGTCCCTATTTGGATTCTTCAAAAAGCTCACGGCCGATCAACATTCTGCGTATTTCTGATGTTCCTGCGCCGATTTCGTAGAGCTTGGCATCACGCAATAAACGTCCGGCAGGAAATTCGTTGATATAACCATTTCCGCCCAATAGCTGAATAGCATCTAACGCGACTTGGGTGGCTATTTCTGCTGAATATAAAATGACACCAGCTGCATCTTTGCGGGTGGCTTCACCCCGATCACAGGCCTTGGCAACGGTATAGACATAGGCACGTGCAGCATTGGTGCGGGTATACATGTCAGCGACTTTGGCTTGGACGAGTTGGAACTCACCAATAGATCGGCCGAACTGCTTTCGGTCATGAACATAAGGCACAACGAGGTCTATACTGGCTCTCATGATCCCCAATGGCCCGGCAGCTAAAACAACCCGTTCATAGTCCAGGCCACTCATGAGAACTTGCACGCCTTGGTTTAGCTCTCCCAGCAAGTTAGCGGTCGGTACAACGCAATCAGTAAATACAAGTTCACAGGTATTGGAGCCGCGCATGCCGAGTTTATCGAGTTTCTGAGCATGGCTAAAACCGGGGAATTGCTTTTCAACAATAAATGCGGAAATGCCATGTGAACCTTTGTCGGGGGCCGTTTTAGCATACACAATCACTGTGTCGGCATCAGGACCATTGGTGATCCACATCTTGCTGCCGTTAAGCAGATAATGATCGCCTTGTTTCTTCGCTTTGAGTTGCATGCTGACAACATCCGATCCCGCATTCGGTTCACTCATAGCCAGTGCACCGACATGCTCACCACTAACCAGCTTGGGCAGATATTTGGCTTTTTGCTCCTCCGTACCATGGCGATAGATTTGGTTGACACAGAGGTTGGAATGAGCGCCATAGCTTAGGCCGACAGAAGCGGATGCACGGCTGATTTCTTCCATGGCGACAACATGGGCGAGGTAGCCCATATCAGCACCGCCATATTCTTCGCTGACGGTGACTCCCAACAGGCCCATTTCCCCCATCAATGGCCATAAGTGATTGGGAAACTGATTATTTCTATCTATATCTGCAGCGAGAGGCAGGATAGCTTGCTCAGCAAAACCATTGACTTGCTCACGAAGCATATCAATGGTCTCTCCTAGGCCATAATTTAAAGGGGTGAAGCTGTCTTTCATAAGCGCTCCATGGGTCCATTAGACAAAGTGAAGTGAGGTTAGGGCTCTGGTTGATTATCTGAAGCCTGAATATTCAAAGCCTGTTGGCATTTATTTTTGGCGATTTGCAGTTCGGTCATAACGACATTGATGTCTTCAAGCTGACGCTCGAGTGCGGCTTGTTTAGTATCAATGATGATCAGCATTTTATTGAGCTGCGATGAGCTTTGATTCGTGTCGTACAGATCGAAAAGTTCACGGATTTCGGCCAATGAAAACCCGAGCCTTTTGCCGCGTAAGATTAGCTTGAGCCTGATTTTATCTCGGCGATAGTAAACACGGGTGCTGCCTTGTCTTTTGGGCTGCAGTAACCCTACATCCTCATAGAACCGAATGCTTCGGGTGGTGATGTCAAACTCTTTGGCCATTTCACTTATTTTGAACGTTTCCACCTTGCTTTGCCCCCCAACGTGACCGTACAACAATGGTTAGGTCATGGCTTTAATGCTGCAATGTGTACCGGGTTTGTTTCTTAACGTTTACGTAAATGTTAGTGCTATGCTTACGTAAACGTCAAGAAATCGCCTGCAGAGATAAAGCACACCAAGAGGGCTTTGTTATGAGTAAGGAAGTGTGGGTCATCGCGGCAAATCGAACACCTATCGGTAGTTTTCAAGGGGAGCTATCGTCACTGAGTGCTTCCGAATTGGGTAGTGTCGCCATTAAAGGCGCATTACAGCATTCCGGTCTTTCGGCAGAAATAATTGATGAAGTATTGATGGGGCATGTGCTGCTGGCTGGCTGTGGTCAAGCCCCTGCCAGGCAGGCTGCGTTAAAAGCCGGTATACCAGAAAACATTGGTTGTACCACCATTAATAAAGTCTGTGGTTCTGGCATGAAGAGTGTAATGCTGGGCCATGATGCTATTTTAGCTGGCACCGATCAGACGGTGGTGGCTGGCGGGATGGAGAGCATGAGTAATGCGCCATACCTGCAAAGTAAAATACGTTCGGGCCTTCGTTTAGGTCATAGTACCTTGCACGATCATATGTTCCTTGATGGCCTACAGGATGCTTATGAAGGGGACTTAATGGGTGTCTATGCCCAGAAAGTTGCCGACGAACGCCATTATACGCGTCAAAGCATGGATAAGTGGGCAGTTAAGTCAGTAGAGCGCGCGCTGATTGCTCAAGAACAAGGTTGGTTTGATAGTGAAATTATACCGGTTAAAGTGGCAAACCCTAAGGGTGACGTTGTTGTTAGCCGAGATGAACACCCGAACGAAATCAACCTAACGAAACTACCGGTACTCCGCTCTGCATTTGTCGAGGGAGGCACTGTTACCGCGGGGAATTCCAGCTCAATATCAGATGGGGCTGCGGCTCTCGTTTTAATGGAAGGCAGTCTTGCTAGACAGCAAGGTCACAAGCCATTAGCGATTATATCGGCTCATTCCTGCCATGCCCGTCAACCGGCAGAATTTACGGTTGCTCCTGTTTACGCTATTCGCCAGTTGCTAGACAAACTTGCGTGGTCGCCAGAGCAAGTAGATAGCTGGGAAATTAACGAGGCTTTTGCCGTTGTAACGCAAATAGCGACGAAAGAATTAGGAATCGATCCCGAACGTGTTAATCCTGATGGTGGAGCATGCGCACTGGGGCACCCTATAGGTGCTAGCGGGGCAAGAATTATCGTGACATTAATACATCGTCTTAACCGGTTACACCAAAGTATCGGCCGCCCTGTTCGCGGTATTGCCGCCTGCTGTATTGGTGGGGGGGAAGCCACAGCCATAGCAATTGAAGTGGGTACCACTGAATAAGCGAGGATCGGATATGAACGATACAAGTCCTATTTTTTCTGTGCCGCTATTCATTGATGGAGAATTTAAAGATTCGGCTGCTAAGCAATGGATTGAGGTGACAAACCCTGCAACGAATGCGGTGATTGCCAGTGTCCCCTGTGCGATCTTACCAGAATTGGAAGCGGCCATTGCTAGTGCCGCAGCAACTTTCGATCATTGGCGGGAAGTCCCGGTTCCAGAGCGTGCACGTTTAATGCTTTCGTATCAGCAAATATTGAAAGATCACCATGATGAGTTGGCCGAATTACTTTCGAGTGAAACAGGAAAGAACTTTGCTGATGCTAAAGGCGATGTCTGGCGTGGCATTGAGGTCGTTGAGCAAGCCGCCAATATTGCGAGCTTGATGATGGGGGAAACGGTAGAAAATGTCGCCACTGACATAGACAGTTATTCTCTGATTCAGCCGCTTGGTGTGTGTTGCGGTATTACCCCCTTTAACTTTCCGGCGATGATCCCTTTATGGATGTTTCCAATGGCGATCGCTGCCGGCAATACTTTTGTTCTTAAACCTTCCGAACAAGTACCACTGACCGCAATGCGTTTGGCTGAATTGTTTGAACAAGCTGGAGCGCCGAAAGGGGTACTACAGATAGTTCATGGCGGTAAAGAACAGGTGGATTATCTGTTGGCCCACCCGGAGATCCGCACCATTTCTTTTGTTGGCTCAGTGCCAGTGGCGAAGCATATTTACCAAACAGGGACCCACAATTTAAAACGTGTTCAAGCGTTTGCAGGGGCTAAGAACCATATGGTTGTCATGCCTGATGCCAATATGGGGCAAGTTGTGAATCACCTTGTGGGCTCATCGGTTGGTGCAGCAGGCCAGCGATGTATGGCGATATCAGTGGCGGTGTTGGTGGGCAATGCAAGCAAGATTATTCCAGAGCTCAGAACGGCGATGGAAAAAGTGAAACCGGGGCCGTCAGATGACAGTAACGCCGCTTATGGTCCACTGATAAGCCCTGCCGCTAAACAGCGGGTGTTGCAATTGATTGAGCAAGGCAAACAGCAAGGCGCAATCTGTGAGGTCGATGGCTCAAATTGCACCGTTGAGGGATATCCGGACGGCAATTGGTTGGGGCCTACCTTGTTTAGTGGTGCAACCACTGATATGGCGATTTATCAGCAGGAGATCTTTGGCCCGGTATTGGTATGCATTGCCGTTGATACGCTTGATGAGGCGATCGCTCTTATCAATAACAACCCATATGGCAATGGTACATCTATCTTCACAGCGTGCGGAGCGGCAGCAAGGAAATTCCAACATCGTATTCAAGTTGGGCAAGTTGGGGTCAATGTGCCGATACCCGTCCCGCTACCTTTTTTCTCTTTTACCGGATGGCGTGGCAGTTTTTACGGCGATTTACATGCATATGGTAAGCAAGCGGTAAGGTTTTATACCGAAACCAAAACCGTAACGGCTCGTTGGTTTGATGAAGATATTCCCGATGGGCCGAATATGACCATATATCTGCGCTAAATGTTCGATAGACCTTTAATAAGGAGCTGGTATGGATTTCTTTTTGACAGAAGACCAACGCGCCTTTGCGGATGCCGCGACTCAGTTTGCGAAAGACAAGCTTGCCCCTAATGCTGCCGATTGGGATGAAAAGCAATTATTTCCTAAAGATGTATTGAAAGAAGCGGGTGAAATGGGCTTTTTGAGCCTGTATGTCCCGGAGCAGCAAGGAGGCTTGGGGCTACCTAGGCTTGATGCCTCTATTATTTTTGAACAATTGGCAATGGGTTGCACGTCAACAACCGCGTATATGACTATTCACAATATGGTTGCCTGGATGATAGCAAGCTTTGCTACTGATGACACCAAGGCGCTATTTTGCTCTCAGTTGAACAGTGGCGAGAGCCTTGGTTCTTATTGTTTAACGGAAGCTAATGCCGGTTCTGATGCTGCATCGTTGACAACGACCGCTATAAAACAAGGCGATGAATACATTATCAGCGGGGCGAAGGCTTTTATTTCAGGTGCCGGTGATACAGATGTTTTGGTCGTGATGGCAAGAACTGAACCAAGCCTCAAGGGGGCTTCGGGGATATCAGCCTTTGTGGTGCCAGCGGCTGCAAACGGGATCAGTTATGGCCGAAAAGAGCCTAAAATGGGGTGGAATAGTCAGCCGACCAGAGCAGTTACATTCGATGATGTACGTATACCTTCAAGTTACTTACTGGGAAACGAAGGGGACGGATTTAAGTTTGCCATGAAGGGGTTAGATGGCGGTCGGATAAATATTGCCACATGCTCGTTAGGTACAGCGCAACAAGCGTTGGAAATGGCGAGGCAATATGTTGATGAACGTAAGCAATTTGGAAAAAAACTGGCGGATTTCCAATCCGTTCAATTTAAGCTTGCTGATATGACCACAGAATTGATCGCTGCAAGGCAATTGGTTCGCTATGCCGCTTTTCAATTGGATCAACAAGCGCCAGAAGCAACGGCGTATTGTGCAATGGCGAAGCGGTTTGCAACCGATATAGGCTTTAAAGTCTGTGATGAGGCACTGCAGTTATATGGTGGCTATGGTTACATCAAAGAGTATCCGTTAGAGCGTTATTTTCGCGATGTCAGAGTCCATCAAATTCTAGAGGGTACCAATGAAATCATGCGGTTGATCATTGCCAGGCGGGTTCTCAGTGAAGGCAGTCGTCTGCTGTAACCATTATTTACTAGAGGGGAACCTCATGTCACAAACCAATGCCATTGAAGTCACTTTGGATGGTCACACCGCAGTGTTGACCATGAATAACCCTCCGGCCAACACCTGGACAGAAAGCAGTTTAAAACTCCTGCGCAATATCGTACTCAAACTCAATGAAGATAAAAGTGTCTATGCACTGGTGATTACTGGGCAAGGAGATAAATTCTTCTCGGCTGGGGCCGATTTGAACTTGTTCGCCGATGGCGATAAAGCGGTTGCTCTTGGCATGGCACACGCATTTGGTGAAGCCTTTGAGACGCTCAGTCAGTTTCGAGGTGTATCGATTGCCGCCATCAATGGATACGCAATGGGCGGTGGTTTAGAAGTTGCGCTGGCGTGCGATATTCGTATCGCAGAAGCGCATGCTAGTTTGGCATTGCCCGAGGCAAAAGTTGGGTTGTTACCTTGTGCTGGCGGTACTCAGAACCTGACTTGGTTGGTTGGGGAAGGGTGGGCCAAACGGATCATACTATGCGGCGAAAGGGTGACGGCGTCACAAGCGTTAGATATTGGTCTTGTTGAGCACGTCGTCGCTTCAGGACAATCATTGGAAAATGCAAAACAGTTGGCAAGTGAGGTTGCTAATCAATCGCCTTCATCAGTCGCAGCGTGTAAAGCCTTGATACAAAACTGCCGTCATTCGCCTTTGAACCACGGTCTGATCAGGGAACGCGAGTTATTTATGAAGCTGTTTGATACCGAAGATCAAACCGAAGGGGTTAATGCTTTTTTAGAAAAGCGCCGCCCAGAATGGAAAAATCGCTAAGAAGTTTGGGGCTGATCGTAATCGCTAATTTAAGGGGGAAGAGATGTCAGGCTTGGTCAATATCAGTGAACTAGATTGTGGCGGTGGGTTGAAATTCGGGATTGCAGAATTAAACAATCCTGACTCTTTGAATGCTTTGACCTACGAAATGCTGGTGGTGCTTAATGAAGCGATGAAGCATTGGCAAGATGATCACCATATTGTCGGTGTGGTGATCCACGGTGTTGGGGAGAAAGCCTTCTGCGCCGGAGGAGATGTCAGGGCAATGTATCAGGTCATGCATGAGACAGTCTCCTCAGAGTCCTCTGATAGTACCTGCCAAGCGATGGGTTACTTAACCGATTATTTCACCATTGAGTATGAAACCGATTATCTCATTCATACATACTCCAAGCCTGTTATTGTGTGGGGGCAGGGAATTGTCATGGGCGGCGGCATTGGGCTGTATATTGGTGCAAGCCACCGTATAACAACGCCGACGACAAAGCTAGCAATGCCGGAAATCAGTATTGGTTTGTACCCTGATGTTGGTGGTACATGGTTTCTTAATCATTTGCCACAAGGTGTTGGCCTGTTTCTCGGGTTAACCGGAGCGACTGTCAATGCAACAGATGCCCTTGCGTTATCTATGACTGAGCATATTTTGCTGCCCCAGCAAAAAACATTGATGTTTGAGAAGTTTCAGCAAGTTAATTGGGATGATGTCGAACCCTACCAGGGCGTCACTGAGCTATTGGATAGCTTGGGCAATGATGCAAAATATACCCACCCACAAAATGTGCTGTTACCCCATCTGCAAGCCATTCAAACGGCTTGCCAATATGGCTCGTTGCAAGAGGTGTATGAGCAAATCCAAGCCATGGCCGAGCCTGTAGATGAAAGCGAAGGTCAATGGCTACGAAGGGCGAAGCAAACGTTAAGAGAAGGTAGCCCAATTACCGCCCATATCTGCTATCGCCAGTTAACTCAATTCCACTACGAATCGCTAGCCGATTGCTTTCGCTTAGAGCTTACCCTGTCTGTTCGCTGCGGTGAACTGGGGGAGTTCTATGAAGGTGTAAAAGCGCGGTTGATAGAGAAAACCAACAAGCCAAAGTGGCTATTTTCAGATATAGCCAGTGTGGATCAAACTGTGATCGACACGTTATTTACCCCGCTGTGGGCAGACAATGAACATCCCTTGCAAATGTTGGGGCTCACCGACTTACACGAAGGAGATTAGTGATGAACATTGCTTTTATCGGTCTCGGTAACATGGGTCACCCGATGGTAATTAACTTGCTTAAAGCCGGTTGCCATGTCTCTGTTTATGATATCAATACAGCGGCTGCACAAGCTTTAAAACCAGAGGGAGCAACGGTTGCGAGTTCAATGGATGAATGTGTAAAAGGTGCCGAAACAGTGATGACGATGTTGCCAGCGGGAGAGCATGTTAGGACCGTGTATCTTGGTGATCATCAGGGTGGTGTGGGGTTGCTTAAAATGATTGACGCTGGCACCTTCCTCATCGACTCGTCAACTATCGATCCTGCTTCAGCAAAGCTGGTCGCACAGAAAGCGCATTTGCAAGGCTTTGAATTTGTTGATGCCCCTGTGTCAGGTGGTGTAGCTGGTGCGCAAGCTGGCACGCTGACATTTATTGTGGGTGGTACCGAGGCGGGGTTTAAACAAGCGCAAGCGGTCTTGCAGCATGTGGGTAAGAATATTTTTCATGCCGGCAAAGCCGGTGATGGCCAAATGGCGAAGATCTGCAACAACCTCATGTTAGGAATTCTCATGTCCGGCACGTGTGAGGCGCTGAGCTTGGGCATGGACAATGGCTTGGATCCCAAAGTGCTGTCGGAAATCATGCTGCAAAGTTCAGGACGTAATTGGGCGCTGGAGCTCTATAACCCATGTCCAGGAATTATGGAAAAAGCACCCGCATCAAACCAGTATCAACCCGGCTTTATGGCCAAGTTAATGTTGAAAGATTTAGGGCTTGGGTTGGAAGCGGCAACGAATAGCCAGTCACCGATCCCTATGGGGACGCTTGCCCGTAACTTATATGCTTTCCATAACGTTGAAGGGAATGAACTTCGGGATTTCTCAAGCTTGTTTGAGTTTTACCGCAAGCAATCTAAATAACCAATATGGCCTGAGCGATATTATTGTTGGGGGATAAATATGGACTTGAAACAAAGCGTGATTGCGATTACAGGGGCAGGACAGGGGCTGGGGCAAATGATGGCGATCAGCCTGGCACAATCAGGTGCAGAACTGGCTTTGATCGATTTGAATGAAGAAGGATTGCATGAGACCAAAAAGCAGTGCCAAATGCTCAGTGCCAAGGCGTTAACTTATCTGGCAGATGTGACTCATGAGCAACAAGTTGTCGCGGTTTTTGAAAACATAATGGAAGACTTCGGTCAGCTAAACGGTTTGATCAACAATGCGGGTGTACTTAGGGACGGGCTACTGGTTAAAGCGAAAGGTGATGCAATAGAGAAAATGACGCTGGAGCAATTTTCGACAGTGATGGATGTGAACGTTACAGGTACATTTCTGTGCGGTAGAGAAGCTGCTGCCAATATGGTTTCAGCTGGAAATCATGGAGCGATTATCAATATTTCAAGTGTGGCCCGGGCGGGAAACATCGGTCAAACTAATTACGCTGCGTCTAAAGCTGCTGTCGCAACGATGGCGGTATGTTGGGCCAAAGAGCTTGCCCGTTATGGGATCAGGGCCGCTGCGATTGCCCCTGGTGTGGTAGAAACGGCAATGGCGAAGCAGCTCAAGCCTGAAGCGATAGAAAGGCTGAAGTCAATGATCCCAGTAGGCCGAATGGGCGACGCTAGTGAGATTGCCCATGCGGTAAGGTATATTTTCGAGAATGATTACTTTACCGGGCGTGTACTTGAAGTTGATGGTGGTATGCGTATGTAGCACATACCATTAGTAATAGACACTATTGGTACGTACCCAGAGACTTAATTGCCGTAAAAGAACACAAATAAAGCCATGCCACCACCAGCAACAAACATGAGCATTGCAACGATAGAAGCGAATTTATTAAGAAAAGAAAAAAGTTTATCCATGGCTGATAACGTCACTTATATGGGCTTGGCAGCAAGATGCCACAGTTAGCAGTAAAATGCGATAGGCCGCTTGGCTTCTTAATGTTTCATTACAATTAGTTTAGCTGTAGCAACCCTTTAGCTTGCAGTTTAAGAAATGCGGCTAGCGTTTTGGCATCTTTGATCTTGTTCTGCGCCACCTTGCTAAGAAAGTCTGATGGTGTGAGTGTCACGACTTCAATGACTTCATCTTCATCACATTGGGCTTGGTGAGGTTTAAGATGTGTGGCGAAGAACAGGTACTGTACCTCGTCACAGAACCCGGGAACTGGAAATAGTTCTCCCAAATGATGCCAATGCCGAGCGCTCAACTGGGTTTCTTCTGCTAACTCACGTTGGGCGCAGCCAAGAATATCTTCGTTGCTTTCTAGGGTTCCTGCCGGAAACTCTAATATCCAATCCTTTATGGCTGGCCGGTATTGGTTAATCATCACCAGGTTACCCGCCTCGTCGATAGGAACGATAATCACTGCTCCAGGGTGCTTAACGGTTGTAAATTCAATCTCCCTTCCATCGGGCAGGGTGTGCTGAGACTGTTCAACAGAGAAACATTTCCATTGACAAAGGGTTTTTGTTGTCATCATTTTCCATCCAATATTGTTAACCTAACTAATGAATATTTTCAATAACTTAGTTACGGTGTCTGGCTGCTCATTTGTTACTCCATGTGCCGTCTCAGGTAACACTACGATGGCCGAGTTGAGGTATTGACTTAGCGCAATACCATTTTTCAATGGAAAAATTTTATCACTATCACCCCAAATAAGCATTGTTGGTGGGAAAACAGCTGTGTCTGCTTGTGAAATATGCTCCCTGTCAACTACAAGAGATTGTATTAATTGCTCTTTTTCTTTTTTGAAAGGTGAAAAATAGCCGCTGTATATCTGTTCTGCAACAAAATTGGGCATGCTTTTCGGTTCATAGAACACATTATCAAACAGCCGCTTTACTTCATCGCTATTCGTAGGCACGAACAGTTGCTCTGGCTTCTCGACACCTGCGCGAAGGCACAATTCAGCAAGATCGTCGTCGCTAAAGAGGGGCCCTGGGCTGGCAATGATTACGCCTTTTTTAATTCTGTCAGGCTTCATCATCATGTTGTAGGTAACGAAGCCGCCATAAGAGATACCAGCAACGTTGACCTCATCAATTCCAAGGGCATCAAGCAGTTGCCACATTGTCTCGGTTTGTGTTGTTAGATTCGGGGGGCCCATACTGTAAGACTCACCAAACCAAGCTAAATCGGGTGCGATAACTTGATAGTGTTTGCTGAGCTCAAGCATTTCGTCTTTCCAGGTTGCGACAGCAGTTCCACCAAAACCATGGATCAGCAATAAAGGTTCACCTGTACCGCCGACCCAGTATTTAAGCTGGCCACCTTCTTTTAGGGGGAGGAGGTGCTCCTGGTAACCCTGGGCAAACAGTTGGTCATGATCATGTTTTTCTTTCCATTGCACTATTTCACACCCATTTAGCACAAGGAGGGAGATGAATAAGGCAATAAATTTAGTTAGTTGGCGGCTTAATATAAAGCGCATGAGAATTTCTCCATTCCCAGAATTAAAAACACCAATATTATACACCGTTTTATTGTTGTTGGCAGTAATCAGATTATTGCTCGCATTTTGCATGTTTAATGTGATCGTTACTTTATTTTCCAGTAAGTTATGTTACTTTATGGCCAGATTAACTAAGATTGTTTGAGTAATTCCTCACTCAAAGGGAGATAAGCATGCGAGTTCTCGTCACTGGTGGTATGGGCTACATTGGCAGCCACACTTGTGTTCAGATGATTGAAGCGGGTATGACGCCAATTATTGTTGACAACCTATACAACAGTAAGAAATCAGTATTGGCAAGAATTGAAAAACTGACGGGGGTTACACCTGCATTTTATCAGGGCGATATTCGTGATCGTGCTTTCCTTGACAAGGTGCTAGCGGAAAATGAAGTCGAGTCGGTGATTCACTTTGCTGGCCTTAAAGCCGTAGGTGAGTCAGTAGAAAAGCCTCTTGAGTACTATGACAACAACGTTCACGGTACTTTGGTATTGGTTGAAGCGATGCGAGCAGCGGGTGTTAACAGCCTGATTTTCAGTTCATCTGCTACGGTGTATGGCGACCCGGCAAGCGTACCTATTACCGAGGACTTCCCAACCAGCGCGACGAACCCTTATGGTCGTAGTAAATTGATGGTTGAGGAGTGTCTGGCCGATATTCAAAAAGCCCACCCAGAAATGAGCGTTACGCTATTACGTTACTTCAACCCTGTTGGTTCACACCAAAGTGGTGAGATGGGTGAAGATCCGCAAGGGATCCCGAATAACTTGATGCCATTTATCTCACAGGTTGCTGTGGGTCGTCGCGAATTCCTATCTGTATTTGGCGATGACTACCCAACAGTTGATGGCACTGGGGTTCGCGACTATATCCACGTGCTTGATTTGGCCGATGGCCATTTGGCTGCGCTAACCCACAAAGGGAAACAGGCTGGCCTGCATATCTACAATCTAGGTACAGGCAATGGCTTTAGTGTATTGCAAATGGTGAATGCTTTCGCCAAATCTGCTGGTGTTGAGGTTGCCTATAAAATTGCACCTCGTCGTGCTGGTGACATCGCTGAGTGTTGGGCTGATCCTGCCAAAGCGAAAACTGAATTGCATTGGGAAGCGACGCGTACTATAGATGATATGACTTCAGATACGTGGCGTTGGCAGTCTGCTAACCCGACAGGTTACCCTGATTTGTAATCAAACTCTGAATTTACTTCAGTGTATGAAATAAGCCCGTAATTGTGCGGGCTTAGTTTTGAGCAATGTTAAGCGTTAATTACCTATTTCTAGCTGATAGGGTTTGATGATGTGAAAAAGCACCAAACTGGTGATCGCACCTAATGTATCTGCGAGCATATCTTTTTGAGCATCCCAAATGTCTCCTTGGCTACCAAGGAACTCAATACCGGCATCACCGCCAGCTAAAGCTGCATACCACCATTCGATGATCTCATAACCAGCGGCAATGGCCATAATTGTTGCGAATGCGAAGAGAGTGGCCACGATGGGCTTGCAATGTCCTTTTCGGACCATGAACTCTGCTATTGGAAAGGCGTATAAGCCGATTGAAAAGTGCGCGATACGGTCGAAATTGTTGCGCTGTGACCCTATCAATTCGTTAAACCAGTCAAAAGGAACGTTGGCGAAGGTGTAGTGGGCGCCGATTGTGTGGAGCGACATCCAGATAGCAATAAGAATATAAGCAGTATTAGAAAATTGGAAAAAACGGTAGGTAATGAGCAAGGGGGCTAAAATCAATACGACGGGAATAATTTCGGCTAGCCATACATCCGGGAATACAGGATCAAGCCCCGACCAAATGATAATCAGGGTTACAGAGGTAAAGGCCGTAACTGGTATGGCATGGTTACGAATTTGTATCATAAATTCAAGATCCTACATACTTATTTCTATGCCTGAAGGTTAGCACAAGAAAGATGACGAATACTTAACACACTTAATTTTCTTCCTGGGCTGCTAAATAAAAATAGACACCGGCAAGTAGATCGTCGCTTGGATTATCTGGTCGCTGCGTGGATTGATATCTCGGTCTCTAGACGCTCATTACAATCCTCGTAATACAAGGTGATTTCTTTAATTCCACGGATTTTGGTCGAGTCTTTGAGATGAATATCCGGTTTGCCTCTTTCTAGTACGAGGAAGCGATGCTTATGGGCTAGTTGTCCAAATCGTGATTTAGCTGCAAGTAGACGTCGTTGAGTAAATGCGCTGTTTGCTTTTGTTTTAATACGTTTAATTTTTTGAGCTGGTTTAAGTATTTTCTCTAGGCGAAACTTCGTCCATTTTGCTTCTGGCTTCATCGATATCATTTCTCAAGGGTATGTTGGTCAGTTTGTGACGAAAAGTACGTTATCCCTGGGAAGTTTGGGAGGTCATTTTACGACAATTGTAAGAAAAAGCCCCCTTACGATAAGCAGGTAATCGAAGGGGGAGAACCAAAAATGGTCAATACCCTATTGGAGAGCTTGGGTATAATGCGAAATAGTAGATGTCTATCGTTTTTACATTGCTGACTGAAGTCGTTAGCTCTTTGATAAATTTATACATCTTTATCTCAGATAAGTGCAGGTCATTTTACGACAAGCTCCGATGCTACGAATGCTAAGCTCGTCAGTTGTCAATCAATAGGGTTGCTATCTTTATGAAAAGCCATTAAATCTGCATCAATTAGGTGCTAGCAAATTGAAATGTGGTATAATGCCCAGCTAACCAAATTTAGAGCTGTGTGATTACTGTCACATAGGCTCGTACTGTATTATTCTTGCTCATAGTTGGGCAATTACCGGAGCATCACTTTGCAATTTAACGATCTTGGATTAGACCAGCGCCTACTTAAAAGACTCAATCACTTGGCGTTCGATAAACCAACTGAAATTCAAAAAGCAGCAATTCCTGTTGGCATTCTAGGCAAAGATATCTTGGCCTCATCCAAAACAGGTTCTGGTAAAACACTGGCCTTTTTGTTGCCAGCTATGCAGCGTATGTATCGTAGCAAGCCATTTACTCGCCGTGACCCACGTGTTTTGGTATTAACTCCAACTCGTGAATTAGCAAAACAAGTTTTTGCACAATTACGTACTTTAAACGCGGGTACGCCGTACGATGGTGCCTTGATTGTTGGTGGCGAGAACTTTAACGACCAAGTTAAAGAACTACGCAAAGACCCAATGTTTGTGATTGCAACTCCTGGGCGCTTGGCAGACCATCTTGAACATCGCAGCACCCACCTTGATGGTTTGGAAATGCTGATCTTGGATGAAGCTGACCGTATGCTTGACCTTGGTTTTGAAGACCAACTTCGTCGTATCCATGAAGCTGCCAACCACCGTCGCCGCCAGACAATGATGTTTTCAGCAACGCTTGACCACACAGATGTTGTTAGCGTTGCCAGCGATATGCTGAATGCACCAAAACGTCTCTCGATCGGCCACTCAGCAGAAGAGCACACTGATATTACTCAGCGTTTCTTCCTTTGTGATCACCTAGATCACAAGCAAGCGTTGCTAGATAAGGTTCTGGAAACTGAAAACTATAACCAGCTGATTATCTTCACTGCAACCCGTGCTGACACCGACCGTCTAACCAAAGAGTTGAACGAACGTAAATTAAAAGCGGTTGCGTTGAGTGGTGATATGAACCAGACCCAACGTAATGCGATTATGAGTCAGTTCGAACGTGACTGTCACAAGATCCTTGTTACAACCGATGTTGCATCACGTGGTTTGGATATCGAAAAAGTCTCGCACGTGATTAACTTTGATATGCCAAAACATGCTGAAGAGTACGTTCACCGTATTGGTCGTACAGGTCGTGCCGGTAACAAAGGCGATGCGATTTCCCTTGTTGGCCCTAAAGACTGGAAGAGCTTCAAAAATGTTGAAGCTTTCCTTCAGCAGACTATTAGCTTTACGACTTATGAAGGTCTTGAAGGTAAGTTCAAAGGCTTGAAACCGGCACCGAAGAAGAAATTTGTTAAGAAGAAGCCGACTTCTGATAAGCCTGCAGCGAAGAAGCAGCAAGCCAAGCCTAAGGCCAAGAAGAAGGTTGATAAGCGTTTCTACGACAACGTGGCTGTTGGTGACAGTGTCTTTATTCCTAAGAAGAAAAAACCGGTTAGTCCTTCTTCAGAAGACTAATTGTGTTGTTGAATATCAATGAAAAATGCCAGTCAACTGACTGGCATTTTTATATCTGTTGCATGCTTAAAGTAGAACCGCTTTACAGTTCCGGCCGTTGAAGGTGCCTTACTAGTACGTTTATGAACCTGGCGGCTTCACCACCGGTACATGCTCGATGATCAAATGTCATCGATAGTGGCAGGGTTTTAATTGATTTTACCTCTCCTCGCTCAAGAACGACCTTTTCTATGATCCGTCCCGCACCAACAATGGCAACCTGCGGGGGCGTTACTACGGGTGTGGCAAATATTCCGGCAATAGCACCAAAATTGGATAAAGTGATCGTCGCATGTTGGAGTTGCTCTCTACCAATTTTTCGCTCACGAATACCGGCAACGGTGCTATCTACCCATTGCCTGATCCCTTTGGTGCTGAATTCATCAGCGTGACGTAATACAGGCACATATAGGCCGTGCTTGCTATCAACCGCAATACCAATATTCACCGTGTGGTGCAGACAACGGGTCATGGTTTCCGCATCGAACCAAGCGTTGAGTGCAGGCTCCTGTTGGCAGGCCTCAACGATTGCTTGAACAAGTCGGCAGGTGATGTCCTGTTCAGGTAACCATGCTGCTAGGCTTGCTTCTTCGGTTATCGTAACAGCAGCAATACTATGGTGGGATTCTGACATTGCACTCACCATACTTCGGCGAGCGCCTTTTAGAACTTCGGTTCCAGGTAATTGCTTGTCGCAGGCATTATAGACATCACGATCTAGGATGACGCCGTCTGGGCCGCTGCCTGTAATTGTGCTTAGTTCGACCCCTAGTTTTTGAGCAAGTAGCCGTGCTGATGGCATAGCGCTAAGTGGATGGTTTGTGTTTTGTTGTAGAGAGTTACCAACCCAGAATTCATCCACATTAATATCATGGCTTTCTTGGGCGACTGTACCGACAACAGTGGCGGCATCTGTTTGTGGTGCAGCACTTTTTTCTTTTAGTGTTGCAGATGCCGTGGATTCCTCGATTTCTAATAGCAGACTGCCGATACCTATTACATCACCGGCGTTGCCATGGCGGCTGATAATTTTTCCGCTATACGGGGCAGGGACTTCTACCGTTGCTTTTGCTGTTTCCACGGTTAGAACAACTTGGTCAACTTCAACGTAATCCCCAATATTGACATGCCATTGGACAATCTCTGATTCAGCTAATCCTTCGCCTAAGTCGGGCAAATTAAATGTTTTCATTTCCACCCCTCTACCAGCGCTTTCGCTGCGTCAGTAATATCATCTTTCTGAATCATGAAGTAATCTTCATTGCGGTAGTAGGGCATAATGGTATCTGTCCCCGTTACTCGTTTCGGTGGTGCTTTTAGCAAACACATCGCCTGCTCAGAGACTCGAGCAATGATTTCTGCACCTACACCACATGTTTTGCATGCCTCATGCACAACGAGTAACCGCCCTGTTTTTTCTAGAGACTTGATAATGGTGGCCATATCAATTGGTTTAATCGTTGCCAAGTCGATAACTTCAGCTTCTATACCCATTTCAGACAATGTTTGCGCTGCTTGCAGTGACTCGACAACACATGCCCCCCATGTCACCAAGGTCAAATCACGTCCCTTCCTTAGGGTGAAGCAAGTGTTAAGAGGAAGGGCTTCACCATTATCGACAACGGTCGATTTCACCGTGCGATAAATTCGTTTTGGTTCAAAAAACATGATTGGGTCATTACTTCTGATCGCCGCCAGGAGTAAGCCATAGGCACGCTGCGGTGAAGATGGGATCACGACACTAATACCTGGTATATGAGCAAATAGTGCTTCTACACTTTCTGAATGATGTTCTGGTGCATGGATCCCGCCACCGAACGGCGCACGGAAAACGGCAGGGCAGGTCAAACGGCCGCGTGTACGATTGCGCATCCTTGCTGCGTGGCAAATAAGATGTTCCATAGCAGGGAAGACAAACCCCTGAAACTGAAACTCAGCCACCGGGCGTAATCCTTGTGTCGCCATACCGACAGTGATCCCCCCAATAAGCGCTTCAGCTAATGGAGAGTCGATGACACGCTTGCAGCCGTATTTCTCTTTAAGCCCGACAGTTGCGCGGAACACACCGCCGTTATCGCCAACGTCTTCGCCTAAAATCACAACGCTGTTGTCATGCTTCATCTCGTAATGCAACGCCATATTAACGGCGTCTAGGAGGGTTATTTCAGCCATGGTGACCTCCTTGCATACGCATCGCCTTATTGATGATGTGATCTCTCTGGCTTAGCAAATCCTCGTTAAGCTGCTCATAGAGAAAATCGAAAGCTGACTCTGGCGTTTGTGGTGTGGTCTCTTGGTATTTCTTAACAACTTGCTCTATCGCTTCTTTGCAGTGAGTTTGCCAATCGAGCTCATCTTGTTCAGACCAAGCCCCTTGATCGATAAGGAATGTTTTGAGGCGTGTAACGGGCTCGTATTGCCAAGCTTGCTGAAGTTCATCATCACTGCGATATCGAGATGCATCATCAGCTGTTGTGTGGTCGCTAAGCCGGTAACTTACCGCTTCTATTAGTGTTGCTCCTCTGCCTTTACGAGCGTGATCTAACGCTCGTGCGACAATATCAAACATAGCGACTACATCATTACCATCAACGGTGACGCCATCGATCCCTGCACCTTTGGCTTTGTCAGAAAGCAGTTCGGCACCGCACTGAATCGAACGCGGAACTGAAATTGCCCATTGATTGTTGTTAATGACAAAAACCAGTGGGATGTTCCAGGCACCAGCGCAGTTTAATGATTCCAGGAAGTCGCCTTTCGACGTTGCGCCATCACCACATGTGACGAGTGCTACTTGATGGTTGCCTTGAATTTTTAGTGCAGCAGCAACACCAACAGCATGGGTACATTGGGTTGCGATCGGTACGCAGAAGGGGAGATCTCGGCAGTGGCTCTCGTTGGGGGAAAAGTCACTTCCGCGTTCGTCACCTCCCCAGTATTGAAGGTTTTTTTCCATACCAATCCCACGGGCCCACAAGGCGGGAAGGTCGCGATAATAGGGGATGAATACATCGGATTGTTGTAAAGCTCGGCCTATAGCAATGCCAATTGCCTCGGACCCAAGGTGAGAAGGATAAGTACCCAGTTTACCTGTACGTTGAAGAGCGACAGCTTTGCTATCGTATGTACGGGTTAAAACCATATCGCAATAGAAGCCTTTCAGGGTTGTAAGATCAGCCCATTCAGGGAGTGGATTAACCAACTTACCGCGATGATCGATGAAGCGATGCATCGGCATGGCCAGAACATTCATCGTTAGCTCCTTCTGGTGCTGCCTCAAAAGAGGCGGACAGCAAATTGAAGAACGTGCCTATGGAGAGTGATGAAAATAATCGTTAGCTTGAGCTTGTTGGGCAGCGTTCAATAGTACTAAGTGTAATCAAATTGTTAGTATTCGCCGCTGGCCGGGTTTCGCTGGTTAGTAAACTTATCGGTACACTTGACAAAATTATCAGTAAAGCGAATTCGAGAGTGATGTTTTAGTGTTAAGACCTAGGCTCGTTATTTTCACAATGCTTAGGCTATCGCACATACTTACTCGTGTTGGAAAAAATATATCGCTGCACACGATGTTCATACGGTAATGGTGTGTGAAGTTTGGTAACCTTCTTTGTGAGGGCGTATTAATGAAATGGTACAGTAGCTTCGCTATGGTAGTCGTAATGTCCGCCTGTTCATCGCAAGCCAATGTCAGCGAAATAACCCAGCAAAAAACGCAATACATCAAGGAAGAGTGCTACGTAAACGAAGGTAGTTCACTCAATGATGCGTTTAAGACCTTTATGTCAGATAGGCAGGAGGAGTTAGGTGGCTTGCGTAAATCACTGAGTGATGAAAACTACGAACAACTGGATTATGCATTGAGTCATTTTGTCACTTATTGGGACCAGTTACAGACTGAACGTAATCTGGCCTGTGAACAGCATGCAACCTGTGAATTTATCCAATTTAAAACTCCTGAGTTGCAGAGTAATAATGACTTGTGTGATGGTACTGATTTTGAGTACAGTGTGAGCCGTGCAAAAATCATTAACTTTTATAGTGATATAGAGCGGTTAGAATTACAGAAGTCTCCGTAGTTCTAAATCGTAGTCAAACTAACCTTTGCGCGTACCATTGCCGTCAAGGCGCTAGTCTAGTGCCTCAATCACTATCGATTACCGTTAGGTGTCGTCCCTGTAACGCATTCAAGCTGATAGTTGCCAATATTGCAAAAGAGCAAGCA
This sequence comes from Photobacterium sp. DNB23_23_1, assembly GCF_052873815.1. NCBI lineage: Bacteria > Pseudomonadati > Pseudomonadota > Gammaproteobacteria > Vibrionales > Vibrionaceae > Photobacterium > Photobacterium sp. DNB23_23_1. The sequence continues at coordinate 91,039 of NZ_JBNNXT010000013.1, read as the reverse complement.
GTTTTGAATTCGGCCTTACGCAAAAATGAATGTTCTAACTGGTTGCAAGAGTCATTATCAGTTTGATCACAAAAGAGTAACTGTTATAAAGGTATAGTAATATAATAGTGGGTCTAAACAGGCAAACGAACAGAGCATATTGGAAGCTGTTTGTTTGCGTATTTTCAACACGATGTAATTAAATGTATAAGGAGGATTTTATGGCTACTAGCCGTAAAATTAGTAAGGAGCGTTTAGCTCTGAAGTTATCCCTGGCGGGTACTGTGCTTTTGTCTTCGTTAGGTATAGGCTATGGGTTGCATGTTGGATCCAACGCCATTCTTCTCGACGGTATGTTTTCTTTACTCAGCATGGGGATGACAGGTTTAAGTCTGTATACCGCTTACCTCGTTTCTAAGCCAGATGATAAGTATTTCCAATTTGGCTATGCGCACATTGAGCCGTTAATCAACGTCGTCAATGGCTTGCTCATCTTACTTACCTGTATTTTTGCTTTTATTGGTGGTGTGCAAACCATTGTCAATGGTGGCCACGAAATAGTCCTTGAGCATGCAATATTCTATGCTGTTCTTTCTACTATTTGCAGCTTTGCTATCTACTTTACTGAGACTTATATTGCTAAAGCCGAACATTCTGAATTGGTTAAAGTAGATTCACAAGAATGGCTTATTGATGGGATTTTAAGTGCGTCGATTCTGGTTGGGTTTATTGCTGTGATGATCCTTGATCACCATGGATATTCACAATGGAATCGATATGTTGACCCTATCTTAGTGTCTGCTTTATCGCTCGCAGCGGTAGTACTGCCAATTACGGTGTTACGTCGTAACATCAGAGAGGTGCTACTTGTTGCTCCTCAGGATGATGTGCAAGACAATGTAGCTCGCGTTATTGCTAAACTTTCTAAGCAGTACCATTTTGACGATTATACGCATCACTTTGCCAAAACCGGTCGGCAGTATGATCTTGAAGTGAACATCCTTGTTAAAGACGATACTTATTGGACGACTAAGCGACAAGATCAAATTAGACTGATTTTATGGGAAGCGTTATCCGATGAACTCGGTGATACATGGTTATCTGTGAGTTTTACTGGGCAAGCAAGGTGGCTCTGAAGTTTAATTCAACACAATATTTGGCTAAGAAGGGGCATTCATTGCCCTTTTTTCTTCACAAAATAAAATGTCCAATTATCATCATCGCTATAATACCAACCTACATAAATATTTGATCAGTTTTGCTGGTTAAAATCGCTGCTCTCTGCGTTAGATATTTTGTAATTAGAGCCACTCGTTACTGCAATATCTGCCTTGATATCAACGATTTTTCCAGTGCAAATACTTGATCAACGACTTATCCAGATTGGTATAACAATATCGAACCTGGGGCGATAACAAATCTAGCGAAAAAGAGTCTAGTTATTTTATCCTTTACCCGCAATATATTCAGTAATCCGTATTGGTCATGAAAGTACGGTATTTCATGCAACTAGCACGAATATTATGCAAACTTTTTAGTGCATTTTTTGCTCTGGTGAGGTATCTTGACCGCAGTCTAAAAATTGCTTTTAATTTAGTGGTAACCTTTAGAATTACAGACGGAATTTAGATGCTAAATGTACTCACACTCTTGATAAATCATAGGTTTATGTGACTATGGAAACTTTACTGGTTATCGCCTTCATCGTTGGTGCTTTTTATATTATCTGCAAAGAAAAGAAGAAATGCTCCAAAGACGTTGATCACTCTCGTGACTCTTTGTAATTACTACTTTTGTTAGAGTGATCGGCTAGATATTCTGTTGCACCAGTACTATCAGTGGTTGGCTGCGAAAAAATTAATCGCCCTTTTAATATTCTGTGACTCTTCAAGGGAATATTATGGGCGATTTTTTATTGTAAATATAATGGCTTGGTGCGTATGGTTGTTACGCTTGCTTCTCCATCCATTGTTCGCGAAGGCGAGTAATGCGTTTTTCTGTTTCTTGCCACTTTGATGTGTTGATCAAATCTCTATATTCACCCGTTGGCTTTTTGCATAGCGACTCTAAGGAAGGGACTTGCGCCTGAGGCAATCCATCCAGTGCCTCGATTGCACCTTTACGGTTATTACAAAGCATTACCATGTCACAGCCAGCACGCTGAGCTGCAATTGCACGTTCGCTATAGCTGCCAAGAACATCGGCACCTTTCATATTGAGATCGTCAGAAAAAACGACGCCTTTGAAGCCCATTTCCTCACGGAGAACTTGTTTTAGCCAGTATTCAGATCCACTCGCTGGCGACGAATCATAATGATCAAATACCACATGGGCTGGCATCATAGCATCGAGAAGATTGGTATCGATCAACGATTGGAACACCGTCATATCATGTTTTTTAATCATATCGCGTGAATCGATAGGGGTTTCGAGGTGTGAGTCAGCGATTACCCCACCATGGCCTGGAAAATGTTTCCCTGTTGCTGCCATTCCTGCCAATTTCATGCCCTTGATAAATTCAGAAGCATATTGGATTACTTGTTGAGGATCATCAGAGAAAGCTCTATCACCAATCGCTTTACAGTCAAATCCGAGGTCCAGTACAGGGGCAAGACTAAGGTCTATATCCATGGCAAGTAACTCTGCGGCCATTAGCCAACCACCATCATAAGCTAAGGATTTCCCCTCATTGCTTTCAGCAAAGGCTTTTGCTGGCGGGAGCAGTGTAAATTCTTCACGGAAACGTTGTACACGGCCACCTTCTTGATCAACAGCAATAAGAAGAGGGCGCTTTGCTGTATTGCGAATATCTTTTGTTAGCGCACGTAATTGCTCACGGTCATGATAATTTCGTGCGAAAAAAATTATTCCGCCGACGGTCGGGTGTTGGATGATCTCGCGATCTTCTGCGTCTAGCTCATAGCCAGCCACATCAAGCATCAGAGGGCCCATGAATTCTCCTTACGGAATTTATCTAATAATAACAAACAGATAATTATGCCTTATATTGACGGAATACCATAATGAACACGCTTAATTATAGAGAGATTTGACCAATTGTTGGCAATTGAACAAGACATTAATAATGCTCATAGGGCCAACTATTGTTTATCATGGTAAACACTGAGTTGTGTAATGGATTTCATTAATATTGTGAAACATAATGAAGTTGAAATAACTCGCTGATTTAAAAGGGAAGTTAAGTTGCGTTGAACATATGCTTACTGCAATGAGCTTTTGTTGCACTTAAAATGTGATCAAAAGCGCTTTTTTGTGAGATGTTGTCACTTAAACTGTTTCATTGATTGTCCAATTAGGAAAGTGAAATATGTCAACTTTGGTCGCAATTGCAATTACAACCGGAATTCTATCGGGTATTTGGGGATGGGTAGCTGTATCTCTCGGATTGTTAAGCTGGGCTGGCTTCCTCGGTTGTACCGCATACTTTGCTTCTCCTAAAGATGGCGTGAAGGGCTTGCTCCTCAGCTTGGCCACAACAATGAGTGGCGTGTTTTGGGCAATGGTTATTATTCATCTTTCTTCTGAAGTCGGCATTGAGATCATCGGTTACGTTATTACGGCCGTTGTTGCTTTCTTTATGTGTTTTCAAGCTAAACAAGCATGGTTTAGCTTTATTCCGGGCACGTTTATTGGTTCTTGTGCGACATTTGCAGCTGGTGGAGACTGGCAGATTGTCGTTCCATCATTGGTTCTAGGTGTTTTTTTTGGTTATTCAATGAAAGCTTCAGGTCTGTGGTTACAACAGAAGTTGGCAAAAACTGTGAGAACCCTTGCGCCAGTAGAGTAATACCAACCTACATAAATACTTGATCAGTCTTGCTGGTTAAAATCGCTGCTCTCTGCGTAAGATATTTTGTAATTAGAGCCACTAGTTACTGCAATATCTGCCTTGATAACAACGATTTTTCCAGTGCAAATACTTGATCAACGACTTATCCAGATTGGTATAAAACAGTGATAGATTTGAAGAAAAAGCCGCAATTTGCGGCTTTTTTATGTGTGGTTAGAGGCAAGGAATATAGAGTCCAGAGAAAGGTTGCTCAAGGGGTTTCAACACCTCAGGTGCTTTATCTTTCGGAGCAAGGATGCAGACTCGCAACCCTTCATCAAGCATCTGTTGTACTTGTGATATTAGGTTCCCGCCTTCGTAGGGGGCTCTATCGGCGTCCCTTCGACATAAATCAACAAATTCATCATCAGCACCGGCTTCACTTGGGTAGAGAACAAACTCTGCCTGTTGCATTAAACGTAACGCTTTTAAAGTGAGCAGTTCGGTGTCGGATCCTGTTTCTATCAAATACAATGCGCCTGATGCTTCAGCATCGTGATTGAGCAGATCGACAAAGACTTGCTCCAGTTCTTCTTTTGTTTGGGCTTGCTCTACAGCGGAGTGACGGAAGTATAACTCCCAAAATTTACGTCTTTCATCAACCGTTGAAAAATGCTGCTTTATCCGTTCTCTTTGCTCACCTGCATAGCTGGCTAATAGTGATAAATTATGAGGTAGTTGGGTTTCCAGTTTTTCCCGCAGATACCTAACGAGAACAGGGGATGCACCACCGCTTGAGATGGCTACTTGGATTGGGCTTCTATCGACTATGGATGGGGTGATGAAATCACAGTAGTCTTTATCATCGACCACATTAATCCAGATACCGAGAGCTGTTGCATCTTGGTGTACTCGATGATTCAGTGATGGGCAGTTAGTCGTGGCCCAAACTTGATAACTGCCTTCGAGATCACATTTTTCGTAACATTTATTTACCCAATGAATATGTCCACTGTTTGCTAGTGTCGCTAAGTAGTTGTGAAGCTTTGGGGAAACAACGTGAATGGATGCATCAGCTTTACGAAGCAAGTCTACTTTTCTGCAGGCGACTTCACCACCGCCTATTACTGTTACTTTTCTCTGTTTTACAGAAAGAAAAATTGGGAAATAGTCCATATTAGATATTCTTCATGGGTAAATGTGCTGTCTCTAAGTGTCTGACTTGTCGTCATAACTTTTTCTAGTTACTATGAAAGCACAAAATTACAAGGTTTGAAATAAATTGAAATACTTGTTTGGTGAAAATGTTTCATTACTCATGACTGTTCAGCTTGGATTAAAGGCATAATGCTAGTTTATGTGAACTATAATGATAGATTTTTTTTGAAACCTTAAATAACCTTCAAGTCACTAAAATTTAAGCAAAATGATTGTTCGTTTGTTGATTGACCTAGTGATTGAATATAACAAACTTTAAGCGTACTTTTTACATAAATTTAAGATGGTCGGCAATATGAATAAAAAACTTATGATTGCGACACTGATAAGCTCAAGCCTGCTTGTTGGTTGTGGCGATAAGTTGTCTGGTCCTGCTGGGGGAATGGCTCCTTTAGTCGCGGTACAGCCAGTAACTGTGATTGATTATCAACAGGGGAAACAGTTTGTCGGAAGGACTGAAGCAATTGAAGATGTGGCTATCACAGCTCAGGTTTCAGGTTACCTTAAAGCACGTTCGTTCAATGAAGGTGAGGTTGTTGAAAAAGGACAGGTGCTTTTTGAAATTGAACCAGCAGCCTATGAAGCTCGTGTGGCAAGTGCAGCGGCTGCTATCGCACAAGCTGAAGCTACATTAAAGCGTGCCGATTTGGACTGGAAGCGTGGCCAAAATTTGTTGCCAAAAGGCAGTATTAGCCAATCTGAATACGATCGCCTAACAGCAGAAAAACTGAGTGCAGAAGCGCAGCTTAAAGCGGCTGGTGCTCAGTTGAAATCAGCGCAAGTTGATTTGTCATTCACTAAAATTACCGCACCATTTACTGGCCGCATTAGTGATAGTAAGGCCAGTATTGGTGATCTTGTTTCGCCAAGTTCCGGTGTACTAACGACATTGGTTAGTCTAGACCCGATTCAAGCTTCTTTTAATGTGAGCGAGCGAGAGCGTTTGAATCTTGGTATTGATAGCCTTGACGGTGCAGGTGAAGGGCAGGGTGATGTAGAAGTTGTTCTTACTCTTACAAATGGTAAAGAGTACGGTGAGTTAGGTACGGTTGATTTCATTGGCAACCGCATTGATTTGAACACTGGTACGATTGCAATGCGTGCAAGCTTTGCAAACCCAGCGCAATCCCTGCTTCCTGGTCAACATGTTCAAGTCTTCCTGCGTGAAAGAGAGCCTGTAAAACGTATCGTGATTCCACGTCGTGCTGTTCAAAGTGACTTGGAAGGTGACTTTGTCATGGTACTTGCGGATAACAATGTTGCCGAACGCCGCAATGTGGTTCTAGGGCCTCAGACCGAGCATGGCATCATCATTGCCGAAGGTATTGACAGCGAAGATGTTGTTATGACGAAAGGCCTTCAGCGTGTGCGTAACGGTGTAACAGTACGACTTGAAGAAACAGGGGCGCAAGAGTAATCATGCTAAGTCGCTTTTTTATCCAGCGCCCTAAGTTCGCGCTGGTTATTTCAATTATTCTAACGCTGGCGGGGGCGATTGCCGTCCTGAACTTGCCCGTGGCGGAATATCCTAAAATCAGTCCGCCATCAGTTGGCGTTACAGCATACTATTCTGGTGCAAGTGCGGAAACAGTCGAAGAGGCAATTGCCGACCCGATAGAGGCGTCAGTCAACGGCGTTGAAAACATGATTTACATGTCTTCAAAAAGTGCGAACGATGGTTCGTATAGCCTGAACGTGACGTTTGATATTGGTACTGATCCTGACATGGCTCAGGTAAATGTTCAGAACCGTGTTTCTCAGATTGAGTCTAAATTACCTGCCGAAGTGCGTATGGTGGGGGTTACGGTTAAGAAGCGCTCTCCTGACTTGTTGATGGTTCTTAACTTCTATTCACCAGACGGTAACTATGACGATCAGTTCCTGATTAATTACATTAACCTTAATGTGAAAGATCAGCTGGCGCGTGTTAAAGGTATCAGTGAGGTTAACGTTATTGGTGGTGGTGAATACGCAATGCGTGTTTGGCTAAACCCTGAGAAAATGGCCAACCTGAACCTGACCACTTCTGATATCAATGCCGCTTTGTCTGAGCAGAATGTGCAGGTTGCAGCTGGCCAAGTCGGTGCCGCACCATATAACAACCCGCAAGAAGTTCAGTTCAACCTAGTAACAAAAGGTCGCCTACAAACTGTTGAAGAGTTCCAGAATGTAGTTCTTCGTGCGAACAATGACGGTTCGATGGTTTACCTGAAGGATGTTGCTCGTGTTGAACTGGGTAAGAAGTTCTACAGTGGTAACGGCATGTTCCGTAATCAACCGGCTTCGATTGTTGCATTGAACCTCCAGTCAGATGCTAACGCACTTGAAAGTGGTCAGGCAGTAATGGATCTGCTTGAGGGTATGAGTGCGGATTTCCCTGAAGGGATGGAATATGAAACCAGTTATGATACAACCTTGTTTGTTTCTGAGTCTATCAAAGGGGTAGTTATTACCTTGATTCAGGCAATCTTGCTGGTAATCGCTGTAACTTATATGTTCCTAGGTAGTGTGCGTTCAACGTTGATCCCGGTTGTGGCGATTCCAGTATCTTTAATCGGTACTTTCGCCATCATGTTGGCGGCTGGTTTTACCATCAATACAGTAACCTTGTTCGGTCTGATCTTGGCTATCGGTATCGTGGTGGATGATGCGATTCTGGTTATCGAGCAAGTTGATACCAATATGAAACGTGATCCAAGCCTGACACCGGCAAAAGCAACCTTAATCGCGATGAAAGAGGTTACGGGTCCGATTGTGACTTCAACGATGGTACTGCTGGCAGTATTCATCCCAGTTGCAATGTTGCCTGGTATCACCGGTATTATGTATCGTCAGTTTGCCCTGACAATCTGTATCTCGGTTGTGATCTCCTCGATCAATGCATTGACGCTTTCACCGGCACTGTGTTCGCTAGTCCTAAAGCAAGGTGGTGGCAACACAGCACGTTGGTTCGAAATCTTTAACCGTGGCCTTGATAAGGTGACGTTGAAGTACGGCTCCATCGCAGGTTTCATGGTGCGCAAAGCCGCGTTGCTTGTTGCTTTCTTTGTTCTTGCTGTAGGTGCCGTTACTTTCCTATCGAAAACAACGTCAACTGCATTTGTACCGACGGAAGATAAAGGTATCTTGCTGGTTAACGTTCAGCTTCCAGACTCCGCTTCTCTGTCTCGTACTGAAGAAACAACTGAAAAGCTACAGGAAATCCTTGCGGATGAGCCGGGTATTGAGGGTATTACCGTTGCGAACGGTTATGCATTCCTAACGGGGGCCGCAGCGTCAAACGGTGCATCTTTGTTCATCAAATTAAAAGATTGGGATGAACGAAATGCAATGGACGGCGAGCACTCATCCTTTGCAATTTCGAACCGTGTAAATGGTCGGGCTGCAATGGAATTGCCAGAAGCAATTGTTTTCGCTATGGGGGCACCAGCGGTACCTGGCATGGGTGCGGCGGATGGCTTTGAGTTTGTACTTGAAGATACGTTGGGTCGAAGCCGAACTGACCTAGCCAATGTCATGGGTGAAATGATTCAGGCGGCTAATCAGCAACCTGAAATTCAGTTTACCTTTAGTACATTCCGCGCCAATGTACCTCACTACTACATTGATGTTGACCGAGTGAAAGCGAAGCAACTGGGTATTCCGCTGACGGAAATTTTCCAAACGCTGCAAGGTAACCTTGGTTCAATGTATGTGAATGACTTCACGATGTACGGTAAGAATTTCCGTGTAACCGTGCAGGCAGACAGTGATTACCGTGATGGCCTAGAGGCGTTAGAGCGATTCCACGTGCGTTCATCTTCTGGTGATATGATCCCACTAAGTACTATTACGTCGGTAGAGCAGGTATTTGAACCTGATGTAGCGTGGCGTTACAACATGTACCGCTCAGCTGTTATCCAAGGGAGTCCAGCACCAGGTTACTCAAGTGGTGATGCAATCGCAGCCATGGAACGTGTTGCTGCTGATATCCTACCTCAAGGTTATCAGTATGAGTGGACGGGTATGGCTTACCAAGAAGTAAAAGCCGGTAACCAAGCTATTTACGCCTTTGCACTCGCACTTGTATTTATCTACCTGTTCATGGTGGCGCAGTACGAGAGTTGGAGTATTCCGTTGGCCATTATCCTTGTTGTTCCTGTGGCGACATTGGGTTCATTCTTGGCACTTGCTTTGACGGGGACACCGTTGAACTTGTATGCTCAGATAGGTTTGGTTCTCTTGATTGCACTTGCGGCGAAAAACGCCATCTTGATTGTAGAATTTGCCAAGGTTGAGCGTGAAGAGAAAGAGTTGGATATCGAACAAGCAGCGGTTCGTGGTGGTAAGCTACGTTTCCGTGCGGTAAACATGACTTCTTGGTCGTTTATCTTGGGTATTCTGCCTTTGATCTTCGCAAACGGTGCAGGCCATATCAGTCAGAACTCACTAGGTATTTCACTGACTGGTGGTCTACTGTGCGTGTTGTTGGCAGGTACCTTCCTGATCCCTGGCTTCTTCGCGCTGGTTCAGCGTCGTCGTGAGAAATTCCACGGTGGTTCAACCAAGTTGATTCCATTGGATGATGAATAACTCTCTCGCTGAATATTGAGTAAAGCTTGAACCAAAAAGCTCCCTTTGATGGGAGCTTTTTTATGGTTGTAAGACAATTTATGCCAAATTTTTAGAAAACAATGAGTAATACCAATCTGGATAAGTCGTTGATCAAGCATTTGCACTGGAAAAATCGTTGTTATCAAGGCTGATATTGCAGTAACTAGTGGCTCTAATTACAAAATATCTAACGCAGAAAACAGCGATTTTAACCAGCAAGACTGATCAAATATTTATGTAGGTTGGTATAAGCTTTCCGGCGAGCAAGGGCGAGGGCAGCCAGGCCGATCAAACCAGAGAGTGGAAGACTACCACCGCCACCTGAACCACTTGGGCTTGTTCCCGTTTTGTTTTCTGGGTCACTGACTTTAACAAATGGATCCACACTAAAAGTCGGTGTGACTTGCGATGCGAGGTCTAAGTTCGTTTTAGCCTCAATCCATGCATAATAGTGTGCAAGTTCGGTATAAAGACCGTTCTTCTGCGCTGCTGCATCTCCATTTTCTTTTAGGTGGCAGTATGGACCGTTACTGGTTACACCAATAACACGAAGACCAAAATCACTATCTCCTGATTTATCTGAAATCTGCCAAACTAGCGGGCCACCTGAATCACCTCGACATACATCTTTCTTTATTTCGGGGGTGTTACTGTCAGCACAAACAAAGTGAGATTCTTCACTGAGTGGATAGTCAGCATCACAATCAGTCATTGGAATACCGCCTAATTTCACAACCATTAATTCATCAGGTTGGTCAAATTTAGGTTCGGTGTAACCCCATCCAGAGGCGATGAGGTTAGCCTTAGAGTAACCGATTGGGTTCCAAGTATTGGCAAATTGGTTATTGGCGGCTTCTTGTTCTTGCTGGGTGGCTATTTTAATTGGTTGAGCGACTTCAAGCATTGAACGATTGACCTTGAGCAGTGCGATATCATGATCCAATGCCAGGCTGGAATCGTAACCACTGTGTACAATCTTGTCGGTGATCTCAAATTTATATTTTCCATCGATACTGTCGGCAGTCCCCACTTTGTTTTTAATAATATTTGTACCTGCTATTAGAGTGTTACTCATAAACGACTCTATACAATGAGCAGCAGTAACAGCCCAAAAATCGCTGATAACAACAGCTCCACAGCCGGAAGTGATATAAGTACCGTCATTGAGTTGTGGCTCTGTAAGGAATGCTGCCTGCCACGGTAAAAGTAAATCAGATGATAGTTTACTGGCTTCTTCACCGTTCAGTACACGTGCTTGAATATTGGGTTCATTAGCGAAACTAGGAGCAACGGACAAGCAAGCTAGTGCGACAGCAACGGGGGTATATTTTAATTTCATAACATCCTTTGTTTGTTCTTGAGCTAAATAAAAAAGTTGGCCATCAATAGATGGAAGTTGTTAAACACATCGGCCAACAATGCTCTTGCTAGTAAATGTACGCTGTTTTTATGGAGGGTATGGTAAAGACTGTGATTAACATTTCCAGTCAAAAAAGTGCTTTATGTGACAGGGTTACCAGTTATTCACTGGGTCAATGCATTTTTGGGGTTTTAGAGGTAAGGGATGAATGTTGATTTAATGCAAACCGTTGAGATCTTCTGATCGAGATTGTTGCACTAGCACGTTATAATACAATCTGATATTTAGTAATAACAAAGAGTTGCAGAGTATGACTTACAAGCACGTCATTGGTTTTGGTGTTGCAGGCAATTTTGCCGGGCACTTAGAGCAAGCAGGTGAAGACAAAGATTTTTTAGCGGTCGAGGTTAAAGAAGCGGTACAGCCTAAAGCGATTTTCCCTTTCTATGTGCCATCAGAAAAGGCTGGGTTCCTTTCTACTTACCCATTATCATCCGATACCATTATTCCTCCAAACGATGCTGATAACTTGCAAATCGAACCTGAAGTGGCATTGGTTTGTGATATTGAATATCAGGACAATAAGGTCGTTGCCATTAAACCACATGGTTTCGCTGCATATAATGATTGTTCTATTCGTAAACCTAATGCGAAGAAAATCAGTGAAAAGAAAAACTGGGGTGTAAATACCAAAGGGATTTCATCACAGGTTATTGACATTGATCATCTTCGGGAAGGAGGCAAGTTGGATAACTTCCGTATCGCCAGCTTCCATAAACGTGGTGAGACGGTATCGCGCTACGGTGAAGACAGCCCAGTAGTGGGCTACAGCTACTTTCATGAAAAGCTGTTGAACTGGATTGTTGATCGTATGAACAATCAACAAGATATAGGCCCAACAGAAAATATTGCCGATTTTCTGGAAAATGCAGGTTACCCATCACAGGCCGTGATCAGTATAGGTGCCACTCGCTACACTGAATTTGGTGAAACGACGTTCCTGAAATCAGGCGATACCAGCATGGTGGTCGTTTACGATGGTACGGTTTATACTCCTGAGGATATTACAGCGATGGCGGAAAAGCAGTCGTTTGCCGAGCAGGGTATTTCGGCGTTGGTTCAATCCGTCGCTTAAGATAATTAAAAAGCACTGTGAAAACAGTGCTTTTTCTATACAAACATTACAGTGTGACGTTTGGTTGCGAGCGTATGTCGATTGATTATTTATAGTCGCCAGAAAACCTCTAAAGAGCCATTTGAATTGGAACGGTGTTTAGCTTCTTTAAATTCTGCTGTATTGGTTGCGAAGCTCAGACTGACACCCCATTTGGGTTGGTAGAACACGCCACCAAATACCGCAGTGGCTTGCCAGTGTTCAACATTGGTATCAGGAACTTCACTTGGGCGATCACCGTCAATGGTTATATCGTTTAAGCGGTAACGCCCTTCGATGCCGGCAAATAGGAAATACCCAGATCGGCTTGAAGATAACACACCGACATCAACAAAGTTGCCCGGAGAGAAGCCAGTTGTACCGAAATTATCTGCCAGATTGTTACCCCAACGAGCAACACCACCAATAGCAAGCTCACTTTGATAGTTACCTACATTGATTCGCCCCGTACCACTGAGATCATAATCGTCCATCAAATAAGCCTGTTGACGGGTAAGCAAGCGGTGGCCTTGATAGCCTAGGTTGAAGACAAGAGTATTCTCTATCTGGTAATCCCATCCCATAGGCTCATCGGATCCAACGATCGCATGAATGAACTTTTGACCCTGTTCGGCAAACGAGTTGGGGCCAATCATTCCGACCATAAAGCTGTATTTATCCACGAAGGTAGGCGAATACTGGTATGCACTGGTTTCTAAGAAGAGTAAGCCTGCATAAGGGCGCTCATTTTCAGGTGGTTCAAGGGCCTCAATATCTTCTGGTGTCCACATCTGCTGCCCGAGCGTTAAGCTCCAACCTTGTTTCGTGTCTTCTGCCAATGGCAAATATTGACTGATCTGACGGATCGGTGTTGGCGCCGTCTGTGTCAGATCTGCTGAATAGGGTGAGTTGTATTCAAGGAAAATACCATTGGTGTAATTCTGATCTGTGCCGACGATTCCGTCATTGTCCATCGAAAACGAAAAACTTCCCGAGTTGTATGCGAGGGCATTGGGAGCGAGAGCAGAAAGACAAGCGAAAAGTACGGGTGAAAATTGTTTCATTGCTAATCCTTTGGTACAACAAACAGGATGAGATTCAATAGTGAATGCGTTAATCGTACTTTTAGTTTTTATTAAACAGCGACTAAATTGAATTGTGTATACAAACTGGTTCATCCATTAATGTCTTCATCATATCGAAAGGAAGTGATTTATCGCTAGTTTTTTTAGTGAATAAGCGTAAATCTTTGTGAATGTCCGATTTATAAGGAAAAGGAATGTCAGTGCCCAAAATTACATCGCCATTAGTATCGGTTTCTTGGCTGGTTGAACATTTGTCGGATCCTGAAATAGTCGTACTTGATGCTAGCTGGTTTTTACCTGGTTCAGATAGAAATGCTCTACAGGAATGGCGAGATAGACGCATACCTAATGCCCGTTTTTTTGATTTTGATAAAAAAATTGCTCATCCCGCAGCGTTATTTCCTCATATGTTACCTGAGCCGTCGCATTTTGCTGACGAAGTTGAAAAACTGGGCATATCCAATCGCAGTCAAGTTGTGGTTTATGACAGCCAAGGTGTTTTTTCTGCACCGAGAGTGTGGTGGATGTTCCGTGCAATGGGGCATGACAATGTTGCTGTACTCGACGGTGGGCTGCCTGCATGGGAAATTGCCGGAAACCGTCTTGAGACTGGCGAGCCTGTTTCGCCGGTAGCTGGTGACTTTGACGCACAATACCAACCACAATGGGTCATCGATGGTGACAGCTTGTATGAGAAACTCAATACTCCGGACGTTCAAGTCTTGGATGCTAGGGCGGCAGCGAGATTTTATGGAACCCAGAAAGAGCCGAGGGAAGGGGTCAGAAGTGGTCATATGCCAAGTGCGAAGAGTCTACCATTCGGCCAGTTACTCAAGGACGGATATTTCTTACCATCAGATCAATTGAAGAAGCGGTTTGATGCGGTGAGTAACGTTGATCAACGGCTAATTTTCAGTTGCGGCTCTGGTGTTACGGCTTGTATTTTGGCGCTGGCAGCAGAGCTATCGGGGCGGGAGAGGCTTACCGTATATGATGGGTCTTGGACGGAGTGGGGGTCAACTTACAAATACCCTATTGTTTAATGATATACCCAAGTAAACATGATTTTTGGTATAAAGGCACAGTTTTAATGCACTGTGCCTGTTGTTAACTTATTGATTAGGAATACGTAATTTAGTTGATAACAGATACGTATCCACGTTGTTCAATAAGGCTTTGGCCCGATGTAGACATCACAAAATCAACAAATTGCTGTGCATCTTCGTTTAGCTGCTTTTCTTTATATAGCATCAAGAAAGGGCGAGAGATTTTGTATTTGCCGGACTCAAGATTTTCTAGAGATGGGGACACACCGTCAAAGTCGAGTGCTTTGATAGAGTCGTCGACAGAGCCTAGAGAGACATAGCCTAGTGCGTGTTTGTTACGAGAAACCAAACTCTTAACAGTACCATTGGTATTAACGATTAGTACCTGTGGGTTTATATCCGATACCGTATGGCCTTTGATTTGCTGAGTTAGCCCCATAAAGTCTTCAAAAGAAAAACGCGATCCCGACGCGTTTTCACGGCTAACAACAGCAATTTTTAGATCTGGACCGCCAACTTCATTCCAGTTGGTGATTTCACCGTGATAGATCTTTTCGACTTGAGCTTTATTGAGGTTTGCTACTGGGTTTTCTTTATGTACAACCAGTGCAATACCGTCATGGGCGATGGTCACGGTTGAGATATCAGGCTTGATCTCCTCGGGCTTCAGGTAACGGGAACTCATACCTAAATCAGCAACGTTCTGCTTTACGGCATTGATTCCAGCAGAAGATCCAATACCCTGTACTTCAATCTGTGTTTCTTTATTTTCACTTGAGTAAGTCTCGGCCAGTACCTCAACAATATGACTTGCAGACGTTGAGCCTGTAACAGTGACCGTTTCTTTCGCTTGAACCGAAAAAGCCATGCTAACAATAAGGGCGCAAAGAGTTGTTCTGGTAAGCATTTCTATTCTCCAAAGGACACCAGAAAAGGTTTGCGATAATCTTATTACGGGTTTATGACACTAATGTGAAAAGTACAGGCGAATAGAATAGTAATGTTGTGCTTTCCAGTCCCACATGAAATCCTTTCCGGGTGAATGAGACTGATAAGAAGTAGTTAGCGAACTGAATATTAAGTGTTTATTTTAAAAGGCAGATTTTATCTGAATTCGGGTTTCCGGTAGATGCAGATTTCTTTGGTACATTTCTGAACATTGATAGTGAGATGTTGTGTTACGACATGTATGCCAGGTATACGGTACGGTTGATGTGAGTTCCCTATCTAATAGTAAATAGATGCTATTTTAGAACAGCTTGCTTGGTAATGACCTAGGGCAAACATGCCATCGGATGAGACGGGTTGGCCATATGATTTTTGATTTCTGTTTTCAATCAAGTGAACAGTAAGGTATTAGAAGCGATACCTTAGTGTCTACTTAATAGTTCTGTTGTAGCAGCAGTGAGGATATCTGTGTTGTAAACAGGTTCAATATGAAAGTCACATCGACATGTCGTAGGTGGTCAAGAGCTGCTATGTAATAACAGCAGCTAAATCAGTTCAGCCCCAAAATTAGTTGTAGCTGATGCAAAATCGATTGGTAAAGTTTGGGACTTAGGAAACTTCAGCTAATGGGGGCAAAAGGCAAGACCTGACCCCGCTACTTGTTCGCAACCATTAGACATAAGCGATAAATCGACCTGCTACTAATGCGCAAAGCCACAGTATTAACGACACAAAACCGACGAGGCGCTGCTGGTTGAACGGGACAGCATAACTCATACGCCAATGAAAGTTGACCGCATTTGCCACCGCGAAAGCGATGCACAGCAACTTGAATAGAAAAATACTTAGCGCGAAGTAATCGCTTGGACCAGCCATAAAAAGCAACACACCTGAGATAACCGCAATAACGAAACCGCTAACAGCGACAGGAACGAGCACATGAGCAAGCTGTTCGAGTGTTATACTGCGCCACAGGCCGATGCGTTTTAAATCTAACGGGATGATCGCGCCTACTAACAGCGCGATACCAAGAACATGCAGGGTATTGATTACCGCATAACTCCAACGAGAAAACCGAACCCACTGGGCGACAGGCGTTAGCGCTAAGGCTTCGAGCCAGGCTTCCAACATCGCGCTGCTCTAATCGCGGTTTGGATAAAGATCGTAGAGCACACCGTCAATCCAAATACGCTCCGCCTTCATTAATTTTTGTTCTATATCGGCTGAAGGTTCCCCCTCAATTTTTACCTCAACATCTTTGGCCAAATCGCCCGGCATTAAACCAGCACGATCATTGCGGTAAGGTTGGCCAACTTCTACCGTCCAGATATCGTCTTCAGACTTTACCGTTAACTCCCCATGCGGGTTGCCCAGCTTAAGCTCGACGATAATGCCGGTTAGTTCAATGTTATTACCCGTCGTCCAACGCCAGCCATGATGCGCCGCCGCGAAAGACACCAACACAAAAGATATAAGAGTAAAAAAGAAAGTACGCTTTAACATATTCCCTCCTAGGAGTGGGTTAACCGAAGTAATCCTTCAATACTACTAGAGTCAGTGAGTCACCTTTTTGTTACAGCGAACAATCAATAATTTTTTATTTATTAGCTGTAGTCGCTCAAATCTAAGCTGACAAAGCACCCTAAAAACGGGTAGCTGTCAGATCAAGTTTGAGCCACTACAAATTATAGTTAATAATTTTTGCTTCTTAACGTGGTGTTAGGGAAAGAGGGCATTAAGCCACCTAATTATAGACATTATAAATATAAAGCAGCAAGAAAAAGAGCAGATAGACTGTCCCAACTACCTGATGGTAGACTGGGTGAAAGCGTTTAATGTTGTTCAACTTTGGCACTGTCGATAACTGTTAAGTTGATATAGAGAACTGACTTAAAAGTGATGGATATGTAATAAGAGGGTTGGGATGTTTGGTCTTGATAGGAATATAATAATTGCAGCCTTGATAACTGCTGGAATACCATCAATGGTCACATACTTTTCAGTTTCCAGTATAGAAAAAACAATCCAGCAAACTGACTCCAGATATAAGGCACTACAGCTTTATAGTCAGTTGACTCCTAACGTTACAGTGAGAGTTGAAGGTGGAGATTTCCGCTTCCTAACAACGGGCTCTGTTAATGATGCGGAGCAGTTGCAATATTTAATGGATGAATTTCAACCCATATGGAATAACGATGATTTAGGTATTCATGAGAAGCTTACTGCATTTGAGGAAGTTAGTGGTGAGAAAGGGTTAAACCTTTCTCACCAGTCGTGACATTTAAGTATTGCGTAGTTAACCACGGTAATATCGAAGTGTATGTTGATACACCAGATATTTGGTTTGCGCTTAGTCCTAATCTCTTTGATGATGGAGCTAAATCCTCGACGTTCAAAGGTATCCCATTAGGCACTCTATTACCAAAGCAAACAAATTGTTCAGAGTTTGAAGTTGCTTATGCTGACTTCCCAACTGGAGGGGTTTACTACAAGATACGCTTTCGTTTTGAGCCCACTCACAGGAGTCTAAGTTTTATCTTCGACACAGAAAATGATGAAAAACTTAAAGCTCTTGCTGATAAGTTTAGTTTTACCAACAACATTACAGATAATGTTCCTAATAACGGCTTAAAGTCAGACTTTAAGGCACTTCTTAACACTACTGAAGATAAATAGTTGTCCTTGTTGTGAATGATAAAAACTGGCCACTCGATTAGAGGTTTTGCCACAAAAGTAATGTCGATGCTAAATGGACGGACATATACTTTTTCGGTAAAGTACGCCTTCGCGGCTGCACATGAATTTCAGTCAACTTTAGAGAAAACCCAATGATTGTAGAAAATGTGCTTCCTGAAAATTACGCAGAAATGCTTAATGTTTGGGAAAATTCAGTCCGAGCAACTCATGACTTTATAACAGAAGAAGATATTGAGTTTTTTAAGCCAATTATTATTGAGCTGGCTTTTCCTGCTGTCACGTTAAGATGTGTGAAAAATGAAAGTGGTGTAATTCAAGGTTTCGTGGGTATCCACGATTCAAAGATTGAGATGCTTTTCATCTTAAACGAGGCAAGAGGGCAAGGAGTTGGTAAGTTACTACTGCAATACGCAATAGAGCAGTTAAGCGCAACCAAAGTCGATGTAAACGAACAAAACCCACAGGCAGTAAGCTTCTACGAGCATATGGGGTTCAAAGTCGTTTCGCGCTCGCCACTTGATGATATGGGAAAACCTTTTCCAATTCTGCATATGACACTTTAAAGCTCGGTTTGTCGTAACCAAGTTTGTTAGAAGAAATGCCCAAAGCTAATAACTTTGGGCGTTTCCGTATTTTCCGAATAAGTTTAGTCTTTTTATGCCAGCGTAGCTAATGCTACATAGGTGACGAAATGTACTAACTACTGAGCGTGTAAGCTGTTGTAACGTTCGCGCAGTTTATTCAGAACCACTGATTCATTATCCGATACACCATCTGCTAATAAGTCATTGTTTTCTAGAGGATCGGCAGTTAAGTCAAATAGCATCGCGTCGTCACCTTCAATTTGCACTAACTTGTAATTTCCTTCACGTACTGCCCAGCCGAAGACATCACTCGGCTTGGAATCAGATTTATCCTCTTGAAAGTGCTCTACATAGATATAGTCACGCTCTGTTTCTCCTCCATACAATACTGGTGAAAAATCAAAAGAGTCCGGTGTATTCTCTGCCACTCCGGTGATATTGGTGATAGTGCTAAAGAAATCGACAGTCATGACGAACGCATCACTTCTTCCTGGTTTGATGCCTGGGCCAGTAACGATTAAAGGTACATGCGTGCCACTGTCATAAATGGTGCCTTTGGAAGCGTGGTTGCCATAAAGGTCTTTGGTTACTTGATTCGGCGATCCATTGTCACCCACAAACATAACTATGGTGTTGTTTCTAGTGCTTTCATTCATGGAGTCAAATAGTCGACCAATCTCTGAGTCTAGCGCTTCAAGCATCGCATTATAGTATGGCAAAGGATTGTCTTTGATTGTTTTGGGAGCTGTGGGTAGTTTCCCAGCAGTATGCAGTTCATCAGGAGGAAGATGGAATGGCGTATGAGGAGCGTTGTAGGCTAGCCACAAAAACCAAGGTTGTTTTTGCTTCTCAATCCAACTGATAGCTTGATCAGTAATCTCTGTAGTAGAGTAGTTAGTAACATTAACGCTTTCTCCACCTTTATCCACCGCACCCCACTTGTAGTAGTCTCGAACGCCACCTTTAAACAGACCAAAATAGTCTGGAACGCCTAAACGGGCAGGGTGATCGAGACTTTCACCACTGCTCGCCAAATGCCACTTGCCGAGTAAATTGTTGCTGTAGTCGCTTTTTTCCAAAACATCAAAAAGACTCGTTGTATCAGCAGATAAACCATTCGTTCCTTCTTTAGGAATCGCAGCACCAACACCCGTTCTAAATCCATACTGTCCTGTCATAATGGTGGCTCGGGTAGGCGAGCAAACGGGTGCAGAGTAGCTATTTTCAAATACGATACCTTGCTCACACATCGCTTCAATATTGGGCATGTTTGCTTGCTGAGACCCTAAGGAATAACAGCTTGAGGCATCAATGCCCATGTCATCAGCTATTACGAGTAAAACATTAGGAGAGTTATTTGCCAAAGATGTGATAGGCAATAAAGATGCAAGTGTTGCAGCTAAAGTGGTTAACAATCTCATGTTTTATCCTTTGTAAATTTTGGTTTGTAGCTCAAGCAAATGTTTAAATTCGTAATCAGAAATCACTCAGGCATCGATTCATATTCGATGATAAATGCGTACGAACGACCGGGTAGCCGCTCACGACCATATGTGCCGACATCATCCATATAGTCCCCCCACGTCGGGACAGGCACATTCATTTCCCCAAAGCCCATAACCCGCTGATTGCCATCACCAGAGTCATTGGGTTGCGTGTTATCTCTTGGATCTTTATCAATAACGCCATCATCGAGATTTTGTGCCCAGTTGGTGTATTCAAACTCTTCACCGCTTAACCACTGCCAGCCACCCACAGGTTCTTCGGAACCATCAGGTTGATATCCACCTAAGAAAGGACCAATGGTAATTTCATAGTGGTTATGCTGACTCTCCCCTTCAACATATGCAGGAAAACGCCAAAAGTATTTATCATCATTAACTTGGTCAAATACAAAAGCATTTTCTTCGGGAGAAGTAATAGAGGCTAGATACCCACCCGCAGCCTCGGCCATATAGGCAGCTTGATACCAGTTAAGGTTGCCGTCTGGAAGGTGTACGACTTGATAATAATGTGTGTCACCGTTGGGATTGGTGAAACTCTTTACGGGGAGTTTTTCGTATTTAAAGTCGTCCGGAGCACTTTCCCAATCAAAGAACTGATAGCTTTCTGATACATTAAATGCGACACCATTGATAATAATCTCTTGCTGGACTGTACTTCCCTGTGGAGGGGGCGGGGGATTGGCTGCTGCGGAAGTTGCTACTAAACCAAATGTAGCAACCGAAAGACTAAACATTATTTTATTCATAATCTCACCAGTTTGTTTTCTAGGTTGTTATTCAGAATAGAATAGTCAGCAGAAAGATACACATTTACTTACAGAGTGAAGTTGAGATGGCTAGAGTTGAATCCGGAACACTCAGGTTATCGGGGTAATATGGTGCTTGTATCGTACGTATATTCAGTGTTAGAAACCAATAAAAAGCTAATTTGAGGCAGTATTTTTATTAACGGAATATATAAAAAACAATGCTAATACAGAAAGTCTGAATTTCTATTCGGTTTGTCAGTTTTTAGATCATTCCCTCAGTATCAGTTGTGTTAACTCGGTCGCATTTCTGCAAACAAAGATTGAGCTCTGGTAGCAAGCTGAACTCTTTGATATATAAAGAGTGTAACGAAATATTTCGGTTTACAATATTGTAACATTTGATGGTTTGTGTCTATCCTCATTATGTGTATGAAAGTACATGGATATGACAACTTAAGAGGTCGGAAATATGCTGACAATGGCAAGAAGAGCGCAGCCTAACAAAGCGCTTGTTTCTGAAAGGATTCAGAAACTTATCAAAGCGTTATCAAATGGCGTATATGAGCGGGAAGAAACGATTAAGTTATGTCTTCTTGCGGCGCTTGCTGGAGAGAGTGTGTTTCTATTGGGGCCTCCCGGTATTGCAAAAAGTTTGATCGCAAAACGGTTAATTCAGGCTTTCGATAACAGCCAGTTTTTCGATTACTTAATGACCCGCTTTTCCACCCCTGAAGAGGTATTTGGTCCGCTTTCAATTCAGGAGCTGAAGGATAATGGAAAATACGTTCGTTTAGTTGATGGTTATATGCCAACGGCTCAAGTGGTGTTCCTTGATGAAATCTGGAAAGCTGGGCCGGCGATTCTTAATACGTTATTGACGGTCGTGAATGAGAGAACCTTCAAGAATGGCCAAGACGTTCTGCCTGTGCCTATGCGTCTGTTGGTTACAGCCTCCAATGAATTGCCTGAAGTCGACAGTGGCCTAGAGGCTTTGTATGACAGGATGCTGGTTAGGGTGTTTGTTAATCGTATTCAGGAAAAACAAAACTTTAAAGCCATGTTGATGGGAGAGGGTCCGTCCATACAGGAGCTAGAGCCTGGCTTGGCAATCACTGATGAAGAGTACGATGATTGGCAGTTACACATTGAAGACATCACGTTGTCTGAAGATATTTTCGAGAAAATATATCAGCTTAAAACAATGATCGAGCAGCGTGCAGAAGGTGTCGAAACGATTGATGAGCATGAAAGTGAGCTATACATCTCTGACCGACGCTGGAAGAAATCTGTTCGGTTATTGAAGGCCAGTGCCTTCTACAATGGTCGCGATGCCATTAACCCACTTGATTTACTGTTGCTACAAGACTGTATGTGGCATAGCCCCGAATCTCGAAATGTGATTAGGGATATTGTTAGTGATTTCGCCATTGAAAAAGCATTCAATCAGGAATCAGCACAAATCAATGCTGCAGATGCACAGTCGATTATAGATGACGTGAATGCCGAAGTGGCCACTGAATTGGCTGTTAACTTGAGCCGCGAAACCATGATGCGTAAAGAATGGTTCAAGTGTGATCTCAGCGGGGCAACGCGTTATACCGTTAATCACAACGCACGAATGATCAAATTGGTTATGCTGCAACATAATCCCTCTGTTTCCGAACAAGAGAAAGGCGATAGCCGTTGGGTTTATGTTGATGGTGATGATTTTGAGAAAAAAATTAAAACCGGACAATGTGATATTTATGGATTTGTAAATAAGAATACTCACCTTTGCCGACTGCAGTTTGAGGTGAATGCTCAGCAACAACTGGTTATTAAAGATATTGCTAATCGTTCGGTGTTGGTGGGTATTGCCGGTGTTAATGGGATCTCTCAGGAGCAACAAAAGCACTGGGTAACGATGGCGGAAAAAGCGTCCTCGAAAGTGCTGGATGCGGATCACAACCTTAAAGTTTCACGCAGTAGCTTCCATGGTGCTTTACCTCATAACTTTATCGCCCCTCAATTACCCGAGCATATTGAGCAGAGCTTATTGCAAGCAACGGCTTCAGTGCATGACCTGAAAGTAACGGTTGATAAGAGTGTATTCCGTATTAGTCACTTGACTGAATACTTTGCTTAGCGGGAGTGTCGTTATGCCGGTTTCTGAAGGTATAAATTTTGCGATGATGCTAGTTGAATCAGGCATCGTCGATAATGCAGTACAGGAATTGATGATGCAGCAACAGTTAATTGTTGCTGCGGAATCTAATCCTGGTATTAAGTCTGCGATGAAAAAGCAGATCATGAAGTGGCGTGGTCATGTGCAAAAGCGAATGACGAATGTCAGTGTTGAAGAGCGCTTTCATCAGGAGATAGAACTCTATCAGCAGGCATGCCAATGGGAGGCAAAGTATTTCTTCGAGCACGTTGATGATGTAGTTAAACAATTAGAAGGGCACTCGGCTTTTTACTTCAAAGCAAAAACGTTGACAGAGCGGGATCATCAAAAGCACAACCCGATGTTCCAGAGCTATTTTTGTAGCCAGTGGCACAAGTACCTAACGCTTGCGTTGACAGAGGCCCAACAGGTTGAGTTGGAGCAGCATAAAGAAAAACTGTTGGCAGATCTTTACCAGCGCATCGAAACCATGCAGAACATGGAATCGGTGACTGAAGCCGGTGATGAGAAAAAAGCAGGTCGTTTATGGGATATGGCCAAAGCAAAACTGACCAAAAGTGATGTCAGCACACTCAAAGAGATGGCGCACTTTCTGAAGAAGAATAGCGGATTGAAAGAGATTGCTGAAAAGTTAGGACGGATGGCCAATGAAGTGGATGATCCGAATAAAGAGCGTGTGCGCTCTGAAGATTTGAAAATGGTCGAAGAGCAAAGTGATAACGTTACGGATGATATCGTTGGTATCCATGAAAGTGATGACTTATCTAAATTGTTACCGAATGAAGCCATGTTTTTGGCTTATCCAGAATTAGAGGTGGTCTTTTATAAACATTTAGTCGATAAGCGCCTATTGAATTACAAGGTGCAAGGTACACAGAGAAAGCTTCGACGGGTGAAAGCGTACAAGCGCCAAACTAAACAGGTAGAGCAAGAGAAAGGCCCATTTATTGTCTGTATTGATGCATCAGGTTCAATGAATGGTTTTCCGGAGCAATGTGCCAAAGCATTGGCTTACGGCTTGATGCAAATCGCCTTGGCAGAAGATAGAGACTGTTACGTCATTATGTTCTCGACACAACAGATAACTTATGAGCTGACTAAGCAAGATGGACTGAGTGAAGTGCTTAATTTTCTCTCGTATTCATTTCACGGCGGTACTGATTTAGGGCCAGTACTTGATCAGTCAATTGAACTAATGCTGGGTGGTAAGTATAAGAATGCCGACCTGATCGTGTTATCTGATTTTATAGCACCGTCACAGCCAGGAAAAATGATGAAGCGAATCAATAAGCTAAAAGAAAGCCGAAATCGTTTTCATGCTGTTAATTTATCGAAGTATGGTAACCCTGAGCTAATGACTATTTTTGATCATTGCTGGTCTTATCATCCCTCTAAACTCGGGCGATTGCTGAAGTGGAAATAACCTCAAGCACTTTGACGAGGCTTGGGTATCTAATTGTTTTTGATTATTAAATGAAACTATAGGTTTATAGTTGTCTTGCCTTAGGCGCTCACATGAGCGCCATTTTTTTATGGTCATTGTTCATTTATCGGCAAAGTATTTATTGAGGGTTTGATGCCAGCCCGGACTTTGACGAATCTTGAGTAGCGCCCGGTTGAGCTTTTCTCGATGAGGGCTGTTATTCTCTAACACTAAACCGTAGTTTTGCTTTTCAAATTGATATGGCAGAACTGACAGTGATTCATAATTTCCCGATTCTTTAGCCATTTTAATCAAATATTTTAAGACGGCATCATCAGCAACAATGGCCTCTACCTGCTCATTGTCCAGTGCTTTTAATAAGTCATTGGTTGATTCAAAGCTTTGGTGGACAATACTGTGGCTGGTCAAAAATAATGATGAGGTTGATTCAGCCTTGGCTCCGACTCGGAGATTCGCTAAATCGTTTGGCCCTTTTATATCACTGTTTAATAAACCAAGGGTAAAAGTACTGGCTAAAATTGCGGTAATGCTAGCAATGAAGAAGGTGGTAAATATTGCCAATAACACGGTTAGTACACGACCTGTCAGTGTTTTAAATTCATAGTAATTAAACGGCCCTTTAGTGATAAAAAGCAAACCAAGAATAAATCCCTCAATCATTTTTGCTCTTTTCGAACGCATTGAATATAACTTGTCATTGACCCTGTGCTCTAATAAGTAATAAATTCCTCCGACCACACCTGCTGCAACAAAGGCAATACCGAGCACTATCAGTAGTTTTTTATTTGTGAGTATGTTCTTGAGTGAGGAGAGGTAACCTTGTTGCTTCACTGCAATCGCCAGGTGAGTTTCATAAAAAGAATGGGAAAAATCGAGGATTTCTTCTCGCTCTGGGGTAATAGAAATACATGAAACCCCGATATTGAGTGTATTGGTGCTGACTTGTTCCAGTAATTCACCTAGCTCATGATGGCTGATTTCAAACTCGACGCCGAGTTCGGCTGCAATCTGCTCCCAAAGATAAATACTGAGCCCCGATGGCTTTTCTGTTTCACTTTCAATGACGAAGGGAGGGCAATGATAGCTACCCACTTTTACATTTACATCATTGGCGGCATAGGCTGTTGAGGGACCTGCAAGCAGATAAATAAAAGACAGATAGGCAAATAGCAAAGTGTGGTGTACTGCTCTCATAGGGGGGTCATACTCCAGTAGAAGGCTGTAAGTTGGCCATGAGTTAAGTATAAACATCGTGACAATTTCACAAGTCTGTCATCCATACCTCTTTTTTGGGTAATGAGTTACCTTTATTCACTGTCAACAAACCTTGCCAATTTTTAGGGAATCGATAGAGAAGTTGCATAGTCAATGAAGTCAATGAGCTATGCTTATTAACAAATTGGATATTCGCTTGATGGGTACCAGTGGTGAGCTGAAATGTATGGAAATCTGTATTTTTTGCTGCCATGGCGAGGAGGGCGTATGAAAGTGTTGGCTATTTTAGCGGCACTGAGCATCTGGTTTTTTAGTCAGCCTGCATTGGCGCAAAATGTATGGGTGATTGAAATTTCCGGTGGTATAGGGCCAGCTACCAGTGATTATGTCTCACGAGAAATCGTGCAGGCACATAAAGAGCAAGCCAGTTTCATTGTGTTAAAAGTGGATACGCCCGGAGGTCTCGATACCTCCATGCGGGATATTATCCGTGCAATTACGACATCACCTTTACCGGTCGCGACTTGGGTTGGCCCTGCCGGATCCCGGGCTGCGAGTGCCGGGACGTATATCCTTCTTGCTAGTCATGTTGCAGCGATGGCCCCTGGTACTAACCTTGGGGCGGCTACGCCGGTTTCGCTTACTGCGCCTGTAGGAAAAGATGATGATTCAGGTGGTAACCCATTTGCACCAAAAAAAGAGAAAGAACCAGATGCACCTGATGATGACGCCGATCAAGCCAAAGAAGAAGATGCCGCTGACAGTGATAAAGTCACTGCTAAAACCGCGATGGAAAAAAAAGTGATTAATGATGCCCGTGCCTACATCCGCGGCTTGGCTAAACTACACGGCCGGAATGAAGAGTGGGCAGAAACCGCGGTAACAGAAGCAGCAAGCATCGACGCAGAGAAAGCGCTGGAGCTGAATGTTATCGATTTTCTTGCGTCGGATCTGGATAGTCTAGTCACTCAATCTAATGGTCGTACCGTTATCATTAATGGGCTTGAAGCAAAGATCGAATTGGCGGATGTGGCTTATATTGAGCGAGAACAAGACTGGCGATTCAAGCTGTTGTCGGTAATTACCAATCCCAATGTTGCTTATATCCTAATGCTTATTGGGATTTATGGCTTATTGCTTGAGTTCTATAATCCAGGGGTTGGGCTTCCGGGAGTCTTGGGTGGGATTTGCTTGTTGCTAGCGATGTATTCATTGCAAATGCTACCGGTGAGCTATGCAGGTTTGGCTTTGCTATTGCTGGGAATCGCCCTCATGGTTGCGGAAGCTTTCAGTCCTAGCTTTGGCATCCTTGGGCTTGGTGGCATTGTAGCCTTTGCGCTTGGCTCAGTCATGTTGATGGATACAGAAACGCCGGGATACCAAATTGCCATTCCATTGATTGCTGGCCTGACAGTGGTATCGGCTTTGTTCACCTTCGTCATTTTGAGCTTGCTGCTCAAAACAAGGCGTAAGCCTGTCACTACCGGTGTTGAAGTCCTACTGGGTCAAGAGGCTATTGTGGTGGGCGGTTTTCCTGGTAGTGGCCGCGTATTGGTGGATGGAGAAATTTGGCAAGCCAATTGTGACGCTGCACTAGTGAAAGGTGACAAGGTAACGGTGGTGCAGATACACGGCCTTTGCCTGGAAGTCGAAGTCAACCAACAGGCAAAATGAATCCAATGTGCGGATATACCCAGGTGATTTCAAGGTGCTTGGGTATGTAACCTTTTTAAAAGGACCAATGATATGATCACATACTCAATAGCAACGATTATTGTACTGGTGTTTGTGCTTATTGTAAGCATGTTCAAAGTACTTCGTGAGTACGAGCGTGCCGTTGTGTTTTTACTGGGACGTTTTTATGAGGTGAAAGGGCCCGGCCTGATCATCATCATCCCAATTATCCAACAAATGGTTCGGGTCGATCTGCGAACTATTGTATTGGATGTGCCTACTCAGGATTTGATCACCCGTGATAATGTGTCGGTGAAAGTGAATGCCGTCGTTTATTTTCGGGTTGTTGACCCAAAAATGGCGATTAATAACGTGGAAAATTATCTTGAAGCCACCAGCCAGCTTTCACAGACAACGCTGCGCTCTGTGTTAGGTCAGCATGAACTCGATGAGCTGTTGTCAGCCCGTGAAGAGCTTAATAAAGATCTACAGGTGATCTTGGATCAGCACACAGACAACTGGGGGATAAAAATTGCTAATGTTGAAATCAAACATGTTGATCTTGATGACAGTATGGTTCGCGCACTTGCACGTCAGGCAGAAGCAGAGCGTTCACGCCGAGCAAAAGTGATACATGCCACGGGTGAGCTTGAAGCGTCAGCCAAATTGCAGGAAGCGGCAGATGTGCTCAATCGGTCACCCAATGCGGTTCAGTTGCGTTATATGCAAACATTAACCGAAATATCCAATGATAGAACAACAACCATAGTGTTCCCGATGCCGATAGACTTGGTTGAAAATGTTACTCAATTGATGGCGGCAGCCAAGAAGAAAGAAGAGCCGTAATACCAACCTACATAAATATTTGATCAGTCTTGCAGGTTAAAATCGCTGTTCTCTGCCTTGATAACAGCGATTTTTCCAGTGCAAATACTTGATCAACAACTTATCCTGATTGGTATTATGTCTTCAGTTTGATGTCCTACGAACGCTGCAGCATGAATGTTTGGTATTCGAGATCATCGAACTGGCTATCAAGCATGATCAATCCAATGATGGTTGTGGCCAGCATGGTTACCGCGAAGCCATAACCATAAAAAACAGGGCCAAGGTTGATACTCACGTGCGCTAACACGAAGTTTCCGACCGCCATCAATAATGTCAGAAAAAGCGCTGAATAGCGTTTATCCAAGTAATACATAACATTGAGTATTGCCATGACTAACACCTGTAGACTTACACCCACTAAGTCGACATAGAGAAGGTGTAAGTATGACAGGTCAATGTTTAAGAAATTAAGAATATCCTCAGCCCAAAGGATCAAGAGTGCTAGCGTTAGACCTTGTACCTTGAAGATCTCATAGATGCTTTGTTGACACGCGAGTACCATCTTATCCTTGAGTAGATAAATCGAATCTAATGTTGCCCCTTCCCGCACAGCATCGTAGTACTTCAGGCAAGCATCAGCAAAGTCTGTTTCCATACGTAGCATGAAAACCGCCATTCCAGGCACAATGGCTAAGTAAGCAATGAAGATTGGAAGGTCATAGATATAGGATGCCCTGAAAACATCGATGACCTGATGTGAGGTTTCATCGCGAAACCAGAATACAAATTTATCCAACCAGACGCCCAGGTTGTAGAGAAAACCACAAAAAATGAGTGAGAAGAAGGTCTTTTTGTGATTCAAAAATTCAAATGAGACCAGCTCATTGGCAGGGAAGTCACGAATAACATGGTACAAAAAAGAAAAAGTTAGGATAGCTTGGCAAAAGCCAAAGATTATCATCAACCCAAGTAGACCAAATGGCGGTAAGAAGATACTTAAAATCACCATTAAGCCATAGCTGAACATCATAGTGAAAAAGATACGGTAATACTCTTTCATCCCGCTCAAGAAGATGATGATAAGCCATTGGTTACACATCAATATAAATGAGGTAAAAATCGCTATTTTTTCTGCTGGGGTGATTGTCTCACTCAGAGCAAGAACCGGAATACCAACCATAGCGGCAATAATGCTGGTTACCAGCATTGAGCCTAATAGGTTTGGTACAATGCGATTATCATGTTCAGCGAACAATAAATCGGAGATAAAACGAGTAAGCAATAACTGGAATAATCCACTGATAATCAGGGAGCCTGCCATCAAATAGGTGACAATCACCAGAAACTGCACAATCACATGGGTTGGAAAGACAACTCCTATGCTGATAATACCGATGGTCAATAATGCGAGGATCGATAATACCCAGGGACCAGAGCTGATAAGCCCTGCCAAGCCATACGCTTCAAGCATGGATAGGAGTGAGTTTCTTTTCAGGATCTTTCTTAATTCAAATCCGATGCCGGCCACTGATAGCCTCCTTGTATAAACTACGATAAGCACCGTACATCATGGGTTCGTCGTAATAGCGTTTAACTCTTACTCGGCCATTATCACCGGCCTGCAGCCATTTTTTGGTATCACTGAGTACGTTGACGATAGCATTCGCCCCCTCGGTTGGGCTGGCGATGGGAATGATTTCACCGGCAGAGCCAATTGCGGCATCTTCCCCTCCGGCACCATCAATAATCTCACGGCAAGCTCCCACTTCCGTCGCTATACACGGTATGCCGGCTGCCATGGCTTCGAGTAGTACCAAGGGCTGAGCTTCACTGATTGAGGTCAGCATCATCACACCAAGCTCTGGCATGATTTCAGCTACATTTTTACTACCCAGCATTTTGACGTTGTCTTTTAAACCCAAGCTTTCTATGAGTAGTTCACACTCTCGGACGTATTCCTTGTCTTCTTCGGTAGGCCCGATAATCCAACCTTCAAGATTGGGCAGGGTTTCAATGGCCCCTCGAATGGTTCGGATAAAGGTTTTAATGTCCTTGATTGGTACCACGCGGCCGACGAGACCGACGACCATTGGTGGTCTGTCCGGACGGCGCTTATAGGCATCTTCAAAGCGTTCGGTACTGATTCCATTGACAATAACTCGGGTCTTATCCGTAGGGGCCCCGTCAGTATGCTGTCGTTGCCTGTTCCCTTCAAATAAAGCAACAATATGATCAGCCTGATGATAGGCTGAAAGTCCTAATTGCTCGAAAAACTGAATCCAGGTTTTACGGGTTGTATCCATGCCTTTATGCATGGAAATGTCAATTTGGCTGTGATTATCTTTAATCCAAGTAGCCTGAGAGAGGTCGATTTTTCGTTCTTTGGTGTAAATACCGTGCTCGGTCAAAATAAATGGGGTTTGGGTCTTTTCTCTGCTTAGTGCACCTAAAAAGCCGGCATAACCGGTCGAAACACTATGAAATAGCTTCGCCTTCGGGAGGTTTTGCGATATGCGTGATAGCACAAACAGGGGCTGATAAATATTGCGGTAAGTCCAGAAAAAATCAACAAATGACTGTCTTGGCACTGATTCCAAATACCTTTCTGTCAGTACCTCCCACGACGCACGGCTGTAGAGAAAATCGATGAGAGTCAGCTTGTTGTTGCTATCAAGAAACTCAGATACTTCTGAGAGTAACTGCCCTGGAATGGGTTCACCTTTTTTTTCAAAGTACGAGAGAAAGCGATTCCAGACATTAAATAATGTTCTCTTACCAGAGCGTGTTGAAGGTTTAAGGTGGCCCTTATCAGATAAAAGATAGTGGACTTCAAATCCGACAACGTTTTCAGGGAACTCATAGGCTGGCTCATCATAAAAATCAGGGTGTCCGCCGAGAAAAATCAAATGAAAGCGGTATTCCGGTAAGCCGCTGATAATTTGGTG
This sequence comes from Photobacterium sp. DNB23_23_1, assembly GCF_052873815.1. Classification (NCBI taxonomy): domain Bacteria; kingdom Pseudomonadati; phylum Pseudomonadota; class Gammaproteobacteria; order Vibrionales; family Vibrionaceae; genus Photobacterium; species Photobacterium sp. DNB23_23_1. The sequence goes on along the minus strand of NZ_JBNNXT010000013.1, from coordinate 60,062 downwards.
TACCCAACTGGAAACGCCACCACGCACATACGGGTAAGTCCCTTCAAGAAGTAGGCATACATCTACCTCTACGCTGTTTTCAACGTCAGATTTGCTGCTAAACCATTTCATCCCCAATACTCCTTTATCTGACTCAATTTGTTACCTTTCTGTTCGGGGAAGTAAGAAATATATTCGCGGGCAGCTTGGAAGTCACCGGAGATAAAAGAGGCTTCTGCTAGATAAGGGGCAACTTGCTTGAGTAATAAGCCACCGTCCATAGCCGCTTTTAATACCGGTACCGCTTCGGTAGGGCGCTTTTGTTCGAGTAGCACTCGTCCTAACAGGAGATTTGTAGAAGCAGATAGCTTAATACTATTTGACTGGTTGAGATAGTTTTCAGCCTGTTCCAAGTAATGGTTACGTAATATGCCTTCGGCAATACCAAGATAACACAGCTCCCAATATTGCTGCGCAATATCAAAAGCTTTTGAAGCTGAAGGTTTGTATTCAAACTGTTTTTTGGTCAGAGAAATGGATTCGTTAATTTGTGTTTCGATGTTCTCGAGGCTTGCGTAGGCAAGCAACCGTACATCATCGGTTAAGTCCTTTAATGCTAGCTGTAGTAATGGAACAGCATGCTGGCGAGGTAAGTTACGTATTGCGCTGACTGCCAGTAACCGACGTTCTGGGTCTTGGTTGTGTAGTAATATTTCTCTCAATGCCCCTGCACCAAATTGGGTGCTAATCACTTCGCCAGGGCTTTGTGGTAATTCACTTTTCTCGCACTCTTGCCAAGTAATATTAGATTTTTCTCTTGGCAAGTACAGCGCAATTAACAGTGAGCAGCTTGTACCGATCATTCCCACAACCGGTAATAGGTAGTTGAAGATAAACAGGAACGAAAAAGAACTGATGATCGGTGATTTATACTTCCTTGGCAGTACCAGCCAGCAGAAGACAGAAAAGCTCAGGCATGAGATAGCATGGGTTCCGGCGAAAGCCAGCCACATACTGAGCGTCATAGGTTGGGTGGTTATAATGTACAGGCCAGAGCTCTCAAAGGCTATGGTCTGAAGAAGTAGCCATGTCTTCATCGTATGCTCCAAGCTCGTTCATTAGCTTTCTGATTTCAGACCGGTCAGTCGACATCGACAAAGGACCAAGGATATCTATATCTTTGGCATCCCCGCCAAGTTGGTCTTTTAATAGCTCTTTAAGCCTGACAATATATTGCTGGGCATCGTAGGCTGTTGTTAACGGTAGCAGTACAGCAAGCGCGGCATTGCCTTGAGACGTTCTACAAGACCAGTAAACATCAGCCCCCCGACGGTAACTGATCGTGTTATCGAGCACCTGCTGATGTTTACCATTACTATCTATACAGACAATCACTGAGCTATCAGCACCATAATGGCGTTTGTTGTAACTGGCGCGCTTAAGGTAGTCGATAAATAGGTCGCTCTGATGTGGGCGTAAAATGGGCGTGATGATTTCGTCACTGAGTAAGTCTGCAGCATAGTTAGCAACGAGTGAAAGTAGTGCCACATTAGCAGGGGTGAGCATAAAAAACTTGGCGTTTTCAGCAATGATTGCTGCCTGTAGTACACCACGTGTATCGACTAATGGGATACACAATTGATAGCGTGATTGATGGACTTGGTTCGCTTCTAGTTTTGCAGGAGATAGTAACTTCTGGGTCTCCAGCATATCGAGTAGCATAGGATCCGAGTCTATCAAACGATGGTGATCGCCAAGGGTTGCGGCTGCGGTTGGATTAATCTTGCCGTTGGAGACTTGATAGATCCCGGCGACTTCCAGACCACCAATATCTGCCATTAAATTCAGGTAGGGTTGGCCAAGGTATTCCAAGCGATGTTCAGCGTGTTTGGCGGCAATTTGATGTAATGCGTTGATGCTTGCCCGTAGACTAACGGTTTGTCCGGCGGTACGTTGCTCTAGTTGATCATGTGACACTTTCAGCAAATGGTAGTTCTGGGTAAAGCTATCCAGTTTTTGTGCCATGTATTGATGGTCAAGGATGTGTTTTTGGTTAATGTTGTGCCAATAATCGTGAAATTCACCAGCGATCATAGCGACCATGATGGTGCCAATCGCTAATGAAAGTGGATAGTTACTCAACATGCCCGAGGCATTCATTATGGTCGCAAGACCGGCTGTAGTGACCAAGGAACACACAAAGCCTTTAGCAAAGCCATAGCGCAGGGCAATAAGCAGGGGGCCGAATAATGGCCAAAAAAAGTTATGATCAGTCGAATTGGGGACTAAGGAGGGAGACTCAACCCAAATATAGATAGAAGTGATGGCAACGAGCAGTACCTCGAACCATGCATAGCTTTTTTTTGAAAAACCAAGAAAGGTTTTGTTGTTGTATTTTTTATCCATATAAAGCAACCATCATATTTAAATCTATATATCAAGCTATCGCTTTTTAATCATCATTTGTGGCTACATTTAGGCCGCTAAGTAATTCTTCAATGACAATATGTCCAGTACCGCTGACACTTTCACGCCCCCAGCCTCCACGACTCCCAGAAGCTTGCCAGTAGGTTTGACCACTTTTTGCGGACCTGATCTCAAGCGTAATGCCGACTGCGGGCTCACCGTCAAGCCCACTTTTGTAATGCCATTCTTCTACTGATCCTGTGATTACATAATCGACAGGCTGGGTAGTCAGCCAAGCTTGGGCTTGCTTCTGTTTGGCTGAGTCATCAAGAATACTTTGTAGATCATTGACCGCAGATGGTGGGTATTTCACTGCAACGATACCTTTGGCAAAGAGTTGCGAACTTAAAATTTGTTCAGCCTTTTCAGCCGCCAGAGGAGTACTTGAATGGTTGTACATAGGCATGATCGCCCAACGACTATCAGCAGGGAATTGATTACTGTCTGTGACTTGATAGCTACTGCAAGCACTCAATGTTAATAGGCTGGCGATAGTAAGTATCTTTTTCATCATGGTCATCCTTGTAATGATTCGGTTGTGGCTAGAATCCGTAGTAATAGCCAAGTGTTAGTTTTAGTGACTCATCACCATTTCGGTCTTGGCTTTGCCAGTCTGTACTGAAATAGAGCTCATCATTGCCGAATATACGCCAGCCCAATCCCGCGCTTAAAGTGACATCAACTTGTGAGCTTGAGAAGTTGTACCCCAGCGAGGTATCAAGCCAATATCTTGGTGATGGCACCGTTGCACCTGGTTGACCTGGCTCACCGTGCCAAACGCGCTGGCCGATACCTACGCGCTGGTAACTGTCTTCGATAAAGTCACTGCTTGTCAACGGGATTGCTTCATTGTGCCAGCGGTTGATCCCGTTTAATGGGTCATCACTGAGACTAACATCCTGCATGGTGACATCGGCGTAGATTTGCCAAGCTGGGTCAGCAAAGAAAAACTGTTCGGCGACGCGCAAGCTGAGATCCCAGCCTTGACCGATATCATCGCCAAAGCGAGTTGAGAGGTCGTGTAGGTTGAATTGAAACGCTAATGACTCTCTTGCTGTTGGTTGGTAGGCTAGATTGAAGCCAAGCAAGTTATCTTGGCCCGCGATATTGAGTAATTCGCTGGCCTCGATATGGTTATTTAGGCCGAATTGGAAACCTAGACGCAGATAATCGTCGACTGCGAATTGGTATTCTCCTTTTAGACCAAGCCGTTGGTCACCAATACCATCTGCTAAGTCAATGCCTAACGCCCAATAGCTTTCGCTCATTTGGTATTGGTATCGGCCCCGCAGACGGAATTCATCATCAATATCAGTGTTGCTCAGTTGGTCAGGGGAGCCTGAACGTTGGTTATCAAGGCCAAGCCGCCAGTTTCCGTGATAATGAGGCGAGTAATAATCAAGACTGGTGCGGTCTATATCCCAATGGGTGATCTGTGAATGCTGCGCTCGGATACTATGAGTCTTAGCGGGGTGTTGAAGAACATGAATACGGCGAAGTTGGTTTTCCGCATTTTGATCTGCCATTTGGCCAATGTTCGTCTGACCTTGTTGCCATGCTTCTTGGTGCTTACCGATCAACTGCAAAGCGACGTTTTCATCCGCTTTGGGTAAGTTGATGCCTTTGGCCAAAATTGCTTCGACTGCTACCCGATCTTTTTTCTGTAGCGCGAGTGAAAGTTGCTGCCATTCAGGAATAGTATGACGGCCTAGGGCTGTCCTTTGGTGCCAGAACAGTATTTTTTCACCGTGGTTTTGCGCCAGAAGGTCGGCAAATAGTTCACTGACGTTATTATCAGTGGGTTTATCAAGGGTGTTATCTTCTATTAATTGACTCGCAATTTGTTCGCCGATGAATAGCCGTACTAAGGACCGGTAGCTAATATCGCCATCGGGTGACGCCAGTAATTCAGTTGACTGTTTATCTAGCAAGTAACGGCGCAATTGATAGGCTTTTTCACCATTGCCTTGTTGCTCTAGTAACTGGGCATAATTGAGTAAAATAGAAGGTTCAGGGTTATTATCATTGAGTAATAATTGGCGATACCAAAGATCGGCTTCATGATTGAGCCCTAGTTGTTGGCTAGCGCTGGCAAAAGCCAACCAGAGATCACTGTCTGTTGCTAAAATAGGCTTATAGCGACGGTATATTTGCTCAAGTGTTTCTAAGTCGCCTTCACTGAGGGCAAACCATATCAAATTACCGACAGCCGACGAGTTGGTTGGCTCCAACTGTAAAATAGCAAAATACAGTTGCTTAGCTTGTTTGGGGTCGCCTTCCCATTCAGCCAAAAGTGCCTGGTATGTCAGCATTTCAACATGCTGATCAAAGGTTGGGTTTTGCTTAGCTTTCTCGATGAGTTCAGCAAGCAACTTTGTATTTTTCGTTTGTACGGCGTGTCGAACTGCGGCTAGCAGCAGCTCTGGATTACTGTTTTTGCCATATAGCGTAAGCAGCTGTGCTAATTTTTCTTCGTCCAGCGGAGACATAATATTGATATAGCGATATACATCTAACGTATCACTGGCTCTAGCAGCCATTGCAGATTGTGATGCAACCGATATTTCTCGGTTGTTCGTTTCCCATGCTAATGAAGACACGGCTTCAAGGTAGTCATTATCAGCCTTCATCCATTCGGTTGGGTTAACCAGAGTGTTTAGAGCCAGCTTAGGCTGATTCAACATGATATGGGCATTAGATATACGCAACGCTTCAGTGACGTTTAGCGGCCGTCTTTGTTGTAGCCGGTTACCGTAACGGATGACGGAGCGGTGATCACTACGGTAACTGTATAAGCGGGTAGTGTGGCTAAGTAGCTCAGGGTCATTTGGACGTTTTGCAAGTAGAGCTAACAGACTTTGAAATGCGGCTGAGGTTCCTTCACCTTTTTCAAGTGCGTTGAGCCATTGGGCATACTCGGTTGGGTAGATATGGTTATGTGCCGCCAACTTTTTGAAAAAGCTGCCCTCATTAAAGAGATCACCCAGTGCTCGTGATTCATCTATACCGGCACGGATGTTTTTTGCACTCGGATTAATCGAGACCAGTTTGATGCTTACTGACTGTGCTTTTTCTATCTCGCTTTGCCAGCGATATATCTGATGCAGTAATACATAATCATACTGACTGGGTGCGATGGCGATTGCTTCAAGCAGCAATTGCTCGGCAAGGTTGAGCTCACCGATAGCTATCGCGATCTGTGCCGTTTGAGTGTATAGCTCTGCGGTTGGTTCAATTGTTAATAAGTGACGAGAAAGAGCAATGACAACATCAAGGTTTCCTACCTGCTTAGAGTGCGCTATTCCTGCCGCGAGAAAGTCTACGTTGTTGTATAACGGGCCTCTATAACTGTTAAAGAAAGATTCACTTAGCTGTGATTGGCCACTTTGTACCATTAAGTCAAACAACTTCTGGGCGTTTTCAAGATCTTCGAACTCCCGGAATGCATCAAGTTGTACTCTCAATGACTTGTCATAGTCCTCACTTTGTAAGGCAAGAGAAACTAACTCGTCATAAGAGGTTTCACCACTTTGCTGGTGAGGGTACAGGTAATCAAACCCCTTATCCGGCATTGATAGTGATATGGCGGTATCAGCAAATTGCCGGGCAAGTTCTGCTTCAGGTATGTATTCTATTTTATTCAGCAATGCGAGTAACGCTGCTTGAGCTTGTTGTTTCTGTTCTGGTTGGTCTTGGTATGTTTGTTCAAGAAGTAGAGACAGGTACCGGCCGATTGAATCCCAATCGTCGTTACCTTCTGTTGTTTTAAGAATACTTTCTAGCAGTTCAGTCGCATCGTTCAACTGCCCAGTGGCAGCATAGTTATCCACGATTTGTTTTATGATCTCGCGGTTTTTCGGGTCATCAATATAGAGTTGCTGTAAAAAGGCCAATGAAACTTCAGGCGAAGAAGAGCGGGCAATAAGTTTTACTAGCATGGATTTATCAGGCGCAACAAGCCACAGCGCCCATAGAGACGTTGCAGTTAACACCACAAGGGTGAATTTGTTGATGAGCCTTATCCTTGGCTTTTTGTGCTTACTTTTTGCCATCGCTTTCTTAATATTCCTTTCGCGTTATAGCACTTGGCACTGGATAGTGCCCTTGAGCTCCCCTGTTTTAGGGCTTGCTAATTCTATTTGTCCTTTTGCACTGCGTTTTATCGTTAATCTAGGGCCATCAATACGCTTACAGCTTTTGGCGCCTCTTATCACCATTTTTAATGGCATGTGTGCGGAAACACCCCAATCAATAACGTTGTTCTTGACTTCCCAATTTACCAGTTTGCCGTTTGCACTTTTGAGCTGAAGTGCACTGTCTGGTGAACCGTTAGTTGTGAAGCGGGTCTTTGGCTGTTTAAGGATCATAAATTTGCCATCGGGCCCTGAGTTCCAACCTGCAAACTGATTTCCGCGTGGGTAGCCTAATGAATCAGGCAGCCGGATACTTGCGACTCCAGTTGTTGCTATTTGCCATTGCCCATCCAATGTTCGAGCAACCCCTGTCTCATACAGTGCTCGCGCCCTTTGGGCGTATTCACTTAAGTACAAGGGGGTGCTTTGTTGCTTAACAGCCCAATCATAAACTTTCTTTAAGCCATTGAGTGAGGCTGGATAAGCACCTGAGTACATATGGTAGTAAATACTAATATTTTTTAAGCGACGTGGGGTGCCTAGTATTTCAAAAGTTTCAACCGCGCGACTGTAACCATCGTGATGCTCAGTCCAAAGATTGGTATAGAGGTTTTCGTTTTGAACCGGAGCATAAACTTGCACCCCGGAAGGATACCAAGCAATGGTGGGTGATACTTGAGTAAAGTTTTTGTTTCCCCTAACAACGTATGTATTTCCGCCATTTACATTTAATAAATTTGCCTGCTCGGCAATGGCGATGACCTCTTCTGTCGGATCGGCATTTCCAGACCAAAGAATAAGTTTGACCTTTTTGGTACTCGGTGAAAGTGTCGTATTGATATATTCAGTGCTACCAATGATTTCATTGTAATAATCAATGGTATAACCAGGTATGGGTAAGTGATCACCGCATGCCTTTGTTTTACTGGTGTTATTTAAGTCCCAGAAAAAAGGATGGCTGAAGGTGTGCGAAGCAATTTCAACATTAGGTAGTTTAAATATATTTTTAGCAATTCTTTCTAGCTGCGGACTCTGCTCAGGGTATAGGCCACGGAGTCCAACCTCTCCTTCAATGACCGATACCGTTTGAGGGAGTGAGTATTGTTTAAGAATATTTTCGTATAAGACTTCTGCGGTATAAGGTTTATTTGTGAACCAAGCTTTGGATGGAAATCCATCACCATCAATATGGCTAGTCAGTATGCGAAGCCCACTTTCAGTTGTTACATCAGCTGCGGGAATTTTTGTTAACTTCAATGTATTGTCTAATAATCTGAAAGGGTCAATACTCCAACTAATTCTTCCGTTGGCCAGTTGTGTCACTGGGAACGGGGATAATGCAGCACCTCCCCAAGGTGCTTTGAACAGTGCTGTTGTGGTTTGGCCAGCTTCGTTACCAAAGGTAATTTCACTGCTCACACCGATTTGTGTAGGCTGCCAAATGGTGTGTTTTTCAAATTGGCTATATGCCGCAGGGTAAAATTGCTGGGTCCAGTTTTGACCTTGTTGTTGGGTGATGTTGCCGGATATATTACCTTTATCGGCAATCCCCAGCTTGGCCAGAATAGCTCTATTGGTGGGTAACGCATTGAGGAATAAAACAGGGCGCTTACCGATTACAGTATTAACCCAAGACTGTAAGCTAGGCACTTGCTGGTAGCTTGCTTCTTCTAACCAAAAAAAGAAACCCGCATAACGACTGATATCAATAGTGCTGAAGTTAGCTGTGCGAATATCTACACATTCTGGCACATAGCCATAATACTCAATAGGCATCGACATCATTCGGTGACACTGTGATGTCACCATACGGCCAAATTGACCGTCATAAAAACCGAGAACCCGCTTAGCGATGGGTTCGATTGTACTAACACCGAACTCATACAGTAAACCGTCACTGATGTAAGGGGTAAACCCTTCGTTGATCAGGCGTTTGGCGGCTCGTTTCTGGGCGTCTCGGTTACTGGCTGGCAAATAGTCAATGACAATGGCTTCAACCCCCGCCTTTTTTACTTCTTCCAGTTTGCCTGTTAACCATTGGCGGTCAGATTCAGGTACTAATTGGTAGCTATCTGCGAGTGGATCGTAGCTGTTATACATTGACTCGGCGGCTAGCGCATAGGGCTTGAAACGAATCTGGTCGAGTATTTCGAAACCCCGGTTAAATATCAGAAGAGGTTTGGCCGGAAGTGCATGCAACGCATCGAGGGTATTAGCGAGTGCAGTTTGCTGCTTGCTTGTTTCATCAGGTGACGAGGCAAAAAGAGTATAGCTATCTAGCGTATCAAGGAAGATACCGTCAAACCCACGACCAGTAAGAGTGCTTGCTTGATTAGTCAGATATTCTTGCCATGCGGTAGCCGATAAATCCATGACATGGCTAGACCAATTTGGATTGATGAGCGGAGAGAGCCCAGTAAGGCTTTTGGGTAATGCCTCACCGTCGTATTCACCGACACTGAGGTAGGCGAAAACTTGTGTCTCTGCCTTTTGTAGGGTTTTAATTTGCTTATCGGTGATCAAGCTAGGGGTGACAACAACCCGGTCGTAGTTAATAAGCTCTCGAACTGAGTCAATTTGGTTATAATAAAAAGCGACGGACTGCCCTGCGTTTGCTGAGTGAATAGGCAGCAGTAATACGATAATAAACAACGTGCGCTTGATAACATCCATGTCCCACCTCTTCCCTTAGCTATTCACAGTCCTTAAGGGCATTGTTAATGCTTAATATGTAATAGTAAAGTTAAGATTATGAAAATGTATAGTTTTTTATTGAAGTTGTCACAAGATTTTTAAGTGATAGGTTGCATATTGCGTTTTTAGTCTGGTTATCAGTTCAAAAAACAGCCAGTTTGAAAAATATGACGGTTCCATGGTCGGGCAGATTCAAGTACGATACTCCTCTTTTTGGCTTCATGCCGAGCAAAACTCTATAAAGAAAGCGATATGGCACAAAAACATAAGCAGAAAGCGCCGAATAAGGGGCTGCACCCACGAAACCCTCATCGAGCCCGTTATGATTTTGACAAGCTGATTCAGAGCTGTCCGGAATTATCACAGTTTGTAGAGAAGAATCCCTACGGTGACTTGTCGGTCAACTTCAGTGACCCTGACGCCGTTAAAATGCTGAACCGTGCATTGCTTAGCCACTTTTACTCGGTTTCTTATTGGGATATTCCCGCTGGCTTTCTTTGCCCTCCGATCCCTGGAAGGGCTGACTATTTGCACTATATTGCCGATTTATTGGCAGATTCCAACGGTGGCAAGATACCAAAAGGAAAAGCGATAAAGGGTATTGATATCGGAAGCGGAGCAAATTGTGTTTATCCAATCATTGGCCATCGTGTATATGGTTGGCATTTTACGGCTGTCGACATAGATCCGATATCAATCAAATCTGCCAAGTTTATCGTTGAAGCAAATGCTTCATTGAAAGGCGGCATTCAATGTCGGCTGCAGAAAAATCCAGATCATATTTTTACCGGTATGATTAACGATAGCGATTTATTTGATTTCACCTTATGTAACCCTCCGTTTCATGCTTCTTTAGAAGAAGCCATGGCAGGCAGTGCCCGTAAAGTGAAAAACCTTGCTGCTAACTCGCAAAAGAAAGGCTCGCACCATTCTGCAAATGCGATGAAAGGTAAAAAGCCGGTTTTGAATTTTGGCGGTCAAAAAGCCGAGCTATGGTGTCCCGGCGGAGAATCCGCATTTATTAAGCGTATGATTGACCAGAGTGTGGGCAAGGGAAGTCAGTGTTTCTGGTTTACCACGTTAGTGTCGAAGAAAGACAATTTGTCTTTGATTTATAAGCAGCTAAAAAAGGTCGGAGCAACTGAGGTTAAAACGATCGACATGGCGCAGGGACAAAAGCTCACTCGGGTTGTTGCATGGACATTCCTTTCTGCCGAACAACAGGACATATGGCGTAAAACCCGTTGGTCTAAATAATGCCGCCCCCCAAATAGCGCGAAGCTATTTGGGGAGAGGCGAAATACTGTTTGCTGCTCTACATGTTTGGATAATTAGGCCCGCCACCGCCTTCTGGCGGTATCCAGGTAATATTCTGGGAAGGGTCTTTGATATCACAGGTCTTACAATGTACACAGTTGGTGGCATTGATTTGAAATGCCGCTTTACCGTCTTTTTCTATGATTTCGTAAACGCCAGCAGGGCAATATCGTTGACTAGGCTCATCATAACGCTCGAGATGAAAGTTGATCGGAATAGCGTCATCAGCCAATTTTAAATGACAGGGCTGGTTTTCTTCATGCTGTGTTCCAGATAGGAATACTGAAGAAGCTTTATCGAAACTGAGTATACCATCAGGTTTTGAATAGCTGAGTGGCTGGTGGTTAGCTATTGGCTCTAGGCATTCATGATCTGGTTTATTGTCTTCCAGTGTCCATTTGAAGGACTTTCTAAACCATTTCTGTTCGATAGAAGCTAGGGTTCCACCTAGTAATGTACCAAAGCGTTGGATCACCGTCCCGAAGTTTCGTGACTCATGCAGTTCGTTGTGTAACCAAGACTGGCAGAAAATTTTGTCATAACCCGGTGTTGTATGGTGAAACCCTTGTTCTAATTCATGAAAAATTGCCTCGGCGGCAATCAAACCGGACTTCATCCCGGTATGGCTGCCTTTGACTTTCGCCATATTCAAAGTGCCCGCATCACAGCCAATTAACAGCCCGCCTGGAAACTGTTGCCGCGGTAGGGATGACAGGCCGCCTTTGGTGATGGCTCTAGCACCATAAGCGATACGTTGGCCACCGGTTAAATGCTGGGCAAATAGTGGATGGTGCTTGAGTTGTTGGAATTCATCAAAGGGGCTTAAGTAAGGATTATGATAGTTCAAATCGACAATCAACCCGACGGCGACTTGGTTGTTTTCGAGGTGGTAGAGAAAACTGCCACCAGTGGTGCCAGTTTGACTCAGCGGCCATCCGACGCCATGGATAACATGACCGGGACGATGGTGTTCGGCTGGGATCTCCCATAACTCTTTTAGTCCTAAGGCATAATGTTGAGGTTGCTTGCCATGGTCGAGATGGAACTGCTTAATGAGTTGCTTACCCAGATGCCCTCGAGATCCTTCAGCAAAAATTGTGTACTTTGCTTTGAGCTCAATACCGGGCTCGAAAGTGGATTTATGTTCTCCTTGCTTATCAAGCCCCATATCCTTGGTGACGACTCCCGCCACTATACCTTGGCTATTGTAGAGTATGTCACTGGCAGGAAACCCAGGAAAAATTTCGACACCTAGCTCTTCAGCCTGCTTAGCTAGCCAGCGGCAGAGGTTACCTAAGCTGATAGCAAAGTTACCTATGTTCTGTAAGGTTTCGGGTACCAGTGGGTCAGCGACGGTGATGTAGTTGAACTCATTAGTGAGATAACAAAATCTATCGTCGGACACCGCGGTGTGCAGTGGTGCCCCCATGCGTTCCCAGTCAGGAAAAAGTTCATCCAGCGCTTTATGTTCGAATAGTGCACCTGAGAGAACATGGCTTCCGATTTCAGCGCCTTTTTCTACAACGCAAACTGATAATGGGCGTTCATTTTCACTGGCAAGCTGCATCAGTCGACAGGCTGCAGACAGTCCGGCGGGGCCAGCACCGACAATAATAACATCAAACGACATGCTTTCTCTTTGCTGCTCTGAACTCATGCTTTAATCCCTAACTGTACTGCGCTTGGTTAAAATATAGTCCAGTTGACGTAAACGTAAACTCAACTAGGCTCAAAGAATACGTCAATTACGGGGCTTAGCCGCCTTGGTTTGATAAGGATGTGCCTGTGAAAGTGTATGTTGCGATTAAGCGTGTCATTGATCCTTACGTTAAGGTAAGGGTGAAAAGTGATGGCTCAGGTGTTGAAACCGCCAATGTCAAAATGTCCATGAATCCGTTCTGTGAAATTGCGGTAGAGGAAGCAATTCGCCTTCGTGAGGCTGGCCATGCTGATGAAGTTGTTGTGGTCTCTGCCGGTGAGGCCGCTTGCCAAGAACAACTCAGAACTGCCTTGGCGCTGGGTGCTGACAGAGCAATACATATTGAAACCGATGCAGTGGTTGAACCTTTGTCTGTTGCGAAACTATTAGCGGCGCTGGTAAAGCAAGATCAACCAGAACTCTTTATATTAGGTAAGCAATCGATCGATACTGACAATAATCAGGTTGCGCAAATGCTCTCAGCGCTATTGGGCTATCCTCAGGGGACATTTGCATCAAAGGTCCGTGTTGAAGGTGACGATGTCACAAATAAGGAAGGGCAATCAATCAACGTGACACGAGAAGTCGATGGAGGACTAGAGACTCTTCGCCTAACGTTACCTGCGATACTGAGCACAGACTTACGGTTGAACGAACCACGTTATGCATCCCTCCCCAATATCATGAAAGCAAAAAAGAAACCGCTTGATGTAATAACCCCTGAAGCGTTGGGGGTCGAAATAAAGAATCATCAAGAGGTTATCGAAATATTAGCGCCAACGCAGCGAGCTGGGGGGATAAAAGTCGATTCTGTTGCCGAGCTTGTCGATAAACTCAAAAACAGTGCAAAGGTGATCTGATGACGATTCTAGTAATTGCAGAGCATGATAATCACCGTCTGGGTGGGGAAACACTCAAGTCTGTCGGGGCAGTATCCACATTACAACAAAGCATTGATGTATTGGTTATAGGGAGCCAGTGCCAGTCGGTCATTGAAGAAGCCTCAAGCATTGGTGGTATCACTCGAGTCCTTGTTGCCGATAACCTTAATTATAAAGATCAACTTGCTGAAAACTGTGCACAGTTGATCGCCGAGCTTGCCAAGGATTACAGCCATATTGTTGCACCGGCAACAACGTTTGGTAAAAACCTCCTACCTAGGGTCGCAGCATTGTTGGACGTGGGGGTGCTGTCTGATGTCGTTACAATTGAAAGTGAAGACACAGTGATTCGTCCGATATATGCCGGTAATGCGCTCGCAAGAGTACGCAGTCGTGATAGTAAAGTATTGATGACCCTTCGTGGGTCAGCATTCGATGCTGCTTCTTTGGGCAATACTCAAGCGGAACAAAAAAGGGTAGACATTGCTATAGGTAATGATTTGAGTGAGTTTGTTGAGCGACAAGTGTCTGAAAGTGAAAGACCTGAACTCACCGCTGCTCGCGTTGTAATCTCAGGAGGCAGGGCGCTTGGTAGCAAGGAGAACTTTGGGTTAATAGAGCAGCTTGCAGATAAACTTGATGGCGCAATAGGAGCCTCAAGGGCGGCTGTGGATGCTGGGTATATTTCCAATGACTTTCAGGTTGGGCAAACCGGTAAGATTGTCGCACCGGAGTTATACATTGCAGTGGGCATTTCGGGTGCTATTCAACATCTCGCGGGAATGAAGGATGCCAAGGTTATTGTGGCGATCAATAGCGACCCAGAAGCGCCAATCTTTGATATTGCGGATTATGGATTAGTCGGTGATTTGTTTGATATTTTACCTGAACTCATTGACTCGGTGTAAACGATGGCTTGCAAGCTAAACGCTTGTATCGATAGCTGTTAATCAATGATTTTCCAGCCGTGCAGATCTGCCATGTGGGTTAGCGCGGCCATGTCTTTTCTTTCTTCTTGAACCATCCAATCGATAAATCGAGTGACAGTGTCACCTTTGCTAACGGTTTGATAATAATATTGCCAAGTACTATTGGTAACAATGGTTGCTAAGTTCGGTAGTTTTAAATAGCCTTGCTGAATCTCGTGTACAACTAGCATTAGATCGGTAATGGTTACACCTTGGCCTGCAAAGCACGATGTTAACGCCATATCTAATGTGTTGAACGTTAATCCATCTTTATTGACTTGCTCTGACCGGTTGTTGCGGGCGAGCCACTCGCGCCAGTCACATTGGTCAGGTGTTGGGTGTAATCGCGGGTAGTTGGTGATGAGCTCATCGATAGAGATTGGCCGCTCTGTTTTTGTTAATAACTCTGAATATACGGGGGCGAGGTATTCTTTTCTGAAGAAAGTGAGCATATTGCTACTTTTGGTCACCTCAGGGACGTTATATATCGCAATATCACAGTCATCCTCCTCTAATTGCAGCAATTCATTGCTGTGTCCCATACTTGAAGACAAGATAATATTGACATCAGGGTTGAGTGATTTAAAGGAATGCAAACGTGGGATAAGCCAACGGACCGCAAAGCTCATTGCAACCTGTACTCTCAAGGTGCCGGTTTCTTTGGCTTTCAACTGTCGGATGGTTTGGTTCAATTCGCTGTATTGTCGAGTGAGTAATAACGCGACTTCCTTTCCTTGTTGTGAGAGTTCGAGCGAACGGTGATGACGAATAAACAAACTAAACCCAAGTTGTTCTTCTAACTGCCTGATTTGGCGGCTGACAGCACTTTGTGTCACATTGAGTTCGTCAGCTGCCAAAGTAAAGCTTAAGTGACGAGCTGCCGCTTCGAAAACCCGTAACCCGTTTAAAGATGGCGGCAGTAGGCTATGTCTTTTTTTCATCGACTATCCTTTTAACGTAAATGGAAACGGTTGAATTGTGTTCGCATGAGTTTTATGAATGCAAAGGTACTATAAATGTCGTTTGAAACACAAACCTGAAGATCTTAAAGTCTCTAATTCAGTAGTTTGATGCCTATCACACATTGTTAAGCCTCTTTTTCATCACTACTGATATTCCTCTCTGTGTTGCAATGCTTAGTGTTTGTGGTGAAAAATGAAAAAACTGATCAGCTTAGCTGTCCCGCTAATTATCTCTCAGCTGGTTGCGCAATTGTTGGTGTTTACTGATGTTTGGATGATGGCGCAGATGAGCATTCTTGCTATTGCTGGTGGTGGCCTTGGTGCTGCTGTGTATTCGATCATCTTTACTGTTGCAGGTAGCACCGTAGGTTGTGTGGCGAATTTGATTGCTATCGCTTATGGCAAAAGACTGAAAGACACAGACAAAGGAGATGCCGAAGTTAGCATTTCACTCAAGAGTGGACTGTTGCTTTCCGTTATCCTGACACTGACCCTGTTACCACTATTCTTCTTGATGGATGGCTTGCTGCTTAAAGCAAACCAAGATCCAGAGGCTATTGTCCTAGCCGTCGATTACCTCGATGCACTTAAGTGGGCGATGTTACCTACTTTGATTTTGTTGGTGTTACGAAGCCTTGTTAGTGCATTTGGCGATACTCGTTCAGTCATGGTGATGTCAATCGTAACTGTCATCTTAAATGTTCCACTCAGTTATTTGATTGCATTTCATTGGCAGATGGGATTAGCAGGTTTAGGTTATGGCACTGCGTTAGCCGCCTTCATCGTCATGCTTGGTTATGGGTACTGGGTCTTCACCCGCAATAAGTACCGTCAATATAACCCGTTAACCCATTGGCATGAGTATCGTTTGGGGATCCTCGTACCTTTGCTGGCAATTGGGGTACCCATTATGATTGCGACCCTGATGGAGCATGCGCTCTTTTCTACAGCGGTATTATTGGCGGGTACCTTGGGTGCGGTGTCGTTAGCTATTCATCAAATTGCGATGCAGTGTTTGAACCTGTCTTGGAATGTGGCATTTGGCCTGTCGCAGGCGGCTTCTATATTGGTGAGTCAGCATGTTGGCCAGCAAGAGCCTGAGATAGTTAAGTATTATGCTAAACAAGGTTTAATACTCGTGACTATAACCAGTACATTACTTGGGATCTTATTGATTGCAAATCCCGAGTTTCTTACCGTCGTCTTTAACGTGGAAGGCGATACTCTAGCTGGAGAATTGGTTGCCGCTCTGCCTGGCGTGATGATCATGGTCGCTGCCTGCTTTGTTGTTGATGCTTGGCAATTGGCAGCAATCAGCATCTTGCGTGGAATGAAAGTGGTTAAAACGCCAACGGTAACCACGGTGATTGGATATTGGCTTATTGGCCTTCCGGCAGCCTGGCTATTAATGCACAAGTTCGGTTTGGAAGGCGTGTGGGGCGGAATAGCCGTTGGGTTAGCTGCGACAGGGCTAATGCTGTTGTTCATCTTGCTGCGTGAGCTACGAAAGCTGGAGGGACAATATGAAGGCAATTATATCGAGCAAGAGTCAACGGTGATGTCATCCTAAGCGTTATATCCCTAATGTGCCCATAGATAATTCGTACGGAAGTCTTCCGTACGAATTGCCGTTCTGACGATGACAGGTTATACTTTTCTTGTACGGAACACTTCCGTATAGAAGGAGGTTCATATGGCAACAGCGCGCTTAGACTTGCGTTTAGATGAAGAAATTAAAGCTAAAGCCGAGAAAGCCTCAGCATTATTGGGGCTGAAAAGTTTAACTGAATATGTGGTTCGTCTAATGGATGAGGATGCGACCCAAGTAATCGCAAATCATGAAAGTATCACCCTTGATAATGATGCATTTGACCGATTTGTCGAAGCATGTGATAAGGCGAAGTCACCGAATAAAGCATTGCTCGATGCAATTAATTTTGCTGATGAAAAGGGCTTTAAGTAAGTGAGTTGGTCCAAAGAATTTATCGAGCTTGATAAAAAATCACATGATCGTGCCTCGTTTGATTGTGGAGAGCCGGAGCTCAACATATTTATACAGACCCAAGCGGCGAAGCACATGCAGGCAGGTATTAGCCGAACAATGGTACTACCTGCCTTACTTCCGCTTCCAAACCAAAAATTACCGATTTGTGCTTTCTACAGCATTGCGCCAAGCTCAATTTGTCGCGATACATTACCTGCAGTAATGGCAAAAAAGCTCCCAAAATATCCTATCCCCGTATTTCTGTTAGCCCAGTTAGCCGTTCATCATGAATATCATGGTCACGGTTTGGGGAAGGTGAGTCTCGTTAGAGCGTTAAAGTACTTATGGCAAGTTAATGCGCATATGAGAGCTTACGCCATAGTGGTGGATTGTTTGAGCCCAGACGCAGAATCTTTCTATACCAAATACGGTTTTGAAGTATTGTGTGAGCACAATGGTAGGGTCAGGATGTTTATCCCGATGAAAACCGTTGGTCAGCTGTTTGATTGAAGCTAGTCTGCTCGACGTTGAATAAGCGTAAAAAAGCCGGAGTGATTGCTCCGGCTTGATCTAATCAACGTAAACGGAATACGTCAGTTTGTTTGTCGTTTTGTACTTCGGCAAAGCTTCGGATGAACGGACCTTGTTGGCGGACTTCTTCTGGAAGGCGGTCTATTAAGGACTTGGCTTCTTCTTTTGTTTCGAAATCCCCATAAATCACCGCATACCAGCGACCACTTTGACTTTTCTTCCAGTTAACCCAAATAGGTTGCTGGCCTTGGATATGGTTAATGTAGTTTCTAACATCAGCTTGACGCTCTTCAGTCAGAGCAAGCACCTGGATTGTGAAGCGCTCAGGGTTGAGGTGGCCATAGGCTTCTTCAGTGGTCATCTGGCCAATACATTGGCTATCAGTGTGTGTATTTTCAGTGGTAGAACAGCCGGCCAGCAGAAGTACGACTAGCATTGCAAAAATCTTTTGCATCGAAAAAACTCCTTGGTGAATAACCTTTATATCCAGCATCTTGGATATATCTTTTAATTTTTATTAACGACAATTTTATCAACATTGATGAGTGTTTGTTTGACATTACTCGATGTGTAGAGTGTGTTTGCCGAAGAACGCAGCAATAGTTGATTAAAA
The DNA here is from genome assembly GCF_052873815.1 of Photobacterium sp. DNB23_23_1. Lineage (NCBI taxonomy): Bacteria > Pseudomonadati > Pseudomonadota > Gammaproteobacteria > Vibrionales > Vibrionaceae > Photobacterium > Photobacterium sp. DNB23_23_1. Next base: position 41,835 of record NZ_JBNNXT010000013.1, on the reverse strand, counting down.
AACCACCGTCCAACCAATAGGGGCCAGCGCATTCTTGCTATGCGTTTGACGTTGTATAGAAAACAGCTCGTTTGATGATTCTATTTTCAGTTACCTCTAAAGTTGAAACTAAGGTGTGACTATTCTAACTATATTTCATTATACTGTATATATGTACAGTATCTTTGGGAGCGATGGAGATGGAGCTATTTCCTTACTTTATTGAAGGTGTTAAATGCGGTTTTCCGTCACCTGCTGATGGTCATCAAGAAGAACTTGATTTAGAAAGTTATTTGATTCGAAACCCCAATGCGACTTTTTTTCTAAAGGCATCGGGTGACTCAATGATGGGCGCTGGGATTTACGATGGTGATCTATTGGTCGTCGACCGGGCTGAGCCCGTATCTCCTGGGCGAATTGTGATTGCCCGTATTTATGATGAATTTACTTGTAAGCGGTTGATGCGCCATGAGCAAGCATGGTGGCTAGTGGCAGAAAATCCCAGCTTTCAGCCATTCCCGATGCCTGAAGATTCAGAAATCTTTGGGGTGGTGACACGCAATGTTCACAACCTACTGGAGTAAGCCATGGCGGCATTAGATGGGTATCGTGGTCAGGTTTGGGCGCTTGTTGATGTTAAAAGCTTTTATTGTGCCTGTGAGCAAATCTTTGACCCTAAATTAGTTAATAAACCTCTTGTTGTCCTTTCGAATAACGATGGTTGCTGTGTCGCTCTTTCACCACAGGCCAAAGCGTTAGGTATCAAGCGAGGTGCGCCTTGGTTCAAAATTGAACGGGAGGCACGAAAGATGGGGGTTGAGGTCCGGAGCTCCAACTATACCCTCTACGCTGATATGAGCCGTCGCTTTATCGAAGAATTACATCGCTTTTCCCCCCATGTAGAGCAGTATTCCATTGACGAAGCCTTTATACGATTAGATGGTTTTAAATTGGATGGTCTGACACAAATGGGAAAAGACATTCGAGATACCGTCTACACCCACTTGGGGTTACCTGTCAGGGTCGGGATAGGGGCTAGCCCGACGTTGGCCAAGCTGGGTAACCATGCTGCAAAGCAATTCGAACAGCGGGTCGAAGGTGTTATTCAAATTGACAATGAAGAACGGCGTCGTTGGCTGTTAGAGCGTTGCTCGGTGCAAGATATATGGGGAGTCGGGGCAAAAACGGCGACACGTCTACACACCAGCGGTATTGCTAACGCCCTTGCACTATCAGAGCAAAACCCAGCGGATATGCGCCGATTGTGGAATGTTGGGCTAGCCAGAACCGTACTTGAGCTTCAAGGGGTCGCGTGCATAGAGCCTGGGGATATAGATGAAAAGCGCAAGCAGATATTATCCAGCCGTAGCTTCGGCACCGATTTGACGGATTTAGGTGATTTGAACGCTGCGCTTGCTTTTCATTGTCAGCGTGCCGGAGAAAAACTTCGCCGTCAGCACAGTCAAGCCAGTGTTGTCAGTGTGTTTCTTCGGACAAACCACTATAAAGACTTACCACAGCATAATATCAGTTGTGCGAAAGAGCTTATGTGCCCTAGCCAAGATAGCTATCGATTCCTTGATACGGCCATAGCGCTGTTGAAGTCCGTTTATCGCCCGGGTTATGCCTATCAGAAGATAGGGGTGATCTTAGAGGGGGTGACCGATGCCAATAATGATCAGTTTCAATTTGATATGTTCGACAGTAGTGTATTGGAAGAGGTGAAACGGCGAGACTTAATGGCCATTACCGATCAAATGAACGCCAGATTTAAAAATGGCGTTAAGCCGGCTTCAGTGATTGGTTCAACCAACTGGCATATGCGTCAAGCATTTCGTTCCAATCGCTGGACAACACGGCTGGATGAGTTGCAGGTGGCAAAGTGTTGAAGGGAACGTACCCGTTCGGCTAGATATATAACAAAACCGAATGTCATAGAGTGAAAGCGAATTTCTGAATTTAGACAATTAGTTAATAATTACCTGTATCTACTTAGGTTGTTAAAGATAGAGGTTATGAATGTTTGTTTGGATAGGGATTGTGAGTTGCATTCTGATCGCCTCATCGTTTACCTCGGGGCTGATGAGTGCTGTATTAGACTTCGCCGCATTCATCATCATTTTGTGCCTTGGAGTTAGGCGGATAAATCAAAATAGTCGACGAAATAACCTAAAAGAGAGAGACATGAAGGGCGCAAAGAAAAGTGCTGAATTTCATGAGGAATTGAAGCATATTAACAATAAGTCTAACCGAATAGACATTACACCGTAACGAAAGCTAATAAAACCGGTAAACCACAATGGTATTAACCGGCTTCTTAGGAGTAGGCCTTTCTTGTCAGTATTCGTCGGTAATGGTTTAGCTAAAAAATTGGATGTATGCAAAGGAACTGCTGCCGATACATACCCAAAGCAACACACCCAACAATAGTGGTTGGATACCCGCAGCGCGCAGTTTTTGGATCGTGATGCCAGAACCAATCAAAAATAGGCATACCACTAAGAGACGTTTAGATAATGAAAATACTGCACTATAAAAAGGCTGGAAGTTAGGTAGCAAATAAGCCACAACAATCGCTATACAGTAAAATAGAATAAAAAATGGTACCCCAACCTTTTTACTGTTGCCCTTAAACATCAAGGCACTGAGAAACGCGATTGGAATAATCCACAGTGCGCGGGCAAGCTTCAATGTTGTGGCTGTTTTTAATGCTTCATCGCCATATGCACCAGCTGCACCCACAACCGATGAAGTATCATGAATTGCAATTGCGGCCCAAGTACCAAACGCATGTTGACTCATCTCAAAGAAATGACCGATCACCGGAAAGATAAACAATGCAATAGCATTGAGGACAAATACGGTTGCCAGTGCCAATGACGTTTGATCATCTTTCGCGTTAATGGCCGGTGCAACAGCCGCAATCGCGCTTCCTCCACAAATCGCAGTACCCGATGCAATCAGATGGCCAGTCTTCTGTTCAATGCGTAGCAATTTAGTGAATACGTAACCCAGTACCAGCGTAAAGAAGATAGATGCCACGATAAGCCCAAAACCTTGTTTACTGGCTTCGATAGCTTGATCTAGCTGAATACCAAAACCTAAACCAATAATGGAGTACGAAAGCAGCTTCTTGGTTAAGGCAGCTAAATTGAACTGGGTAGGGACAACTCCGAAAGTAGCGAGGGTGAAGCCAAGAACCAAGGCGATAGGCGAGCTAACAACCGGTAGTAGGCATAGCAGCGCTGCTGTGATGAAAATACCGTATTTTGGCGTCAGTTTGCTGAAATTTGGTTGAACTGTAGACATTGTTATTACATATGAACAAAACGTGGCAGGAGTATATGTCTAAAGTGGTATAAGGAAGATTATAATCTTTTTATGCCGGGGTTAAGAAATGCTTAACCAATAGCTTAGTGGTATCGAGTAGACAGAATAAAGGGCAGGAAATATATCGACTCTGGGCTGCTATTTTTTGATCCACTGACCTGAAGAGTCTTGGTAGTAGTTGCCTGAAGAGGTTTTTTCTATCGCTTTTTTGTGAGCAATATGACCAACTTCTTTAACCGTTAAGCCGTGGGAGACCGAAATTCTTTTGAAGGTATTTGTTCGCCGCTTATTAACCTCGGCAACTAAACTTCTGACTTCTTGGGACGGGCGGGCGGTAATAGGAGCAATCAGCCCAGTGTTTGCCTCACCAACCAGACCTTGATCCTTAGCCTGCTGAAGGTTGAGAGCAAATGCACTAAACGCGATAAAGAACGATAGAAGGAAGAGCAGTACTCGTGTCATGGCATACTCCCTGCTGCCTTAAAAAACATCGTCATCATTAAACAACTCATCGATTTCCTTATCAACTTTAATTCGAATCTCGTGCTCTATTTTGACATTCAAATTAACTTCTATCGGCTTTTCTGAAGCGGTAACTTGTACCGTCGGAGTGCAACCTGATAGTGCCGTCAGAGACATTACCGAAAATAGGGTGATAAAAAATGGTATATAAAACAGCTTAAGTTGGATATCCATTGGTTACAACCTTCTGTGGACTTCATACCTAACGTACTGCTTTGTAGCAGCATAGAATCGATAGGCTCGTCCAGCCATGTGATTTGTTAAATTCAAGCGCAAAAAGCTACTTATCCACACCAATCTGCTTTAAGAACATATTTTCCAGCTTCGTTGAATTAATCATATTCAGTGTTTTTATCAAAGCTGGAATGTTTTCTTCTAAACTAAGGTTCAGATTTATTGGGCGTCCGGATAAAACATCAGGGTTTCTCCCTTTAAAATGTGATCTGGCACTCAATTGACCTTCTTTAGAATAGTCTAGATTAACAATCAGTGAGTGGTAGTTATAATTTTTGAGAATTTTACTAACCACGAGCAAGCTACTCTCACTGGCTGCCTCGACATTCTGATCAATGGCTGATCCTTCTTTGTATTTTAGGAGCCCACCCGGGTAACGAGCATGGAGTTTCCCCGCCTGAATAACAGGGGCTTGATCTTCAACGCCAAAAGGCAATATGCCATCTATAACCCCTGTCATCTCAATATCTTTTGCTTCGATGGCCTCAATGAGTTTGGGCAACTTCAATCCATGTACACGAATAGGAACCGGAGGGATATCGGACAAGGAGCGACTGGTTACATTGTGCAGGCTGATGTCTCCTCCTAAGACGTAAGCTTTAGCTCTATGCAGCTTGTAAAACGGTTGCTGGGTATCGAACTCAAGCAAGGCATACAGGTTTTCAAGTAATATCCCGGTATGTAAATAACTGACATGTAAGCTGATAGGCTGACGCGAGCGTATTCCTTGATTGGACATATCGATAGCAAATGATACGTTGAGATCAGCATAATGAATATTATGGATATAGCCGCTTAAGTTTCTTGTATATAACCCAAGTTGGCCTGACCATTGATTGCCTTTTACTGTGATTTTCGCGTCAAAGCCTATTGAACCCGCAGTGATGTCATGATCTATGGGCAGCTTAGGGAGATAATATTTCTTGAGAGATTTTTTGCTAGAAAAAGGAATATCATTGCGGTGTAACTTAATATTTGCTTGCTTAAGAGGCAGTAAGTAATCGATGGTGTAGACAAACAATGTCGTATGGCGCTTGTTTAAAATACTGCCTTTGAACCTGGACCGGCTTGGGGTGATATCAAGTACACCTTCTGTCATTAACCCGGGTAGGCGCTGGTTATTTTGATTCAAGGATAACTGGATTTGATAACCGGCGTTAACATCGAATAGGATGGGGTGCTTTGGCGGCAATTCTATATTGAATGCTAAGTTGGACAAAACGGATGTAAGCTGTCCGTTATAGCGCTGTACCGGTAATTGGCTACTATTTTTAGTCTGGCGGATTGCAGCTATTTTAGCGTCAGATGTTTCTTCTGGAATGATCAGTTTTAGTGCGTCAAGGTTATTGGCTTTTATGGTAATAGGGTGCTTGTCATCGGTCGAAATGGATAACCTGGTAATATTGTCCTGCCTGAATTCCTGGGCAATATTTATTTGTTTAGCTTCAATGGTGACCTTATCAGCATCAGCTTCAATCCACTCACCAGTATGTTGAAAGACTATTCTATCGATGTTGAGCTGAGTATCGACTAGCGTCAATTCAACATGATCGTCTGTCCATTCGCCTACCACGGTTGATGTGATTTGGCTATTTGTCATAGCGAGCTCTGGTACTGGAAATAATTGCGGAATAAGTGCATTGATGACACTTTTCGCATGACATTGTAATGTACTATCGTTTCTGAGAAAGGGCACCAGGCACTGAAGCTTCGAGAAAGTTAACTGCATGTCATAACCTAGCCTGTGGTTGTAAAATCGAAGCTCTTCGCTGTTTTTATCTAACCCCACATCAATATTGCCATTTCGGTAATTAGTGTTAAAAGTCAGTACGCCATCTGTGTTGAGCTCTAGCAATGCAAGGGAAGGGATGGTCTCACTTGAATGATCAGAGCTCAGTGCGGCGTGTTGGAAGGCAAAACGGTTGAGTTCCACACTGACCATTTCCGGCAAGGCGACTTCGATGGCGTAGCTGGCATGTTCGACATCGTGGAAATGAAAGGGATCATTAGCTGCAGAATTAGACGGTGCGTTGTCCTTGAATGATAAGGATGTCTGTTTGGCTGTGATAATAATCGGTTTGGTGAGTTCTGCATTCGGGATATCGTATAACTTGAGCCGATCGGTGAGATCGCGTGTTCGTTTAAATTTAGCCTCGCAGCGGAACTCTTTGGGTAAAGGGCTAATGAAACTTACATCGGCTTTGCAATCAAGTTTATTACCTTTTGGGCCAATAGCCGTACCTTTAAAGTCTGCATCCTCAAGAGAGCGGTGCTTGATCAGAACATTGATGTCGTAGGGCTCGTCAGGGCCGAGTGCTTTACCTTGTAAATGCAGCTTTGCGTGTTTGTCTGGCCTGTTCTCCCTAACCCGTGGGGTATCCAGCACTAGCTTGGCATTCATGATCAAGTTGCCATACGTGAAATGATTCACTTTTAAATGCTTTATAGGCAGCAGGGCTAGATTGGCTATCGCATGGCCAAGGTGCAGGCCTTCATGAGTGTCATCAGGCTTTTCTAAAAACTCTGGTAACTCTATCGGTTGGGCAAAGCGTAATTCTTCTGCCAGCAATCGCATGCTGGAAGTTGGTTGGTTAAGATCAACGGTCAGGGCAATGTCATTACCTTGCTGCTGAAAATCATCAAGTAACGTTTGCCATTGCGGAGTTAGGTTGTCTATATGCACGGCTAACGGTGTTTTGTCTTGTTGCCAGCTGAGCGAAAAGTGTCCTTTGTTGAACGCCATGGGGTAGGTATTTTGCCCGATATCCTGTGGTAGAAAGATGTTTAGTTCAGCGGCATCAATAATACCGGTTAAGGTAATAAAGGGATCGGTGGTCAGAACAAGCTGTAAGTCATTAACCTGTTGTGGGATCTGCGTGCCTACAGTGTTTTCTACTGTCACTGAAGCCTGCTCGCTATGTGCGCTAAAAACATATGGAGCTGATAAATCTGTTAAGTTAAATGTTATATCGTTGAATGTAATGTCATTAATGGAGACCCCATGGGGTTTAATCGCATTCTGTATACTCGGGGCCAAACGAACTACGGTATGAGGTGACAGTAGCCGCCATGATGAGGTAGAGATGGCACTTTGATCATTTGAAAAGTGCTCTAGAGACAATTGCCTGATAGTGATAGCTGTTTTGTTGACTGAAATTGATAGTTCGTCAATTTGAATACGTTTGCCGATATGAATACCTGAGATAGCATTGATTTCAACGCCCTTTGACGCTAACCAAGGGGGGATGAACACAGCGAGTAAAACAATGGAGAAGACGGCCAAGATCATGGCATAGATAAATACCCGCACATACCGGTAGCGGCTTGATTTTGATGGCGAACGATGGTTATTTTTGTCTACAGCGTCATTCATATAGCAATTGAAATTCTAACTAACAAAAGTGTTTTATGACTTTTATAAGCATAAACGCTGTGCTGGGAACTGTGATAAATATTGTATAAATCAAACACTTCTAGCTTAACAATTTTGAGGTTTATTCTACTGCGTTTAAGCTTTTCGTTCTGCTTAGGATAAAATTTTGTCATTTCTTGAAGTTGCTGAATTCCTATGATTTTTTTATTGTTTTTTTGTAAGGGTTTGCCTGATAACAAGAAAGTTTCAGGGTATGGTTTTGATGTATAAATCTACTTTATTCTGATTAGTTGGTGTAATCATCTTATAGCTTGTTTGGGACAGGTTGATTGTTTGTGACAAAACTGAGACAAAGTGAGGTCAAATATAAGAAAATCATCAGGATGTGATTATGTCAGAAACCTCTCCAATACAGTCGTCTACCGCCGGGCCAACCTCATTGAGCAAATTGATTCGCTTACTAGGTCCTGGTGTGATGATGGCAACAGCCGCTGTTGGTGGCTCGCACTTAGTCGCGTCAACCCAGGCGGGGGCAATATATGGTTGGCAGCTTGCTGCTTTGATTTTGCTGGTAAACCTTTTGAAATATCCTTTTTTTAGAGCTGGCGTTCAATACACCATGGGAACAGGGAATAGCCTAGTACAGGGTTATGATGGTATGGGGAGAGGGTACTTATGGGTCTTTACCGGATTAAGTCTGATCTCTGGCGTAGTTAACACGGCCGCATTATTGCTTTTCAGCGCAAGCTTGCTGGGATACTTTTTACCGTTCAGCCTGTCACTACCGGTCTTATCTGGCATTGTCGTTACTTCTTGCTTGGCGATATTGATAGCTGGCCACTATAAGGCGTTAGATAGCTTATCTAAGATCATTATGACGGTGCTGGTTATTGCGACATTATCGGCTGTTGTCATTGCTGCAGGTAAAGGCAGTGTGGCTCCTGCTGATTTCGAAGCACCGTCAGCTTGGTCTATCGCTTCTATTGGCTTCATTGTGGTGATGATGGGGTGGATGCCTGCACCGATTGAAATTTCGTGTCTAACGTCATTGTGGCTTAAGAGCCAGTGTAAAGAGCAGCAAGTCACGCCACAGTCAGCGTTGTTTGACTTCAATGTCGGCTATATTGGTACGGCGGTTCTTGCGATTGTTTTCCTATCTCTTGGCGCACTGGTGTTGCATGGTAATGGGACAGAATTGAAAGCATCGGGTATTGGCTTTTCACATCAATTAGTCAGTATGTATGCGTCAACGATTGGAGAATGGTCGCGCTACCTTATTGCTGTTGTGGCTTTCTTTGCCATATTTGGTAGTACTATTACCGTGATTGACGGCTATGCTCGTTCGTTGGCTGAAGCCCAGTCATTATTGCAGTCAAAGCCTGTTGGCCAACGTGCTTTTCATCATGGTTGGATGTTGTTTATGGCTGTATCTGCAATGGGGATCATTCTGTTCTTTAGTTCAGCATTAATGCCAATGCTTGATTTTGCGATGGTAATGGCCTTTATGACGACCCCGATCTTTGCCTTGCTTAACTATCAATTAGTTTCAAAAGCCGACTTACCGCTGGCGTTGCAATGGTCAAAGAAAATGAAGTTGCTTTCGTGGGTAGGGTTAACGTATCTGTTTGGCTTTTTGGCTGTGTTTATCTGGTGGAAGTGGTTAATGTAAAAAAGAGCCGGATACAGACAGGACGTAGGTATCCGGCAGATTCCATCATGGTGCAGGGCTGTTTATTCTGAGATAAGGATATACAGCCCTTAATTATTGTTATTAAAATTCAGATTAATGCTATCTGTTACATTGCAATAGTATTCAATTATCCAGCAAGAGTTGGCTCACTTAAGGCTTCATTATCTGCTTTCGAATGTATGGTTAAGCACTTTTTTTTAGGGACTGTTAACTCATTATTAATCTGCTTAATGCCTTCAATAAGTGAGTTATGTACAACGTCAGTTTGCCCTGCCTCGAGGGCATGTAGCGCTCGGAATAATGTTTTTTGTAGTTCTGTGACTTGTTTGTTGGCGTGGTCGAGTTCTATAGAGCCGAGAGAGATAAGATCGCTGACTTGTTTCGCTGAGCCCTGAGAAGAAACTGAAAGTTGGTGTGAGATTATTTGTGAAGAGCATAGTTTCAAATACGAAAGGGTTTGGCTTAGTGACTGCGAGGTTTTGTCCATCCGAGAACTCCTTTAGGTTCATTATGCCACAGGGCATAGGCGATAATGATGTCCGTTATTGATAAGTGTTTTAACAAGCAAATAGGTTGAGTAGTTGTTATATTGCCTTTAAATACAATCTAAATCAGTGTAAAGAGAAAGAGTTTGGCTTAGATCAAGTTGAGCATAAACAAGGTGTTGAATCGGCACGATTTTAGTCGCTTTTATGACTAAGTTATCACAATGGTATGAAATTTTACGGGGTATATACAAAACATTTTGAATGATTATTCTGTAGCGTGAATAAGGCGTGTTATGAATTCGAACTCACGTCGCCATATGACAAGGAGAAAGGGTGAACAAGCTATTGTCTTTTGAGGCTTTGATGGTGCTAGATGCTATTGAGCGACGAGGTAGTTTTGCTGCAGCATCGGAAGAGCTTGGCAGGGCACCTTCATCTTTGAGTTATCAGGTTCAGAAACTTGAACAAGATTTAGACTTGGTGATTTTTGATCGCTCTGGCCATAAAGCTGTGTTTACCAAAGCGGGACACCTCCTGCTTGAAAGAGGCCGACTGTTATTGACGGCGGCAGATGAAATGATCGCTGATGCCAGCGCATTGGCTCATGGCTGGGAGCTTGATATTACGATTGCCTACGATGGCTTGGTTAAAGTGGACGCTTTGTTCCCGCTGGTGGAAGGACTTGCTCAGCAAAGTAAAACACGAGTTCGCTTTCAGGAAGAAATACTGGCGGGTTGTTGGGAAGCCTTAGCGCAAGATCGAGCTGATATTCTTATTGCTCCAGCGCCAACTGTCGCACCTCCCGAAGTGAAAATTCAAACATTAGGTACCTTGGACACGATTTGGGTAGCGCACCCCGATCATCCTATTCACAAGCATAAATACCCACTGGATCCGGTCATTCGCAAACAATATCGAGGCATAGCTGTTGCCGACACGGCACGCAATTTACCGCCTATTACTTATAACATTCTTGATGATCAGCCATTACTGACTGTGGGGTCGATGCACGACAAGTTAAAAGCGTTGAAAGCCGGGTTAGGCATTGCGACCATGTCTTATCGTTACGTAAAAGAAGCTATTGAAAGGGGGGAGTTGGTGGTTATTGGTGATGATCCCGTTAATGAGCTTGAGTTGGTGCTAGCTTGGAACCGTAGCCGAATGGGGAAAGCAAAATCTTGGTGTATCCAACATATAGCCTCGCTTTGGAAAAAGCAGGCTCGGAACTAACAACGTTAGTTATTCGAAATTATTTAATGGCGTATAAAGGTAAGCACAAAATCCTGTGACTAATATCATGCACCCTCAACTTAGGAGGATGTATGAAATTTGAAAATACAGCATTTGATGAAGAGTTTGATCGTAATGCATACCTGGAAAGCTTCTTAGCTGATCTTCAATCTGCTATTGAGGATGAAGATTGGGATGTTGCCATTGATTTTGCACAAAACCTGCTGGCTACGGCCATCGTTCTAAAAGAAGAAAAAGAAGAAGAGGTGGCAGCAGCATAGTCATGCTGCCACCTTTCCATCACTCGGTCTGTGATTACTGCTTGAGAGGCAGTAACATTTCAACAATACCGTCTTCCATTTGAATATCGATTTCAAACCCGACTTTTTGAGCAAGCATGATCATGCCTCTGTTTGAAGGCATGGTCATTCCGGTAATACGCTGAATCCTAGCTTCTCGGCAATAGCGAATGATCTTATTCATTAAAATGCTTCCTAGCCCGACGCCTTTAAGATCAGAACGAACAAGGATGGCAAACTCGGCTTCAATGTTTTCTGGATCTGACAGGGCACGCGTAACCCCAATAATAGTTTCTTCAACCAGGCCTTGGCTATTTGTTACCTCCTGAACCGCAACGAAGGCCATTTCACGGTCGTAGTCTATCTGGGTAAAGTTTGCTAGCGCTTCATGGTTGAATTCTCCTACGTCAGAGAAAAAGCGTTTATACAGATCTTCAACCGACACTTTGGCGATAAATTCGGCATGCTGAGGTTCATCCTCTGGCAGGATAGGACGAAGCAATATCTGTTCACCGTTCTTCAAGGCAACCTTTTCCTCAAGCTCTTTCGGATAAGGCCGAATAGCCAGGCGTTCTTGGCGGTTACCAATAAAATTGCGCAGAGTCATCGAGGCATCAATAACTGTCATTTCATTGCCTGCGGCAAGTAGCGGGTGGATATCGAATGATTCTATTTCTGGACAATCAATTATCAACTGAGACGTTTTGACCAACAGGCGGCATAGCGCTGGGATATCAATTTTCTCCGGCAAGTTACGCTGGGTAATTTTGCCTGTTTTGATCGCATTGATGACCATATATCGGGCTAGCGCCATATTTAATGGCGGGATGCCCACAGCGGCATTTTTGTGAATGTCCCAATCTTCCATATCTTCACCCAACAAGATGACAGGACCAAAGACATCATCGTTGTGCACGGATAACCTAAGCTCCTGAGCGCCGGCACGTTTTGCCATTCTCTGGACCAATAGACCGTCGATCCTTGCATGCGGATAATCCAATGACACACGATCAAGGATCGCTTGCGCGCCATTGGCAACTTCTTCCGCCGTTCGCAAATAAAGGAGAACGCCATGAATTTCTGATTTATGGGGAATATCAGGCGAGCGCAACTTCACGGCAACGGGGTAGCCTATTTGGTTAGCAATATGTGCGGCTTCTGCTGGATCGCCAGCAATCCAGGTTGGTAGGGTATTAAAGCCATAGGACTCTAACACTGGCCTAACATCGTGAGTTTCTAATTGAGAGACACCTTGTGCCAGAAGGTGGTTCACAACGTCATGTACGTGCTTTGGGTTGGCCTTGGTCTCACCAAATGATACGGGAGTTTCCATTAACTGTTTTTGGTTTCGTCGGTATTCGACTAAATGCATGAAAGCTGACACGGCACTTTCTGGGGTACGGTATGCGGGGTAACCGGCTTCAGTGAAAATTTTACGAGAGGCAACGGCCTCATCTTCACCTGCCCAGTTGGTTAATATATTAAATTTTCGGGTACGAGGGTGGGCATTGAGCACTTCAACCAATCGGCGAGCTGTCTTGTTGCCTGTCGCAATAGCTGATGGAGAGTGCATGATTAACAGTGCATCAAAGTCATCACTATCAAGGAGAATTTTGACTGCTTCTTCGTAGCGACTAATATCGGCATCGCCAATGATATCTATTGGGTTTGCCTTTGGCCAACATGACGGCAATATAGCCGAGAGTTTGCTGGTGGTCTCTTCACTTAATTGAGCAAGTTTTCCGCCTCGATCGGCCAATGCATCAACCGCCATGATCGCCGGGCCACCACCATTAGTCAAAATAGCCAGCCTTTCTCCACGCAATGGGACTGAGTGGGCGAGTGTTTCAACGGCAGCGAACAGTTCATGGGTATTGTTTACTCTTAGCATACCGGAACGTCGAATCGCTGCGTCATAGACGGCATCCAGTCCGGCAGGAGAGCCGGTATGCAAGAAAGCTGCGGCACTGCCTGCGGGCGTTCTACCGCTTTTCACTACCAAAATCCGTCGGTTTCGCGCTGCGGCTCGAGCTGCCGACATAAACCGTCGTGCATCTTTTACTGAATCAATATAAAGCAATATCGCTTCGGTCTTACTATCCCGACATAAGTTATCCAGTAACTCGGCGAAATTGATATCACAGGCATCGCCAAGGGAAAGGAAAGTCGAGAATCCGACATTTTTGCTTTTAGCCCAGTCCAATATGGTGGTGCATACTGCCGCTGATTGAGAAATGAAGGCGATGTTGCCTTTGTTAGCGGCTATCGGGGAAAAGGATGCGTTAAGATTAATCCATGGCAGAATCAGCCCCATGCTATTGGGCCCGACCAAGCGCATATTGAACTGCCGAGCAACATCGAACATTCGCTGCTCTTCTGTTTGTCCACTTTCTACAATATTGGCCATCCCCGCAGCCAACACAATGGCGACTTTAACGCCTTTTTCACCTAACTGGCGAATAATGTCGACATTGCGATGAGCATTGGTACAAACGATGGCTAAATCTGGTATGCGAGGGAGGCTTTCAATCGTAGGGTAGGCGAGAACACCAGCAACGGCATCGTATTTGGGGGTGACTGGCATTATGGGGCCATGGAAAGAGCCTGATAAAAGGTTACGTATGACCACATTACCGGCTCGGTTTGGGTTGTCCGAGGCACCGATTACGGCAATTGACTTAGGTTTAAGTAGTTTGTCTAATCCGTCCATATCACCCTCATTCTCGCATTGATTTTCACTGAGTGTAACTAAAGCAACATCGAGTTTCTGACTAAAGTGTAGGAGCTGTGATCAATGCCTAATATCAATGAATTAGGTAAGGGAATGATGGTGGCAAGTCCATTGCCACCTGAATAGCCTGATGGAAAATGGTTTATATTTGGTACTTGGATTTATCGCCGATATCGTAATGCATTGGCATGCGCCATTTAGAAAATGCGGCAACAGCCAGTAACATTGCGCCTGTCATACTGAACGCGATGCTGATTTGCAGTTGGCCGAAGACCAAACAAAACCAATACCCGGCTAAAGCCAAAGGGGTGAGCAATAAAGGCTTTAATTGAAAGCAAAAGTACTCTTTTATGGAAAGGGCACTAAAAGAGAATAAAGCCGCCCCAAGAGCCAATGGTTGCCAAAGGCCACTCAAAAGCCAAATAACAGAGAAAAGCGCGCTACCGAGGATTAACCAGCGGAAGCGTTTATCGTAAATATGTACCGTAGTCGTTGCAATAATTGCTGCAATGACAAGTGCCGTTGTACCAACATCAAGTTCCCAAGCGAGAATTGACATTATTCCTGCTGCGGCCGTAAGCGCAGAGCGATATAGGATCACTGTCAATTTATCCAGATTGTCCAAGTCGCTCTTAATGTGAGGATCGGCCATGTTGGACCTCCAATGAAACGAAAGAAAGAATGCAGAAGTATTTTACCTCTAATTCTTGTGATGAAGGGCCGAGAGTTTTTGATCTAACGTAAACTTAGGCTTGAATGGTGGAAATTCAGACGGCAGAATGTGACTAGATTTTTTGTTTGGCAGAGAAATAATGAAAAAACTAGCCATATTGGCCGTAGTTACGGCAATGTCTGGGTGCGCTTCAGATTCTGAAAATACTGAGATTATTACTTCATCCCAAGAAGAAATATATCTTCAGGAGCAAGTTGAGTCAGAGACTTTGGCTAAATTGGAAGAGGATACAATCTCGAGCAGCGAAAGTGTAGATCAAGCAACTGTTGCTGACGTCATAAAAAAAGCCGCTGAAGAGGATAAAGCTTCAGGTTTGCAGCTGTCTAAGGCCAGTTACTCGATACAGGTCTTGGCGCTAAGTCATAATAAAGGCTTCGTATCGTACATGAATAAACTTCCATCAGACCAACCGGTATGGACTAACACAAAACAACTTAACGGTGTTCCGTGGTATACCTTGCTATACGGAAATTTTGATACCAAAGAGCAAGCCCGTAAGGCTCTTGAGGCATTACCTAGAGATGTTAAAGAGTACGGGCCATTTATTCGAGATTTAGCTGAAGTTAAAGCCTCTCCCACACCGAAGTTGACTCGTTTGAACTAACGATAAACCAATCAGGTTTGCCTTGGCGACCATCACTGTCGTTGTTATGTTGTCAAAACCCACAATCCTACATAGTGAGGTTGTGGGTTTTGTGCTTTTTGCAAATCAATATCATGCATTGCGAGTAAATATTGGCTCGAATGACTGCTTATTGTTAAGATTTCGAAATAAGTAGCCATAAAGAACGATATGAGGTGCAATAGTCACCTTTTTTTTATTACTATTAAGGAAGAACTTTAGACAAGGGATGATAATGAGCTCAATCCACGTTTTATTACTCTGTGGCGGTGGAAGTGCCGAACACGAAGTCTCTCTAGTATCTGCAAATTACATTGAACAGCAGCTCAAGCAGATTGACGACATTACCTATACCCGATTGGAAATGAATACGGATGGTTGGTTTGACGAACAAGGTCAGCTTTACCATCTTACGCTTGACCGCACGTTGCATCAGGGTGAACAGCAACAGACTGTCGATTACGTTATTCCATGTGTCCACGGCTTCCCTGGTGAAACTGGCGACCTGCAGTCATTTCTAGATATGGCCAAATTACCGTATCTTGGCTGTGGTGCGGAAGCGAGCACAAATTGTTTTAATAAAATCACGACGAAACTGTGGTTTGATGCACTAGGTATCCCAAATACTCCCTATGTATTCCTAAGTGAAAACTGTGAAGAGTCGCATCTTGAGGCAGCAAACGCTTTTGATAAGTGGGGGAAGGTGTTTGTAAAGGCTGCCAGCCAAGGTTCGTCGGTTGGTTGTTACCGCGTCACTGAAAAAGAAGCATTGGCAGAAGCGGTGAATGCTGCTTTTGGTTACTCCGAGCAAGTGCTGATTGAAAAAGCCATTAAGCCACGTGAATTAGAAATCTCTTCTTACGAATACAATGGTGAGCTAATTATTACCAAGCCAGGTGAAGTGTCTTGTCCTGACGACCAGTTTTATACCTATGAAGAGAAGTACAGCGCTGACAGCCATTCAACGACTGCCGTTGAAGCAATCAACCTGACGGAAGCACAAATAGAAGACATTCGTGAGTATGCTCGTAAAGCGTTTATACATATGAAGCTTAAAGATTTGTCCCGTATTGACTTTTTCTTGAGTGAAAATGGTGAAATCCTGCTAAATGAAATCAATACCTTCCCAGGTATGACACCCATTTCGATGTTTCCTAAAATGCTTGAAAATCATGGTCATACATTTAAGGGCTTCTTAGAGCAAGCGATAATGAATGCTGTGAGGTAATTATAAGCCGGGTTTATCCCGGCTTTTTTCACTCCGAAGTAAACTGGCTATACTTTAGGTAGAGCACGCCAGTAAAGATAACAATTATGAGGCGACAAGTAATTAATGTTAACGGATGATATGAAAAAACAGCGCTTTAAGCAGTTGCAAGGGAAGAACTATCGAGCCAGTTTACGACTAGAAGGTATTCACTTAAAGTCTGATGAGAGTGAAATTAATGATAGTGTACTGACTGAAGTTGAACATATAAAAAAGCTGAAAGGACAATATGCCAGATAAATATGGGGTTGATAGAGACCCAGATTGTTATCCAAACAGTACAGTTCTAATTAACTTGCTCAATATCCGTGATGAGGATGAACTTGAAGCGGCAGAGCGGGATTTCACAAGGGTGCGAGCGAGTCACTTTGAACCTGACTTCCATAACTTCACTTTCGAATACCTTAAACAAATTCACCAAATCCTGTTTCAAGATCTCTACTCATGGGCTGGGTTACAAAGAACGGTTGATATTACCAAGGGAGAAACCCGATTTTGCCATTGGGAAAATATTGAACGTGAATCCCAAAAGCTATTAAGTGAGTTAGCGAACCAAGACCACCTGTGTAATTTAAAACTAAATGACTTCATTGAAAAAATAGCTTTCTTCTATTGTGAACTTAATGTCATCCACCCGTTCAGAGAAGGGAATGGCCGAGTACAACGCATATTTTTTGAAATCCTTGCGATTAATGCTGGGTATGAGATTTGCTGGGAAGGAATTAGCTTGAAAGAGTGGGTAGAGGCCAACCAAGCCGGCTATTTTGGCAATATGGAACGGTTACACGCGTTATTTGAGCGAATAACTACACCAATTAATTTAACGGCGGGTTACAACGAACATTGGACAGATGAGCCAAAACGCTAACATAAGATTAGCTATATCCTAGCGCACTATAATTTTATATTATTAACTCAATATAAAATTATCATCACTAACCTAAAATGACTATTTTTCCCACGGTTTAGGCTTGATAAACTTACCTATCTCTTTCTCATGTCGATCAGTATTTCCGACATATTGAGCCGGCATCGCAGGGCTTTTCCAACGGCCTTGTTCTTGAATATCGATTATTGACATGCCTGCATCGGATAAATCTTTTGCTGCTCCGACACGCGGAGACTGTCCTGAAAATAGGGACGTGTCACCTAATCCTAATTCATCACTGGCACGACGAAAAATACGGTATATGGAAGAGTGATCTAATGGCTTATCACCAATATTACTGTGTCGGTCTATACGCCTGAACACAAAGCCTTCCGAAATCATGCCAATGACGAGCCAGCGTTGTAAGGCTTTAGACGCAATTGAGCTCAATGCAATAGTCGTCGAGCCGACCTCCAAATCTATTAAACCCGAGCTATGGATGTATAAATTTTCCGCACACAGCGCGGCAAGCTCACTACGTTTCAGCATTGCTTCAAACATGACTGCCCATATAGCCAAATCTCTGATATCTTTAGGTTTTGTAGATAATTCGAAACTATCTAGTAGCTGTTGCAGGTGCTCATCACGGAAGGGAGCTGCATTCTGGTAATCGTCGTGTTTATCAAGTTGCTGTTTTTTCATGGCTAGTCGAATCTCTGTTTTAGCACAGGGGTCACTTAAGTTATGACAGCGATGAATAAGCGAGATAGTTATAATGTAACGCTTTAGGCTAGCTAACTTTCGGCTTTTCGCCATTAGCTCAATATAACGATGCACGGTATCTGGTTTAGCTGGTAACGAAGGAATGTGCTCTGAGCTGCAGAACACTAAAAAGTTATTCCAGTCATTTTTGAAGGAGATGAGAGTATTAGATGCATATTGATTGTGTGTCAATTCATCGAGTAATACTGTTGATTCCAAGTGATGACGAAAACGTTTGATACTGGACAAGCAATCAGCTTCATTTTGAATCGGTGGAATTTCTTTGGCCATGATATAATCCCTAATGCACTATAATTTATAGTTTATAACAATCTCATATAGAATTCGATTAACTTGATATATAATTTGTGCAGATGTAACACTAATGGCCTTAACAGCAGGCAATCAAAGATTTTGATGCTTATATTTAAGAATACTGATGATAACCATAGGGCTCAGTATGGCTCAACCAAACGAGGCAGAAATGAAAAAAAGACTGTTCCACAGAGGCCACAACATTGAAAATGCCTCAGGAGCACCAGATGGCTGGAAAACAACCATCAGTGGAAACACCATTATCAGTAAGCTTTCGTTAGTAAAGAAAAGTATTGATTGGTGGTATGACATGCAGACGTTTATGCCACCCGAAAAATTTATTATTGCGGGTTCAAGAGAAAAAGCGAGTCAACAAGTTGAGGACTACAAGGGTTTCAAGTTAATCAATGACAACGGAGATCTCAATGGTTGGTATGTGATCCTTGGAACGAAACTGTTAAAAGGATCGCCGACGGCCATTAAAAAGCACTTGGATCTCGTGATAACTAAAATGCAGAAAAAATAATATCCTCAATAGCTATGACATAGTCGTCAAACAAAAACGCCCAGAGTAGGGCGTTTTTAGTATTTTCGAGCTAGTTGATAGTAATACAAACCTACATATTATCCAGATTGGTATTACTAGTCGTTTTCATCAAGCTTTTCGACATCAACGAGATAATCACCTTCAAGCCAGTTACGCCCAATCAACAGTTTGTAGTCAAGTTTGCTTCTATCACGAAGGTTGACGGTGACTGTTTTATGCTCACCGTTCCAGCCTAAATCCATTTCTACCGAATAACGACGTTCAACGCCTTGAGCATTACGGATTTTGCTCACTTTAACGATTTTTCCTTTGTATTGAGCTTTTTCTCCGTTTTCATTGACGGAGGTGAACTCGACGGTATGGCCCAGATGATCTCGCATATTATCACTGTCACTATCGTCACCAATAACGTTGATATCCTTGGCATGTATCGAAGTCGTCGCGGCACCAGTATCAATGCGGGCAAGATAATCCATTTCTAAATCATAGACTTTAATCGTCTCGACCTGACCTACAATCGATTTCGAATCGTCACTTTTTGACTCAGCCATGGCAAGATTGGAACCAATAACAGAGAAGAACAACATTGCTGGGATAAAAAGTCTTTTCACGAAAACTCCTGACTATTAGGTACAAACTGAGGGCAATATGCCATTTATCAGATGAACGTTATATGAATCTCATCTACTTATGAAAACTCTAGTTAATTCTTAGCAGATTACGAATATCTGAACAGCTTTCACCTGGTGATTTAAAATGGAATACCTCAAACCCCAGCGCTTTTGCCGTATCTAGATTTTTTTGCTGGTCATCAATAAAGAGTGATTCTGTTGGGTCGATACCAAAACGTTGGCAAAGTAATTCAAAAATTTCAGCTTCGGGCTTAATGGCTAGCTCTTTACCCGAAACTAATCCACCGTCGAACAACTGATACAATCCGTGTTGCTCATTCAATTTTTCAAAAAAAGCGCTACTCATGTTCGTAAGAAAGTAAGCGGAATAGTTGAGGCTAAGAACTTGATTGACTAAATCGTAGGTGTCATCGATGAGCTGTAGATTACTTTGAATGTGTTCAAAAAAGTCTTCCATTCTTGATACGGGCAAATTGACCCGGGCAGCACAGCGAGGGATAGCTTCAGCCATTAACATTGTGCCACGGTCCAGTGATATCCAGTCTGGATGTCGAAGTACATGTTCGAGCAAAAGAGCTTGCTCATCCTTGGAATCTGTAAAGGAAGACACGATCTTTGCAGGGTTCCATTCAAACAAAACTGCGCCAAAATCAAAAATTACGTTTTTAATCATATCTGTTTCCGTTACAGTACCTAATATTGATACAATTGTGGTTCAGGTGATAGACAAATGAGAAATCACAAGATATTACCTGGTTCACAGATCCAAGAAATTTAATGAGATTATCCCATGAACGACAACAGCCGCTTGGTATTTTCAACAGAAACTGGCCGCATTAAAGAAGACAAGCCAACTCAACAACGTCCAACAGGCGATGGCATTGTTCGTATTCAGCGCCAGACTAAAGGCCGTAAAGGTAAAGGTGTTTGCATTGTTACGGGTCTAGACCTGGAAGATGCACAATTGAAGTTGCTGGCTGCTGAGCTTAAAAAAGTATGTGGCTGTGGTGGCTCGGTTAAAGATGGTAACATCGAAATCCAGGGCGACAAACGTGACGTAATCAAAGCAGCGTTAGAGAAAAAAGGTCACACAGTAAAGCTGGCTGGCGGTTAATTCAATTGCAAAGCCACTAACAACAAATAGCCCTGAGTTTATAGCTTGGGGCTTTTTATTAGATAATTTTCACGATAGCAAACTGACACACGCATCTTGCGCAAGGCATTTTGCTCATCTGCAAATTATCTACTTTATGGTAAATAAGCATTACTGTTAAATAGCGTTAAGTGACACTGTAATTGAAGAGCAAAATTAAAATTGTTGATAGAAGAGCAGGTTAGAATGGAGAGGCAATCGGTTCTAGGTACAAATAGTTAAATACCTTATTTAACATAATATACATAATGCGCACTGAATCTTGGGTTCACTCAGGGCTAAAAATCCAGTCAAACCAAGGGTTAAGCCCCTAAATCCTTGGCTACTCAATTTTGCCGTGATGTCCGCCCATATCTGTTGGGCCTTGAAATCTTTGGCCCTGTCAGCAGCTAGATAAATCAAGGCTTCGTGCGGGTCGATGTTTGCGTGCTCGGCTAGAAAAATTGCTTGTGTATCAGACATATGGCGTTTGCCATTGCGAAATTCGGAGATTCTTGATGCACCTACACCTAAGTCATGTGCTATTTGCTTATCTTGGATGTAGTTTTTGGCCTGTTTATAGGCGTTTAATAGTTGATTCTGATACATAAGCCCTCCGGTGTTTTAGTCATTGTAGCCTGTTAATTACCAAAATTGGTATCTTGTAATTACCAGCTTTGGTATTTACGATTACCACAACTGGTAATTAATATGATTTGAGGCACATACAACGTGAACAATTCGGCCTCTCAGCTTTACTTCGAAATGAATGATGACGGTACGGGCTTTGCCTTTATTGATGGTGAACCGGAATACTTTCGCAATTACGCCGAACTGCACCAAATCGGACAAGATTTCTATCCGGATGGTTATGACCTCCACTTGGTCACGGCGGATAACTGGCAATCACTTTATGACTCGGGGGTTTTCGACAATGTCTGCGATTATTGATTTCCTATCCTTCTCTTGGACCCCCGAAGAGCTGGCCCAAATTTTCGACCTGACTAAAATGGGCGCATCCATCAAGGCCATTCGCGGGTTTGAATTTAACGAATACGGTGACAACGTCACTCATCAAGCATTAGATACTGCCGCTATTGATTACAAGGCGGCGATTAATGCCAAGCTGCGGGATACTGAATTTGCCATTGGTACTGACTCCCGCAAGTTTCATGAAATCAAACGCGACATGCTTGACCATTTCGGCCTGAATACCTTGGATTGCTTATGTCGTGGTGAGGTTGACCGTTTCATTAATCGTTTGAATCATGGCCTCGGTTTGTTTGGCAATGACTGGTCCTTTTCCCTGCGTTCCGGTGGCTTTTCTGGTTATCCGCATTCCGCCAACATCCTTGTGAATGGTCAACAAGCTGGCTTGTGTGCTTGGGGGGCTAAAAATCACGGTTGCTATATTTCGTTCTCCGGTACGGGTACGGCGGTATTGGATTTGAACGAGGTTTATCGCGCATTACACGAATTGCCTGGTGCAAAAATTACCCGTGTTGATATCGCTTACGATTCATTGGATGGCAAATACAACATCAAAACGGCTCGTAAAATGGCTGAACATGGTGAATTTATTACCCGTGGTCGTCCTGCTTCTTATTGTTATATCGAGTCGGGTCATATGTCGTCACTTTGCAGTTATCAGAAAACATCAGGCAAAGAAGAGACTGTCAAAAAGCGCTATGGCTTTGTGGCTGATAAGGGCAAGTCATTTTATGTTGGTACACGTGACGCGGGTAAGTTGTTGCGTGTGTATGAAAAAGGAAAGCAACTCAAATCAGAACAACATAAAGATTGGGTTCGTTGGGAGCTTGAGCTTCGCGCCAAAGACCGTATCTTGCCTTTTGATGTATTGCTTACGCCTGATAAGTATTTGGCGGGTGCATACCCTGCCCTTGGCTTTGTCAGCAAAGAAGAGCAATGCAGTATTGCTACTCACAAGCGCAAATGGTTTACCAGTGTTGATAATGCGGTGCGTAATGGTGCTACCCAATGTGGCAAGCTCGTCAACTTCATGCGTCAATGTTTGGATTTGGATGATTCACAGATTGTGAATATGCTGACCAATCACCTCGAATCGCATGAAATACCCAACCGACTTAATCAACCTGTTTATCAGGAAACGGAAAATTCAAAAGATATTCGGCTTCGGTGTATGAAACTCATCAATCCGGATAATCAAGATATTTATTCCCTAGCATAATGAATAAGGAAATCGACAATGACAACATTAACGGTAATGGTAACGGGTTCTGTACTTGGCTCGGGTATCTCTAAAAAATCGGGCTCCCCTAAGCCTTATCAAATGGCCAATGTGATGTATCTTGCTGCTGCTGAATCATTTCAAAATGATGACCACAATATCCAGCGTTGCGGTATGCAGGAAAAACAAATTCCAATGGTGTTTAATCAAAACCTGTATGCACAATTTGCGGGACTCTCCTATCCTATCCAGCTTCAACTTGTATTAGAGCCTGACCCGCAAAATCCAACTCGAAATGTTGTTGTGGATTTTAAGGAATAACTGAAATTGTTTATTGGGGGTGTGTCTCATGCCAAAGGATGATATCTGTGTTGACATTAGCGAGCAAGGTTATTTGTTCGTCACTCCTCAAGATTTATCAGAGTGTACTAGTTATGTGTTAGTTAGTAGCTCGAACTATGACAGCTATATAGCCGATTTTGAAATAACAGCAGAAGAAATAACAGAGGCATTTGGTTATGGTTTTGCTGCAATTATCATCTTTGGTTATTTTGCTGCCTATCCTGTCGGTATTGCGAAAAAATTGATTCGCAAACTTTAATTTGTTAAACGGAGATTACAATTATGACTGAGATTTTTGCTGCTGTTGATTTGGCAAGTGTTGCGACCTTTGTTGGTACAACGGGTGTTGTTATTATTGGTATTGCTATGGCGTTTAAAGGAATTACCCTTGCCAAGCGTGCCGTTAACAAGGCTTAATATATGGTTCCCCTTTTGCATGATTTAATTATAACTGTCTGGTCATTGATTGGGGCAATATCCGGTTATGCCGTCTTGCAAGGTTGGCGGTGATAAAACGGTAAATATATAAGGCGGCTTCGGTCGCCTTTTTTTATCAAGGATGATTATGCGTGTATTTATATTTGTAATATCCATTATGTTGTTAATTTCTTCTTATTCCGCTAATGCTGGATACTATCTATATCAATTACGTACTTCAGGATATCCGGGTGTTTCTTCGTGGGAACAATGTATTGGTCGAGAGTTGGAAACTGAATATTATTTTGCTTCTAATGCTGCTTGTGCCAATGGTATGAGTAAGAGTGATACGAAAGTTTACCAAAATTGTCATTATCGCCAATCAAATTTGGATCTCTATTGTGATGTTATTAGTACTACTACTGGCTTGAAAATTGACTTTGTTGCTTATGGTTTTAATCGGTTTTGGCAAGATGAGGATATAGATTCAAATTATTGTAATAGTGCTGAGGCGTATAATGCTGAACAACAAGCTAAACAGGCTTGTAGTGATTCGGCTGGAGAAAATCAAGAGGTGGTCATAAATGAAGCGTATTGTGAGGTTGCAACATCAGTAATTCATACTATTTGTGATATTAGGGATACTGATGACGGCGGTGACGGCGGTGACGGCGGTGACGGCGGTGACGGCGGTGACGGCGGTGACGGCGGTGACGGCGGTGACGGTGGTGACGGTGGTGACGGTGGTGACGGCGGTGGTACAGGTGACGGCGGTGGTACAGGTGATGGCGGTGGTACGGGTGACGGCGGTGGTACGGGTGACGGTTCCGGTGATTTATCATCTGTATTAAGTGGTATTTCTAACTTGGAAGGGTTAATTAATACCAATTCGTCTGAACTTAATGCCGCTATATTGGATGTGAAGTCAACCAATCAAGATGCATTTGCTAATATTCTTGAGTCAACTAACGGGCTTGGGGGTTATTTGGGTGATATAGAAACCAATACCTCACAGACAATTAATAGTATTAATAATTTATCATCTGGGTTAGATAATATTGAATCAGCTACTCGTGGTCTTGGGGGGAGCTTATTGGATATTGAAGGAAATACAGCATCAACGGCAACAAGAATTAATAATCTATCGTCGTCTAATCGTGAGGGTTTATCTTCTCTTCAATCTTCTAATGAGGCAACAGGCAATAAATTGAGCATTGATATTAATAAGTTGCTTGATATAGATACAGAAATAAATGCCACCCTTTCTGAGCAATTGGCCCTTTATAATAAGTATGTTGATACTGCGGATTCATCCAATAATTATTTAGAGCATATGGCTAATTTCACTGACCAAGAATTAGCGGTGTTGCGTGAAATGCAATCTGATTATCTTACTCATTTCGACCATCAATATAACCAATTTTCAAATATTGATACGTCTATTACTGATATGACGCAATCAATACATGAAGATAATATGATGTTGGTAAATCAGGCTGTAGAAGATTTTAAACAACGTGAAATGCTGGCTAATCAATCTTTGGATGGTTTAGAAAATATTGCTGAGTTAACCAAGGGGCTTGGTGATAATCAAGTTATATCAAATGATAATCTGGATAATATAAATGAAACATTGCTAGCCAATGAGCAACAACGTAATGCGCAATCTGATGAGCTGTTAGCGGCGATAAATAATCTTGATTTTTCTGACGGTGAATTGATTGACCAGCTAGGCATGGTTAATGATGAGTTGGTTGGTATTGGTGATACTTTGGATGGTATCGCTGATGGTCAATATGCTTTGCAAAATCTTGATATTGGTGGTGCTGGTACGGTTCCTTGTTTTCAAGATGATGCATGTCGCGGTTTTTACTCATCGAAATATCCGCAAGGCATAGCTGGTGTTATGCAAGAATTTACCGATGAATTGCGTTCTGGTGATTATTTTGCGTTCCTTGACCAGTTTAATGTTGATGTGGGTAACGCGTCCCCCCCTGATTTTGAATTGCAATTTGATTTAGGCAAGATGGGCAACTTTGGTCGTCATAGCTTTGATATTGGCCCTGATATTTGGCTGTTTGTCCGGTTATGTATCATGTTCGGTGCGGCTATTTTATCTCGTGCGTTAGTGTTTGGGGGTTAATATGTTTGATTGGATTGTAGACTTATTTAATATACTGCTGGATTTTTTGTATAAATTGGTTTTATCGCTGGTTGATATGCTGATTGATTCTGTGTATTTCATTCTTGAGCAATTATTGGTTGTGGGTAAGGGGTTAATTTCGCTTATATCTGATATGTTGGCTCCGGTGGACTTATCCGAGTACATGACTGGATTCCCTCCTTCGGTGTCTTGGGTGTTGGGGCAAATTGGATTACCGCAAGCATTAGGGATAATTATCACGGCGATTACAATCCGTTTGATTCTCCAGTTAATTCCGTTCGTTCGGTTGGGGTCTTGATATGATTAATTTAATCGTCGGTAGACCAGGTGGCGGCAAAAGTTACGAGGCGGTGGTTTTTCATATTATTCCAGCGGTGCAATCTGGCCGCAAGGTTGTGACCAACCTCCCCTTGAACATTGACCATTTTGTACAGGTGTTTGGTGAGGATGTACGGGCGTTAATCCGCATCATTGATACCCAACTCGATGATTTTGGTAATATCAATCGCTCTTTCAGTAGGCCCGATGATTATCAGGATGAATGGAAAAATGACAAGGGCCAAGGTGTGCTTGTTGTGGTGGATGAGGCACACATGGTATTGCCGTGTGGCCGTTCCCCTGTTGAGGTGTTGGAATTTTTGAGTTTGCACCGGCACTATGGTATTGACGTTATTTTGATTACCCAGTCAGACCGTAAATTACATAAAGATGTGCGTGACATGGTCCAGCTTGTTTATCGCTGCTCCAAGAATACGGCGTTAGGAAGTAATGAAACATACACTCAAAAAGTCAAAGACGGCTGTCGTGGTGAGGTGGTCAATACTAACATCCGTAAATACAAGAAATCCTATTTTCCCTTTTATCAATCGCATACGGCTTCCAACACGGCGGTCAAAGAGGCAATGGCAAGTGATGTTAAACCGTTATGGCAACATTGGAGCTTTATCGGGGCTGGTATTTGTTTTTTGTTTGTTTTGGGTATGCTGGCAACGGGTAAGATTAAAAATCCGCTGTCAGTGGATGAGGCCCCAATAGAAGAGCTAGAACATGTTGAGGTAATACAACCTGTCAATCATTCCGTCACACCTCCCCCTGTGGCTCCTGCACCCTCTAAGGCCAAGTCTAATTTAACGCACCCTTTGGCGGATTATTCATTGTTTGTCACTGGGTTTGCCAAACAGATTGCAATGAAGTCAGACCGTCATTTTGATTTGGATTTGTCGTTTGACCGTGTTTATTTGGTGGCATTCCAGAAAAACATTCGTCAATTTGAATTGAATTCGTCGGAGCTTCGGCGTTTGGGGTATACCTTTAGACGGCTTGGGGAGTGTTTGTATAGTCTTCAATATGAATCGTTTGAATCTCTTGTTGTTTGTTCAAATAATCAGGATTACCAGCCTGATGATATTATTCCTAGTTTCATGCCAATGTGATTGGGGGTAACGGGAGGGGTCCCCGCCTGCGGGGAGGGGCATGTTACCATCCAAGCAAAGTATTTGCGCATGATAAACGATGACATGGCTTCCCTGCCCTTTGTGCTATTCAGCACCGCAAATGAACATTCCGAGCCAACTGAACACACCATGCGGAGCTACCCACATTATTGACAGGTAGCCCGAAACCTCCTTCCTGCTAGGCCCAAGCAGAACCATCAGCAAAGTGCTAAATCAGAGTTTGAAGTAATTAAATGACGGTTCCGGCTTAACCCATGCCTTTTTGCAGCGCACACAACAGTATGTTCTTCGACGTACGTCATAGCGAATCAAGCCCCTACCGCAATAGGAATTACAAAGCTCAAGTAAATCTGGATGCTGTTCTTTAAGGATGTGGCTATATAGCCGTGGCTTACCCATAGAGACCGATACTGTATAAAAACACAGTATTAGTATAAATCGTGTATTTTAGACATTCCAGTGCAAAACATCGCTTAAACGAGTCGTGCTTTTTTGGATAGTGAATACGGCTAGATTATGTGGCTAACTTTCAAGTCATTTTGGTATGGATTTGTATGCTGTAAGTTGTACAATTGATTGCATTATGGCGTTTTGTGGCTGAAGTCGCTGTTTTTTAACGTAAAATCAGCTATTTAACGTAATGAGTATAATAAGTACATTTTGACAGGTAATTTTTATGACAATCAGATCTAACATCTTAAAATTTCAAATCGCTCTTTTTTTCTCGGAAGTTTTGACTCGTCCCGATCGTGATTTTTACAATTTAGATAGAACAATTGATGCATTTGATACAATGCCTGTTATGCAACCTCTCCCAACAGGGGTTGAAATTGATAATTATCCTGTTATTAAATTCACATCAAAAAATGGGCTATTTCAATGTGATGTGTCTCAAACTCGAATTGACTTTTATATAAATCATGCGGCTTGCTTTGGACAATACAAATTTGATGTCCTTCATAGTGAATTTAGGAAATATGCTAATGCGTTAATAGAATATGTCTATAATGAGACAACTGTTCGTATTTCACGAGCAGGAGTTGTTGGTGATTTTGGTTATTTTGATTCAAATCCAATTAAACTATTGCAAGATAGTCAAATGAAATCAACAAATGATGAAACCGTTGAACTACAAATTAGAAGGAATACTCCAAGAGAGTATGCTGGATTATATTGTAATGATATTGTGAACTTGAGTAATGGTGGCTATCTATTAAATAATACGCTCCATCCAGCAATTATTATTCAAAAGGATATTAATCATAGAGTAGATGGTAAACCTATGCCTTTAGATGTTGAGAGTTTGAAGCAAATGGTTAACCAAAGTATAGCCCTGTTAACTGAGAATAATTTTGTCGAGGCTTTATAAATGGATCCTAATTATGTGGGAATTATAAAAGGAATAGCTAATAGTCTAACGACAAACCCTAATCAAGTTACTGATGTTTCGAGTAATGCTTCAGATTCTCGAACTTCTACTAACCCTGAAAACACACAAAGCAATAACACAGAAGAGCTTTTAATTAGTTGGATAAACCAGTCAAATCAGGAATCTAGAGAGAAAGTTAGTATTTTAGAGAGTGATATATCAGCAATAAGAAAAGTTAATGACCAGTTAAATAGTGAACATGCCACATTAAAATCTGAGTTAGATTCTAAAATTGCTTACTCAGATTTAGTTAAAGGTTCCGTTGCGATAATCATAGCTGCTTTTGCTCTATTTGTTTTTTTATATAATGAATTCAAAGAAGTTAATAGTAATATTCATAAGGTAAGTATTGTTCTCAATAAAAACTCTAATTCAATGACTAGTTTAAATTCTGATTTGGATAAATTATCACCACTAGTTACAGACGTAGTAGTTATTCAAAATAATTTGGATTCAATCAATAATGAGTTCAAACTTGTTAAGTCTTCAGTAGAAAATATTAAGCGTTCTACCCTTAATAACTCTGATGAGATCAAGCTATTCAATAATAAGGTTTCTTTATTGCAAGAGCGATAGTCTTTCCTACCCCGTCTAGTAATACGGGGTGAAAGGTTAAGTGTTCGTCATGCCCTACAGCGTGGTGAGGTATCGAGGTTCAACAATGAATTAGCCCCTTTTAATCGGGGCTTTTGTTGCTTTATGCTCTAGGTAGCTTTTTGAGTTGTCGCGCTACCCTGATTATTTTGACCATGTTCTTTCTGTCGGTATCGGCATTGATTTCTAATAGTGCGTTTCCGGCTATGATTCTATCGGGTGATACACTCCATCCGCCGGGTATGACTAACTTTTCCTTGTTCATCTTCCAACCGTTCCATCCTTCATCTAACACGCCTAATTCCCTGCCTGCATAAATTTTCATTAGCCGTTTACATTCAGGTGGAATCTCTTGACCCCCATCCCATCGAGTGACCGTCCTCACAGTTTTAAAACATAATTCTGCGGTTTCTTTTTTGCTTAATCCGCAAGTAAATTTCCTGAAAATGTAATTGTTCGTTAATTTTTTGGACACCATGACACTTTTACAACTTTCCTTGTTTGAAAAATATCATATTAAACTGAACGAATATCACGTTTTCAGAGGGTTACAGCGGCTTACATAGAGTTACGTTGTTTAACATAACGCAATCATAATGCGTACTGAAGGGTGTTTTATTAACATAGTTCATGAGGTTTCTGCTCCTAATGAGTCAAACTCGAAACTTCTATTCTAGGAGATTTAAAATGCTTTGGAAACAGTTAATTAAATTGAAACCACCTGCTTTTTATCTCGCTCATCATTCGATAGCTTCCTACACTCACAAACGTTCGGTTTCGTTCGATTGCTCTTGTTGGCTAGGTTTTATCGGCGTGCTCTATCAATCAGCGTTTGATTAATCGGAAATAACTTTTATAAACGATAAATTTTGCGAGGCACATCATGCTACATGAATCCTTCGTCAAGCTGTTCTGGCGTCACTTCGATAACATTGCTGAGGCTTCCGCGTGGTTTCACGTCCGGCCAATCACCGTCAAACGATGGCTTACGGGAAAAATTGACGTAAACCCGATGGCCGAAAAACTCCTGTTGATCCGTGCCCGTGGCTATCTGCCCGATGATACCCGCTGGCAAGGTTTTCGGGTTGATGAAGATCGCTGCATCATCATTACTCCCGAGGGTCGCCAATTCAGTCCCAAAGAGTTGGACTCTTGGGCCATACGTTATGATCGCTACCATGCGTTAAGCCGAATGTATGAATTGGACTATGTCCCGGTGCGAACCAACGTGGTTACACCATTGCCGTTCCGTGGTGGCCGACGCTTGAAACAACCTCGGGAAGAAACGATCACCAAAGACAAAAAGAAAGCCTACCGTAGAGCCAAGGAAAAAGCTGACGCCAAGAAACAACAAGCATCAGCTCCCTAGCCTCTGTTTAGGCGTAAAAAAGCCCGCGATTGCGGGCTTATTTGAATTCATACTTTGTTTTTTTTAATTTTCCTATTCTTTTCATGGTTACTTTCTTATCTTGTAAGTTAAGTATTTTAAATGTTGGTGATAAATTATTGTTTTCATCAACCTTCGTTGTTATTGATCTATTACCATAAGTTTTTATAACTATAGTATCACCTTTAATTGTTGGGTAGTAATCAAGCTCTTTGGCATTATAATACCCCAATCCAAAAGAAGGTAAAATACTAATTGTTATAATGAGGAACATTAGCATGAAGTAATTGCCCGCTTTATTGTTGAACAAAATACTAAAAAAGCTA
Source organism: Photobacterium sp. DNB23_23_1 (assembly GCF_052873815.1). Classification (NCBI taxonomy): domain Bacteria; kingdom Pseudomonadati; phylum Pseudomonadota; class Gammaproteobacteria; order Vibrionales; family Vibrionaceae; genus Photobacterium; species Photobacterium sp. DNB23_23_1. The sequence goes on along the minus strand of NZ_JBNNXT010000013.1, from coordinate 10,759 downwards.
TGACCTCCAATCCTCTTTCTATGTATATGATTTTTAATCTTTTTTTCTGGAGAGTCACCAGCGCTTGAATTAAGTAAAGGTAAGATTATATCAATAACAACCTCCATTAAAACAAGTATAGATATAAGGGTTGTTATTAAGGTAAATCCAAAGCTGAAGATTAAGACAGCGACAAAAACCAAACAAAAAACATGATAAATAATAACAATCATAACTGTTTTGGATTTTATTAAAAGTGCAATCATCAAAGATATTGAGTTAATAAGAATAATGATTGGAATTGCTAATAAAGTAATGCTAATTCCTGATTTTATCAAGGTTGAAGTGTTTATTTCAAAGAAGTCAAAAGGCACACCATAAAAGCTCAAGTAACCATACTCATATGCACCTATACAAAAATATGCTAGTAGAGTAAAATAAATCACCTGAACTCCATCGGTAATTTGTATTCTTTTAGCAACTGTTACGTTGTTCATTTCAGTCATTACAGTTCCTTTAAGCAAGAAAGAACATGTCTAATGCTCTTTCTTTTTTTCTAATATTGTCAGTCTATGTTCATGATACTTAATAATATTCTTTATCCAAGAAATATCCGTCTTCATCGCTATTCCAGTCCCAAATGCGGAAAAAAAACCTGTTGCCGCAGCTACAAGCACCGTTTGATAAACATCCATCCAAGCCCCCTAACCTTTTTCCTTTCGAACCGTGTCGAATAAGCCGATAAGCATGGCGGCAATGACCGGGATTGTACCGCCCAATTGCGCACCGGATTCACCAATGGTCACGGTAACTAGTTCGCTATTGCCAGTCAGCAAACCTACGGCTGCACTGCCTAGTAACATCAAACCCGTTTTAGTGCTTGTCTCTTCAAGGTTAATCACCCGTTTCAAATCAATCATAACCATCCTTTTTTACGTAGAAATTTGAGTGTGTATGCGCCGATAATCACGCCTGCAACACTGATTGCTACCGAAGTAGCAGCTTTCTTTGTCGTCATGCCAGTGCCACTCCTTCGATAACTTCATGAATTGGATATTGGCGGCCGACTTCCATACGTGCCATGGCCTGAATCAGCACGGCGGCGGTGTTATCGTTGGTCGCATCAAGTGCCTGGTACTTGTCGTAACCCGTCCAAGTCGCCACCATGTTGGCGTAATGATCACTGTCGTTTTCATGACTTGGTGCGAATGTCTGGATGATGTCGTTAATGGTGGTGATCCCGCGTTTCTGGTAGCTGCGCAAGATACGGGCCGCCGCACGGAAGCCCCATTTATCATCTTCAAAAATCACAAATCGGCCATCGCTGGATACTTGGCCGCGCCAGTTGTTGTGCTTGCTGTACTCGATATTCAGTGGGTTGTTATTACGGATACCCCGTGGCATTCCGGTGGTCATATCTTCATTCATCCCTGTGTTATTTGATGGTTGGCTTGGCTGGTTATTGGAAACAACCAGCCCTTTGCGGCTATTAAGCCATAACAGCACCATGGCAAGTGCTATCAGCCATTTCATTCGTAGAACCCAAGCCCTACAGGCATTTTGCTGTACTGGCAGCAATAAAGGATATGGTCTCCATGCTCTCGATAGTGCTCATACTGTTCAGAGTTAATCTGTATCGTTACACTCAAAGGATCAATTTCAAGCACTCTAAATTCAGAGTCATACCTCTCTCCAGTGAATATCATATGGTGCAGAAGACCATAGGGCGCATCTATTGGCCTTGAACGAGAAAACCTTATTTTGTTATTACCCAGTAACTCTATAGGTAAGTCGTAAAAATCATCAATCGGGCTTTCTGCTGGAAAGTCGTAATAAGCATTTGGGGCATGATTATGAGTAAAGTCGCCTGGGGAATCCCCATAAATTTTAGAGTGCCAAAGTTGAGCACTTTCAATAGCACATCGCCTAGAACTAGGGTTTTCTATTCTGATATAAAAGACCTTTGTTGGATTGAACCACCACCCATAGTAGCCAACAAAGAACGGTTCAAAATCAAAGGTTTTAGGAGTGTCAGCGACAAACTCATCGTTATATTCTATCGTTTCAGACCAATGGAAAACATTACCGTCTAAGAACGGTCCTTTATACTCAAGGTTAATATCTCTCACTCCCACCGTGATTTTAGTCCCAGGTGATAGATTAAAGAGTGATACCCTAGCTTTAACCTCATTGTGAAGAGAACCACCAAGCGGAATATTTAGAATTTGATATAACGTCGTATCACCACTAAGATGCAGCTCTCCACATTCTGGGTTTAGGTGAGGCTTAATTTCATCACCGCCTCTCTGAATGTAGTGATTAAAACTTAGATACTCATCTACTTGATGGTCAACCGCCCAATATGGAGCGAGCAATGTTGACCCCCTACCATTTTTAGTACCACGAGATATATCTGGAACATTGCTAGTAGTAGTGAGTGTATTCGCTTCAACCGTAGATGGCCTGTACTTCGTGAGAAACTCAGTAAAATTGGGGTTAGAAAGCAGATTTACCGCCTTATCCTGCAAACGGCCATACAAGTCATTGGCTGTTTTCTCAAACTCTTCAGCCAGATATTCCACTTTGTTCCGGGGGCTTCCTACGGGCAGACGTTCCTTTAATGTCTTCTCTGTCATCGTGTGACCTCGATAATTTGTATAGTGTCACCGTCGGTGCCTGAAAAGCTCAAGGCTGCGGTGGTTTCAAGTTTGAGTTGTTCGCCAGCTGCGAGGGTCCAGCCATTACCGAGCATAATGATATCGGTGTTGGTTAAACTGGCTTTTAGCAAAACGTGACAGCGTGACGAATTAGCGGTTAGATCGGCTATGCCTTCGGTAATGCTCAACACACTTACCGCCATGTTCTCACCACCAACGGGTTTGGTTAGCATCGGTGTAGTGGCATAAACGCGAACCGCTTGCCCGCTTTCAAATTTCACCCTTGGTAATGCCGTTACCTCGACTTGTTGCCCTTCAGACAACGACACAGCCGGGAGATGTGACACGGTCACTGGCTGGTTTGGCTCTAGCTGTACTTTGGGTAGCTGTGACACCACAACCGCCTGCCCATCGACCAAAGCCACTTGTGGCAACTGACCAATATTCACCTGTTGGTTAGGTGACAGGGTCACGGTTGGCATTTGAGTAACAGACACTTGCTGGCCGTCTGTCGGCGGGATATATCGACCAAAGCCACAGATGATCGTGACTGCTCCCGCCTCGCCCATGTTTTCAACGGTCACGCGGCCTGATAATTGCGGGTCAATAATTTGGGCACCCTGCTTCAAGCGATAATCGCCGCGCTCGGTAGTAATCGACACCGATTCAGTACACGTCTCGACATACAGAAACTCGCCCACGGCTTGGAATTGCGAACGCTGGCGCGGTTGCATGATCTGGTGAAAATTCATCGTTTACCTCCAAGCATCATGATCGCCATGAATGTCATTACCAAGCCAACAACAATGGTCATTTGCCGGGTGGTGGCGACTTGCCCGCCATCGGATTTCATCCCGGCCAAATCTTTCAGTGTTGATAAGCTCTCACTGTTTTGGGCGGCTTGGTTGCCAGCCAGTCCCGCAATCATTTGCAGGTTCTCATGGTGTGCCTGACTGACTTCATCAATCGCGTTGTTGCTCAATTCGGCATTAAGTTGCATGGCTTCACTACCGAATGACAATGCTCCGTCCAGCGAGTCACGGCCAAAACTCATGGCTTCATCCATGGCGTCCTGTCCAAAGCCAAGGGCTTTATCGACTGACCGTTCCCCCATTTCCAACGCGGCCTCACTGACATCAGCCATCCCCCAAAGGGCTTCTTCGGTCACATCGGCATTACTGAGCAGTGCCAACTCTGACAAATCAGAAGCCCGTTGTATCGCGCCGTGGTCGGTCATGGTCATCGAAACGTTAACATTGGAATCATTGACGCCCGCAATTGATACACCAAGGTTATCGCCGTCGATGGCGTTCTGACCGCTAGTGTTGGTGTTGGTGGTGGTGCTTGAGCTTTTGCTCTTTCCTCCCTTACCCATCAAGACCTCCGTAAACGACTAGCTTTGCTTTGGCTAGTTGTGCGTAGTTCCGAAACACCTTCACGCCTTGCCAAGTTTCCTTGTGCGTTTTTTGCTCCGCTGCTCGCACTACCGCCAGATTTACCCTGTAAGTTTTCGGCCAGCGTTGGACGGCGAGCTTTACCGTTTGTAGGTCGAGCGGTAACGCGTGACGGTTGTTTGCCTGACCGACGAGAGCGGCGTTCAGCACTGCTACTCCCTGACGGTGTTTTGGCTGTTGGCCTTGTCGTGGTGTTTGTTGGCTTTTTCGTTGCCGCGACTTTGTTGGCGCTGCTTGCTGAAGCTTTACCCATCTTATGACCCCTCAATATCTAGTTGATGGACGGTTTCCTTGGTGTCGTTGAACTCCCTGAGTTGTTCAACCTGCTTAAAGCCAAAGGTACTCAAAATACGGCGCATCCCTTTGCGGTAGGTATGATAAGAAATGGCCGAGTAGCCACACTCGGCAACGCGCTCGATAATATGGCTGGCAGCATCAACCAAACCTTTCCCGGTCATTGCAATGATGTGGTAACGGTTGTCTTGAATACGGCTGATAAACCACAATTTGATCCCTTTGCCAGTCAGTAGGTAAAAACTGGCTTCCTTGGCACAGACCATTGATTTCACATCATCAAATTCCGCTTTTGGGGTATCAGAACCTGCAAACGCGGGTTTGATTTTTTCCAAGTGGGCGTGAAAGTCTGGTGCCGACGGTCGAATTAATCGAAAGTGCATCATCGCCCTCCTTTAATCAGAAACCACAAAGCAACGGCACCCATTCCAACAAGTAACCAGTTGGGCAACGAACTGCTACCCATACTGATCCCACCGACACGCAACGCCGAATCATTTTGGCTATGCACACCCGATGGTCCCGCCGAACCGCCGCCTGCATTAATTGGCATACTGCCGGAGTTGGTTAAACCGGGAATATTCATCATGCTTTCTTCCCTGTCACAATGTCATAGAGCCACAGCCCCATGATCACCGCCGCCAGAATGCGCACCGTGCGCCCGACTTTCTCGCTGGTAAACATGCCAGTGGCAAAACCAACGGTTCCCGCCAGTAGCGGCCAAAATAGAAATGGCATTATTTCCCCCTAAGCAGAATGACCAAGGCCAACAACGCAACACTGCCACCCATCAATATCATGGGGGTATTGCTCGGCATCATGGAATATATCGGTTGGCCCGTTGGCTGTTGCGCAGGCTCTTGATGTTGTGGCGTGCGGTTTTCTTCCGGTGCTGCCGAGGCCACTTTGTTGGCCTCGTTATCAAACCAAGAATTTAACCAGGCTTCGCCACCATCGCTGGCGGTATCCCAAATTCCACCCAGTGTTTCACCTACCGAATCAAGTAGACTCATTGCGCCTCCTTAGCCCTTGGTCGGCAATGCGTTCACCTGTTCAACGGCTTCGATGATCACCGGTACGCTGCCCACCTCTGACTTATCTAGCTCAAAAGCCAACTGGCTACGAGCGGCCGTATTCAACATGCCATCAGCACCAAAGCCATAACGGATGAAGTCGAGGCTGAACCATTCAGGGTTTTGCTCTTTCTTGGCCTGTGCCAAGTCATACGCGTTATCTTCTTTGGTGACGTTCATTTCTTCGAAGCTGTCACGCAGTACACGAACGCGATCAACGGACTTATCAAGGAAATGAATCCGCTTGAGGTTCAGTGCTGGACTGCGCTCGGAGAAATCAAACGGCGTGCGACCAGTTGCCGAGGCAAACCAAGTTAGTTCGTAAATGCGCGGCATGTAGTAACGCACCGATTGCGCTGGCAGTACATGGGCACGAGCACGGACAGTTGGCGGTGTGGTTCCGGCAGGTTTTGACTTGAGGGTGATATACACAAACCAAATTTCACCACCCAAGGTGACAAGATCGGTTTGGCGTACACCAATTTTTGTACGCAGCGTGGCATCACCAAAGGAAATGATATAGCGCCCGTCTTGGGCGTAGTTCTTACGGTGGGCTTGCAGCTTAACCAGTGTTTCGCCTGTCACATTGATTTTGGCCGAACCGTTCAATGACACTTCAACACGTTCAATGTCGGTGGGATCGGTAATATCCGTGACCAGTTCAATGCTGTGATAAGTCGGGCCCGAGACTAGACGCAGTGACGCACGGTTGCCCCAACCTACTCCCTCGACCGGGTCTAGCTCTTTGGGACGTGGCGCGAATGGGGTTTGCACTAATTCCATAATGCTCCCCTTATCCAATTGTGTCTTCGACGGCATCAACGTTATTTGATGCCCAGACTACCGCGCCAGCGACAAAAAGCGCGATCACACCTGTGATCACATAGCCCTTAGTTTTTGCACTCATGATGTTTGCTCTCTGTTGGTTAACAAAATTCCCCATCAGGAAAGCAAGTGATTTGGTTTTAAGGCAAGCACAAAAAAGCCCGCTAAGGCTATAGGCTTAAAGATTTGTAAAAATTTGGTTTAAATCTAAACTTAAAAAAATATCAGATTTTATTTTTTGCTATGGCACATTTAAAACATAAAGAAGTTAGAGACAAAATAAAGAACACATTTCAATCAATAAATTTTGAAATTTTATTTTCATTAATCAACACCATTACCATTGTTACAGGTGTTTTCTTGGCGGTTCAGCAATTAAAATACATATCCGAGCAAAACTCAATACAGAAAAATAGCTATTTCCACGGCATTCTTGATAAATACAATGAAGTGGTGCACAAGGAGGCCAATATGATTTTTATAGATTATAAATATGATGCCGAGATAATATCCGTACCGGATAATCCCAATCAAAATATAAATGTAGAACGTAGCTTTTCAATGAATTTTAGTGATGAAAAAGTTGGATTTGATAATCATAAGTTGAAATTTGAAGAGATTCATTCGATAAACTGGGTCATGAAAATGCGTAACCATAAGATTGGTGAAAATTTGGATATAGATCAAATTGCTGATTCTTTCTTCAATATAGAGTCTGTAATAAGGAGGGTTTACTCATGTGAAATAATTGATTTGTGCCCAACCAATGAAGCATCAACTCTAATATGTAGCACCCTTCAAGATATTTATTCAGTAACCAGTACTTATCTATTACTTTCAGGCAATGATATAAATATTGATTACTCAACTATACCAATTAACCCTAAAATGACATACGTAGAATACATGAGTAGAGCTGAAAATAGCTTCAAAAAATACATAAATCATTTTAGCTGTAAAATTGAAGCTAGAGATCAACACTTCAAGAAAATGAAAGAGCATGAAGAAAAAATAAGGAAAGAGAAAGCAATTTACTTTCAAATTGACTCTATCAACCCTATATCTCTAACCCCAGATTTTAAGACGAGTTAAACGACATTTATTTAAGCCAAACTAATAATTTAATTACCAAAATATTATATCTTTATTCCACAACTTCCCATCCTGCAAAACATACTCCAGCTTCTCTAGGTCAATAATCACACCTGCTGGTATCCCCGTTTTCTGCTGCAAGTATCGCGCACTATCATCTGCCTTTTGCATCATCACACAGGCAAACTGGCAGTTATCAATGATGGTCTTTGATACCTCTTGTCCACGCTGGAACATGTTGATGGAATGCAGGCCAAACTTACGCCCTAGCCTCAAGATTTTGCCGTGGTAGCCCGTTGCTTTGCCTGCGGTGTTGGTATGCTCGGCCACTTCTTCGCAGATCACCTTTAATGGTTTCTTGTGCTTGCCGTTCCCCATGCCCCAGACCACCATGCAGAATTTGTCGAAATCTTCCTCGGTGGTTTCGTGGTTTGGGTAGTAAGCGATCTTAAAGCCTTGGTTAGTTTTACGCCCAGCAATTAAAGCGGCGGCAAAGGCTTTCAAGCTGGCATAGCTGCGAACCTGACGCCCGGCCAATTTACCTTCATAATCACCAAGTGGGTCAAAGATAGCGACTTGGTCGGTCGGTTTGATAAACAGCTTTTTGGCTGCGGAAGTTTTCCCGCAGCCAGACATACCAACCACATAGACATGATGATTACTCAGCGCATTGTTTTGGTTGATAGGTTGTAGTTTCAAGCGGCCTCCTGCTGCTGGTCATCATTGGCGGCCTGCTTCGCTTTCTTGGCAAGTTCAGCATCTTTAATCTTGAGGCTACGCACCTGCATATAGCTAGACAGCCCAAGCATCCCAATGGCCGCAACAGCCATGATTTCATCCATGTACTTAGCTAACCATGGTGGCGGATTACCGCCGTATTTCACGATAAGCGGTGCTATTTTCTGTGATACGTTTTCAGCTTGTTGTGGGTCAAATTCAAAGTTATGGTGCACCATGGTTTTCATGGTCTGCTCGATAGTCATCAAGCCCACAAACACCATTGCGCCAGCGGCTTGGGTTTCTATCTCTTGTTGCTGCACTTTGGTATCGGCAACGGCTGGATCAAAGTCTTCATCTAGGCTGTTGATGAAATCTTTCTCGTCTTGCTCGTTGTGGGTTTGAATCCCTTCATTGCTATTCAGCTCGTCATCATTGGCGGCTAGTTGTTCGGTTTCCATATCGACTCTCTCGGTTTGTTTAGGTTAAAAGCGGGCTATCATCCCGCCAGTTAAAGCACCAAGCACCACGCCCGCTATGACTGACTTCCAACCGGACGGTTTTGCATCCGGTTGGGTTTCTGATTCGGGTTCGCTTTGGCTTGGTTGCGGTTCAGCTTTGGTTACTGGTTGCGCAGTTTCGGTTGCTAAGTCAGCATCCAGTTCGGTTAATTCCGGTTCAACGATCGGCTCGGCTTCGGGTTCCGATGCCACTACTGGCGCGGTTTGTTCGGCTTGATTCAATGCTTCAATCGTTGGGTAATGCAGCTCAAACCGTGACTGCCAGTATTTTCCGGTTTGCTGGTTGGTTCCGCAGTCGTCACAAATCGCATACAGATACTTAGAGCGTTTTCCCCTTGCCCGGTGGATGGTACGGACATTGCCACACTCACACCGATTGACCCCTTCGACCTTGTTGGCCGATGCACGAACGGGCATTGATTCAGCCATGCTTCCCCCTTTGCTCTAATTCCATGAGTTTGTTGTTTACGCCTTGCATCCAGACCAGCACCAAGCGGAGCGGTGACATCACTTTGCCCGCGAACGGGTTTTTCGCCGCTTTGGTTACTTCATCTTTAAGTTGGTCTGTGATTTGGTTCAGTTCATCCATTTGATAGCGTCCTTTACGCGGCTAGTTGCTGACTTTGATACCATTCGAGATCAGCTTTAGCGGCTGACACATCGAGTTCGGTGGGTTCTTCCCTGTTTGGAGCAAGCGGGTCATTCAAGACTGATTCCCAATAAGCCTGTTTAAGCAAAAAGCGTTGGTACTGTTGGCCGTACTCTTGTTGGGCTATCGCTCGGGCTTCGGAAACATTCTGGTGGTAATCGGGATCATCATCTTTGGACTGCATGGACCACCCTCGGGCCCCTGCTGCCCACAGCAGAAAATCATAGGCTTTGTTTTCGGCCTGTTCGCCTTCGAATGACATACAGAAACGGTTCTTGGTACTGGCGTGAATACCACGCGCTTTGATTTGGTTATTAATAACTTGTTGTTGGCCTTCAAGCCGAGCAATTAAGGCTGTGAGCTTTTGGATTGCGGCCTTGGGTCGTTGGGCTTTTTTCGCTATAGCTTTGGCCTTAATGGCGCGTTCTTTTTGCTTTTCCAGTCGGTAAAGGCTGCGCTGTAATGGCTTTTTCCAGTGCTCCAACCGATAGCCACATTCTTTGATGATCGCGGCCATGTTATGGGCTTCGAAATTAGCTAAACAATCCCAACCGGGGGCACGACTGCAGCGGGCAATGTTATAGCGGTTGCCTTTGATTAACCCTTGGTCGGCGTTCTCGCCTTTGGCGGCATAGCCAACAGCTTTGATGATGTATGAACCCGCCGCTTTGGGTTGGCGGATCCGCTCCAAATGGGCAAACCCGTTACCCCAAATACCTTCTAATCGTTCGGACCAGGCGCGAAAATATTGCTTATCCACTTTCCAATTCATGATCAGGTGAACGTGTGGATTAGGTTCGCCGTCTTCATTGGCCGGACACTCTGCTACCCATATGTAATGGAACGGATCGGCAATGCCATCGAGTTCAAACGGTTCGCCCTCTGCATCAATGCCTTGCCAGCCACGCTGGAACATCTTTTTGATGCCATCAAGAAAGCGCGAGACTTCACGGCCAAGCGTGGTTTCACCACCAAAGATGGCATTACGTTGCTCAGGGGTGAAAGTTAGAGTCAGGAAGGTGGTAAACCCTTCTTCGCAAGCGGCAACATACGCACCCGATTCAAAAATTTTGGTTACTGCTCGTTGGGTTAGTTTTTCGGTGTAGCGCTCACCGCTTTGTGGGTCTGGTGCATCGCCCGGTCTGGTTTGGGTATGGTGCAAAATTCGGAAACTGCCTGACCATTCACGGTGCATCAAACGAACGGAAGATAAGCGCTTGTCAGCAGGCGTGTCAGGAAGATCATACAGGCGGTCATGGTTGTAGTGGGACTCGGTGCTTTCCAACTCGATATCACGGCGCTGTGCCTTACGTAGCCTGCCCACACGGCTGGATATATTAACCACTCTCTGGTGTGTCGGACTTTTGCGCCCTTGGACAAGCCTATTGTCTCCGTCACTTCGTGCCGCCGCTTCGCGGATGGGTTCGGCATACATTTCACGCCCTTGCTTGGCGAATGCTTTGGTGTTCACGTAGTGAAGTTGAGCAAACTGGTTGAG
>NZ_JBNNXT010000012.1:0-128928 GCF_052873815.1 Photobacterium sp. DNB23_23_1 | reverse complement strand
TGAGCCGGATATCGACTCGCTGCTTCCTTGGAACTTCGATTATTAAAGCGCGCCACGTGGGATCGTGGGGCGCTTACATAGAACGGAGGTTATGGTAAATAAAGAGCCATAAGTACTCCGGCAGTACAAAGGAAAAACCGACTTAAAAAGTGAATAACACTCCCGCAGAAATATATGAATACGGATGTTTAAAAAATGGAGCTGTTTGCTGATTGTATGTCCCTGGGGACGTTCCAAGCATGTAGTTAGAAGCCACGTACCAACTAGTGATGAAAGTCAGATGGTTGTTTACCTGATACTGTAACCTTGCATCAAGTGTAATATTTATGTTTTCTAAGTAATCTTGCTCATAGCCACTCTCAGTAATGTAATAAGCACCGAGTGAAATTGTGCCACCCATTGCATCTGAAAATTTATTTTGATAAAGCAGTTGAGCATTCAATATATGTTCATACCACGCTTTACTCTGCGGTGCTTTTTGCTTTAGCGTATCGATGTGCTCTCGCACAGTTCCACCTTTAACTTCCATACTCAAAAAATTTTCATCTGTTACATTAAATAACCTTGAATCAACTGTTGGGTTTATTTGAGCCAAATGATAACCAACGGCAAGATGAAAAGGCCAGAGCTGTGATAGGTCTCTGAGGTAATGAAATGATACACCAAACTCCTTATTTTCGACCTCAAGTAATGGTAAAGGCTCTAAACTATCAGGATCGAGTAATACAATATCCTCTCCAAAAATAACATTTCCCATTTGGTACTTATCAAAACGCTGCATAGGAAAGCGACTATGGTATACCCCAAATTCAAATCCTTGATCTTGTTTCTGATTCACTAGCTGTAACTTAGCGGCAAACCCATATTGATCAATTTCAAGATAAGTCGGTTCAATAGCTCTATCAGCACGAAAAGAACGATAAAAAACATGTCCTCTTGTGACTACCGTATGTTTGTTCCAAACTAACGAAGTATCGTAGTTAAAACCTAAATGAATTGAGGACTCATTATTGAACCGTACAGAACTTGATACTTTATCGGCGTAATCAAAGATATCGAAATGTTTTGTTGAGTAACCTGTATCAATCCAGACCTCCTTGCTATCAGTCGCGATAAGAGGTAAATCAAGTACCGAGGAGAATACTCCCCTCGATACTATCAGTAATACCAAAACAAAGAATCTCATCGATTATTTGGTATATGTAAGAGTTTTAGTCAACGTTGAAGATGCACCACCAACAACATCTTTAACCGTTATCCTCAGTGTATAGTTACCAGCAGCTACACTTCTCATATCGACAGTCGTATCAAAGCTTGTTCCGGTCGTATCTAAAACTGTTAAACTCCCGAGCGTGACAGTAATACGAACGGGGTTATTAGTGATACCAATGTTGCCAAGAATACGCAGGCTATCACCACTAATATCAGCTTCTGACGGCGAAAGAAGATCTATTAAGATTGGAACATTAACCTTAGAACTCACCTCTCTAACTTCACCGCGGTTAGACTCAATTAAAATCGAATATGAATGAGACCCTGGTATTAAATTGTTAAACGCCCACGTGTAAGCATTTTTATTAACGCAGTTTTGTGGATATATGTAGCAATAATTTTGCGAACGATACCATGTAGAATTAGGCTCCGTTAACCTGACCGGTGCCATATCATCCATTGATAACTCGACAAAGCTTATTCCTGAATCATCCGATGCCGATACTTGAATTTCATAGTGGCCGATGTCTGGCGTCGTTGAGCTGCTACTTCCTGTATGCACTCGTTGACTCACAGATGGAACTGGTGTTTCAGGGTTATAGCTTGAGAAACTTGACTCGATATCGACATATGACGAATCTTGCATTTTCACTCTTGCCAATATCGAATGAATACCATCTGCGATTCGAGTAGTATCTATTTGGCACGACGGTTCTGTCCAATTCCCCCCCATATTTGTCGTACATTTATGCGTAAAGTCAACATACCAATCGACCGTCGAAATAATCGGTGAGGGTGAATCTAACTGCGCAATCATCATCCCCTCAATAGGCAATGATTGATCATAGATGATACTTGGCTGATAATCTGCATTTGCGACAAGAACAGCAGGTTTTAGTAATGCTTCACCCTCGCTTTTCAATACAAACACACGATAATAACTACTCTCACTGACATTTCGTGTCCAAGTAATCGGCAGACCGCTTTCTGGTGAGGCTGCAAGTAATTCCTCTGTTTCCCAACATTCACAACTCGCATTATATTTCTCGACACGAAAACCGAACTCATCAGTCCATTTGTCTATCCATGAAACTTCAAACGCTGATGTCGAACTATCGTATATAGACTTCAATGAAGCCGATTCTGTAGCCGTATCATCTGTAATATTCAGCCTTACTTTAGATAAGTTTGAATCTAAAAAACCATCATTAACTTGATAACTAAACGCATCATCGATAAGCAAATTTGCACTTAATGGTGCGTATATTACTTTTCCTTCCGACGATTCAGCTAATGTAACCCCTCCCGTAATAGCACCATCAACTAATGCATACGTAAGTGGGCCGGTGCCACCATAACCTGATAACATCGCCGATACCTGAATTAATTGCCCCTGCCTTACTTCTAGTGACTTCGTTACATTTTGAGTAATGGGCACAGGCTGACGCGTCACGTTAAACCGACCTCGGAATGAATCAAAGTAATTGCCATACGAGTCGACAACAGGGAAATCAGAAAACGTGACAAAGTAAGAATAAGATCCATCTCTCATCACCCCAGGGGATAAAGCCGTGCCTAGTTGATCATCATCAAACAGTGATGCAACATTAAAAATTAGTCGATTACCATTATCAACACTGAAAATGTCAGAGTTATTATCTAACTTCAACTTCACGGCTAACTCGCCATCGGAGGTAAAATATGTGGCAGTTGCTTCCCCATCCTTTGATGACTTAACTGAAAGGTTATTTCCATCAGAAATCCAATCATAAGCATACGAGAAAGTAACCTGCCGTTCTCCCTGAGCTCGCTCTAAATCTGGCCCATCAACCAATGTTACCTCTACCTGAGTTGTTCCGGCGGCTCGAGGTAAATTAGAAAGTATTAAATTAACAGATGGAGAAATGGCCTCTTCTTCTCTTTCTCTATCCGCAAGATTTTGAAGATTAAGAGCACTTATCGCTGCAGGACTAGGTAAATTAGCGGTAACACTGTTATCAGAATTAATACCACCAACCACATAAGTTCGAGGAATTAAACCATCAGGATAATCGACAAACTGAATATTATTGGTATTAATTGAAAAGTGTCCACTCGGCACATCCACGTCGGAAACGTTAATATATACCTGTCCCTGAGATGATTGAGATTGACCATCATCGGCAATATAGAAAAACTGGTCATTACCGACAAAATCAACACTTGGTTGATAAGTAAATTCGCCTGTTAGTGAGCTGAAACTAGTGAGCTCTCCAAAGCGTGGAGCTTGTGTAATGATAAAGATAAGGCGATCGTTTTCAGCATCATCAGCGATTAAGCTTCCACTTTTAGGAGTATTTAAAACCGTATTGAAAACAGTTAATTCTGGAACATCCGGAGGTGTATTCCCATCCGGGTTTTGGTTGTAACAAGTATAGTGTTGCGTCACAATTTCATTATTATCTAAGATGCCATTACGATTGTTATCAGCCCCTACAAGAACAACACTACCACCAAATTCACAACTTTCTCCAGGGCCTTCTCCACGAATTCTGATTAAGAATGCATAGTCGTAATTTCCTGTACTAGCACTACTGTTACACATGAAGGATGTTTCGGTAGTTTCGCTTTCGGAAAGCTTGCCATCGCCATTAAGGTCGATACCAATCGAAAATTTACTCCCACCATTTGGACAACTATTACCTGGGGAAATGTAGTTGATATCAATTAACGACTCATTGCCAACACTACCATTACATATAGTCTGATAGCCGCTAATTTCATTTTTATCTAAGATCCCATTCCCGTTTAAATCCGTTCCAACTGCGATTTCTAATCCGCCATTTGGACAAGTATCTGAAGATTGGATAACTGAAGTTTTAATAAGAGTAGATGTACTTGTCGATGGTGGAGGGGAATCACTACTTCCACCGCAACCACTCATAATTAAAGATGCTACAATTGCAACATATCCATATTTTTGCATTTAATATCCTTATCATGCAGAAAACTACAGCTTTCAATTATGACCAATGAAATATCGATCATAGCCATACAAAACAAAGATATACATAGTAACGCATGGGTTGCATCATTTACCAGTTCGTTATCAAAAAAAGATAAATAAAATATGAATTTAAATAGCTTTAATGGGTAGTTGTAGTACATATTTGGTGTGCACATTTAGCCTGATGTATAGCAGAAAGAACCGATTATTAAATCGGCACATAAAATAACTCATTGATGAAGTGAGTAGCCAATCTATTTAAAGAAGTAATTGAGCACCTCCGTTCCCTGATACCAAAACTCTGCTTGTTAACGCGCTAAGCGCCTATCAATTTAAGTTGCTGATTTTAGACGATAAAACAGAGGTATTAGCCACGAAGTTCGCTAGAGAAACTAATTGTATAACATGTTAAAGGTGAAACCAGACCCTGAGGGTTTGAAAGTTAGCTACAGGATCATGGGTATTTCACTTTGGTAAATGAAAAGATTACTTACGGGGTAGATTTGACAACAAAAGCCCAAAATCACAAGAAAGATAGCGGTGTTCAGATAACACAGTCGAGTTTTATTAAGGTGAAAATTTAATTACAGAATGATAGGTCAGCCATACCTGAGGTAATTCATATTTTACTAAATTAGAAAAAACGCAACTCGAAATTGTCCAAAGCCTTGCTGACTGGTGTGGTAGTGCTATTTGTGCTCATCGAACGACGTAACGATCGAGCCATAAGCATCGATGACTGTGTTCAAACCAGTCGGTAAGTCGCTAATCGACACAAAGGTGTTTCCAGATCCCTATAGGTGGCCGTCTTCGATATACCTTCAAGCTTGGGCCATTGACTTGACCCGCCGTGTATTATCAACATATTGATGTGAAAAACAAAAAGTACTAAGTGCGATATACGATGGAGATGACTCACTGAACTGAAGGCTTGGGTATTACGGACAATACGTAATTGAGTTAGCTGAAATGGCTGTAGGGGGGAGCGGATTTCCGATTTAGTATCTCCTCGATTTCTCCATAATCTCCCCACATTTTCGATTTAGATTGAATCATCGCTAATCACAAGCGCTTGCTAAGTAAATACTTCGAGAGCTTGACGAATACTTAAATCGAGGATGAACTCATGAAAAAATACACCCTTCCAGTTTTGGCTTTATTTCTAGCGTGTGGCTCATTACCGACATTAGCCAATGAGCGTAGACCTGCTCCGCCATCTTTTGAAGAGCTTGATACTAACGGTGATGGTGTTCTGACTAAAGATGAGCTCAGAGGCCCATTATTAGATGATTTCGAAAAGTTCGATAAAGACGGGAGTGGTTCGTTATCCGAAGATGAGTTGCCAGAGCCGCCGAAGGGCCGCAAGTAAGGGGCTCGGTGGGTAACTAAATATTCAAGAGGTTGCGAGTTGGATTAGCACTACCTAGTTCAACTCGCCCTATAATCCACTTCCTTCTGTAAGACTGGCCTGATGCTTTGGTAAGTGCGTAACAAGATTAATGCTTGTCCTGTTCATCAATTTGTTTATCAGTGTTGGTGCTTAGTCCACCGTCAAACAAGTGCTTTCTTCTTTTGGTAATAGGATATTTGAAGCTGTTACCAACGAAAGCATGACAATAACCAAAGGCCATAGTGTGCCGTTGTAAAACAGAGTAGTGAGGCCGCCCATTAAGGCACCGGCCAAAAATTGCCCAGCACCTAAAAGTGCTGATGCTGAACCTGTATTGCCGTCAAACTGACTCATATACAGAGCATTGGCATTTGGCATAATGGCACCAAGCATGCCTACAGCTCCCATAATACCAAGCATATAAACATATACAGACACTTCCATGGCGGTGAACGTCGCTAATACTAAAACAAAAATGGCTTGGAATAGAACACCGATACGCAGTAGCTTTATAGCCGGTTGTGAGCTCAATAGTTTAGAATTGATCCTGTTTATCAGCATGTTAGCAACGGTGTTTGCTGCAAATACCAAGCCGAACAATTGCTCACTCAGTCCAAATTGAACTTGATAGATAAATGAGGCGTTAGTTACAAAGACCATCATCACACTAAAGCCACACGCTTGAACAAGTAAGTAGCTCATCGCTTGCTTGTTTTGCATGACCATTATATATCGGCGGTATGCAGGTATGTTTTCTTGATCAGATCGGGTCGGACATTTGGGGAGTGATTTAGCGACAACAGCCGCGGTAAACAGTGAATAGGCAGCGCAAAAGTAAAAAATGTTCTGCCACCCACCAGTCAGCAAGATCAAAGCTCCAATACTTGGTGCCACAGCGGGGGCGAGAACCATGATAAGGGCGATCAAACCAAACAGCTTGGCGGCCTCATTCCCTTTCTCGCGCATCCTGACCAAAGGTGCAATACATACCCCTGCAAAACCGCCACCAATTGCCTGAAATATGCGCGCGATCTGAATAACATGAAGGCTAGCAGCTGAAGCAATGATGATCGACGCCACTGCATATAGAATTAGACCACCGATAATAATGATTCTTTTGTTATAGCGATCGGCTAATGGCCCGCCAATCAATTGTCCCAGTGCCATGCCAAAAATGTAAAAACTCACTGTAGTTGCAACTGAATTAACGCCTACCCCTAAATACTCAGCCATCGAGGGTATACCTGGTAGATAGGCATCGACTGCAAATGGGCCAGCGGCCATGATCAATGCCATTAAAATGATAAAGTGCCGTCTAGACATAAATCCTCACTGATTTAAGGTAGTTTCTTCCTAAAAATCATATTCGATTATATTTATCTTTCTGGCAAGACATTATTGCTCGGTTTAAAGGCGGGAAATCACAATTGCGGTCGAGAAGTTTGAAACCATTAAGCATGAGCGGTCGAGGTAAGCTTATCTCATGATTTGGGGAGGCTTTCGCCAGTTTACTACCCGAGACCTTACTCTGACATAATGATTATGAACACTTTATATTTCTCCATTCCATGAAGGGGCAGCCCAGCTGCCTTATAGGCCCTCATCGTGTAGGGTTACTTACGGTCAACGATAATGGGATCGACGATAATATTTTCGTAGGCTAGTTTTTTTTGTTTTACTATTTGTAGTAGCTTGTGCATTGAGTGATACGCGATATCGTCCACGTTTTGCCTAACGGACAAAACTCGATTGGGCAGGAAATCAAGCATAGTATGATCATCAAAGGTTCCTATGATGGTTGTTCGTGGGATTGCACCTAGTTGTTCCTTCATATAATGCAGGCTGCCTTCCATTAGTGGTATCGACGAGAAGATAAGGCCTTCTGGTACTCTGTTGATCTCTTCATATAAAGATTTAAATGCATGGTAGCCATCTTGATGTGTGTTTTTATTTACTATCCGGTTCCAAGAGTGGTGTAGTTCTCTGTTTGCGTCATGGTGGGCATTAACAAAACCTTTAAGCCTAGCTTGGATAGAAGGGAAGTTGGTATCTCCACAGATATAGAATGATTCGGAAATGGTTAGATCAAGAACACGCTTTGTTAATTGGTAACTGCCTGAGTAGTTGTCTGAATGAACAATAATGACGTTATCTTGGGTGAAAGTTTGATCGATGAAAATAATTGGTTTGTTAGAGTTTGCTTTAATCGCTTTAAGTTGGTTCTCACGAGAGCTTGCTACCCAGAAGAGTGCATCGACACCACGAGCTAAGAGAGTTTGCAGCAAATCGTATTCTTGACTTGGTTCGCCGAAGCTTGAAACAACCAGTAGTTGCAAGTCTTCTTCTTGGCATTTTGTTTGTAGCTTTTCTGTGAGTTGAGAAAAGAATGGGTTGGATAGCCAGGGTATTATAAGACCAATTGTGTTTGTTTTATTGAGCTTGAGACTTCTCGCAGTCTGGTTGACCGTGTATCCGTGCTCAAGGATATAGTCTTGAATGACACTTTGAGTTTTTTTTGAAATGCGATATTTATCTGCCTTCCCGTTAATAACAAACTTAACAGTAGTAACCGAAAATCCGGTATCCATCGCAATTTCAGAAATTGATTTACTCATATTTTGTATTTATCCAGTGTAACAACTCATTTACATGCTGTTGGTGCTTTACAACAACGGGTAAGTGTAAAAGTTCGCTGATTAAATGGAGAATAATCATTTGAGTCAGCAATAAATGCTCTCTTGGTATATCTAAAGGTTGAATTGAGCATGAAAGAAAAAACAAAAGTGTAGTTAACTTACAACCAAAAAATTCACCATCAAACAAATTTCGTGATATGTGTGGCGTTTGATATCTTTTGGCGAAAAAATCCCTGCCCGTATTTATAAACATCGTAGCTTGTAATTGCAATACGCACTTGCTAATAATCTGCTAACACGAGTTAGCATAGGGAAGTTTCTTGATGCCAGAATATTTAGTTGGCGTGGATGTAGGGTCTGCAAGTGTCCGTGCGGGGGTGTATGACAATAAGGGGAATTGTTTAGCGGTATCGGTTTCACCGATAAAACAATTTCGACCTAAGCCCAACTTTGTTGAGCAATCTTCCGATGATATTTGGATACAAACATGTAAGGTTGTAAAAAATGCCATTAAAGATAGTGGTGTTCATGTATCTCAAGTGAAGGGGATTGGTTTTGACGCAACGTGTTCCTTGGTTGCATTAGATGAAATGGGCCAGCCAGTTTCTGTATCCCCTACAGGAATAAATGATCAAAACATCATTATGTGGATGGATCACCGCGCTATTGAGCAAGCCGAAAAGATCAACGCTAGTAACGATTCAAATCTTAAGTATGTCGGTGGTGAGATTAGTCCTGAAATGGAAATCCCCAAGATTGCTTGGATTAAGCAAAACTTACCAACTCAATACTCCAAGATAGCTTCTTTTTTTGATTTGGCTGATTTCCTTGTGCATAAAGCGACAAATCAAAATACAAGAAGCGTGTGTACCAAGACATGTAAGTGGAATTACCTTGCTCACAAAAAAGAGTGGGCCAAGTCTGTACTAGAAGTTGCAGGTCTAAATGATTTGGTTTCATCTGGAAAAATTGATGGTGAAATTGCAGATCTAGGCACTGCTGCTGGTCAGCTTTCAGGCCAATGTGCAGAACTCATGGGTTTAACTTCAGATGTTGTGGTTGCAACGGGCATCATTGATGCACACGCTGGTGGTTTAGCCATCATTGGCAGTAAGCCAGAGACCACGCTAGCAATCATTGGGGGAACTTCATCCTGCCATATGGCAGTGAGTAAGGTATCAACTTTTGTCCCAGGGGTCTGGGGACCGTATTGGGGGGCCATGCTGCCTGATTACTGGCTGCTAGAAGGCGGACAAAGTGCAGCAGGGGCGCTGGTTGATCATGTCATTCGAACCTCAAGCGTATACCCAGCTCTTAAACAGCGTGCTGAAGTTGAAGGTAAAACTGTTTATAACATTATTAATGATCGGCTTCTTGTGTTGGAACAAGGTGGTGAAATTACGAGTGAATTTCACTTGTTAGGCTATTACCACGGTAATCGCTCTCCACGGGCCAATCCTAATCTAAAAG
This sequence comes from Photobacterium sp. DNB23_23_1, assembly GCF_052873815.1. Classification (NCBI taxonomy): domain Bacteria; kingdom Pseudomonadati; phylum Pseudomonadota; class Gammaproteobacteria; order Vibrionales; family Vibrionaceae; genus Photobacterium; species Photobacterium sp. DNB23_23_1. The sequence goes on along the minus strand of NZ_JBNNXT010000012.1, from coordinate 119,234 downwards.
GCATGATTTCTGGTTTAACTCTCAATGATAGTCTTGATGAGCTTGTTATTCATTATCTTTCAGCCATCCAGTCTGTTGCGTATGGCACTCGCCATATCATCGACACGATGGTTGAACATGGTCATCAGATTAATGAAATTCACATGTGTGGTGGTGGTACCAAAAACCCTATCTGGCTTCGAGAGCATGCCGATATATGTCAGTGTGATGTTGTACTCCCGAAAGAAGTGAATGCTGTGCTCCTCGGCTCCGCCATGCTCGCAGCATCCGCCAGTGATACCTATCCAACGCTGTTTGATGCTATCGGCTCTATGTACGCTGAAGGCGACAGGATACAGCCAAACGCTGAACGCTCTACATTCCATGACAAGAAGTATCAAGTCTTCTTGGAAATGTATCATGACCAAATGAAGTACAAATCCATTATGGGCAACCAATAAGAGGCTTACTATGAGTGAACTCACATTAAACCTACCTGCTTCCAAGGAAGAAATGAAAGCTGGTCACAGGGAGGTTTTATTAGTTACAAACGCTGATTTAAGAGAAAGTGCAAATAAAACCTGTTGGCCTGTGCAGGCTAAGTTTGAAGAGAAACTTGAAAAGGTTATGCGTGACAAGTTTGATTATCAAATTAAGCGTGCGCATGACTACGATCCAATTCGTGAGCATGGATTTATTGCGAGCCAACGTGAGGGAAGTGATGTATTTGCGTGCATTGATCCAGAGGCTCCAATTATCGTGCTCATGACCGCGTGGCAGTATTCACACCATATTGCGTCTAGTTTAGTGCATCATAAAGGGCCTATATTGTTGCTAGCAAATTTTGATGGCACATATCCTGGCTTGGTTGGAACACTTTGTATGGCTGGGACATTGACGAGCCTTGGATGTGAATATTCCAGGCTGTGGTCAGAGAACTTCGATGATGAATTTTTCTTTAGCGGATTAGGTCAATGGCTATCCGAAGGAGTGATTGTTCACGATACCTCTTACCTTCAAGATGTTTCGTTGAACTCGGATATTTTAAATACTGAAGCGGGCAAAGTTGGTGCCAAAGTTGGTGAGTACATCCTAAAGAATAAGGAAATTATTGGTCTCTTTGATACATTCTGTATGGGAATGATGAATGGTGTCTTTCCCCTTAAAACAATGGTTGATGTAGGTATGCCGATTGAGGCGTTATCTCAATCAGCCTTGTTTTACGAAATGAGCCTTGTCCCTGATGTGTTACGTGAAGAGTGCTTGGATTGGTATGTCGACCAAGGGATGGACTTCCAGTTTGGTGATAATGACGATCAGCTAACGCGAGAGCAGGTTTTAGAGCAGTGTGCAATGCTCATTGCGATGGCTCGAATCGCTAATCGATTTGGGTTAACGAGTGTAGGGGTTCAGTATCAGCAAGGGCTTAAAGATTTATGTGCCGCTTCTGATTTTGCCGAAGGTGCAATAGGGTCCACGTTGAGGTTCCCGATTCCTGATGAACATGGACAAATTATTCGACCTGGTAAACCCATTCCTTGTGTGAACGAAGTTGATATGGGAACAGCGATCCCGCAAACAATGTTGTTTAGGTTGCTAGATTGCTTAAGGTTGCCTCAAGAGACAACGCTGCATGACATTCGCTGGGGGAGTGAATATCAAGGTACATTTTATTGGGATTTTGAAATTTCAGGTTCAGTACCATTTGAGCACTTAGCTGGAGGAATTAAAGGGGCGAAAGGATATCGACAACCATCTATGTACTTTCCGAAAGGTGGTTCAACAATTTCAGGTCAGTGCAAATCCGGCTCATTTATTTGGGCGCGAGCGCATTATGAGAAAGAGCAAGCGATATTGCATATTGGTACTGGTGAATCATTCGAGTTGCCCAAAGAAGAATTTGAAAGACGCCTGTCACTTACCACCAAAGAGTGGCCGTTGATGAACTGCATTCTACATGGTGTAGAACGTAATGACCTCATGGCCGGACATCAAAGTAACCATATTACCATTGCATACGTACCGGAAGACAAATTGCAATTTGTCCGGGATGCTTTTGTCAGCCAAGCATTAATACAGAATTTCAAAGTTAAATTAGTTTCGAAGTGATTATAAAAATAACGTGATAAAAGGTAAATAATATGACTATAAATAAAACGAAAAATATCGCAGGAGCGGCAATGCTGTCGCTATTGAGTGTTAGCGCGTTTGCAAAAGATACTATTTCGCTAAAAGCGTACGTTCCAACCAATCCAACGGCTGTACCGACAAAAGCACTCGAGTATTTTGCTGAAAATGTGGAAAAAGCGACTAATGGTGAAGTTAATATAAAGGTCTTCCACAGTGGTCAACTCGGTAATGACAGGGAAGGAATTGAGTCAACCCGTATCGGCCTTATCGATATTATGTTTGCGGGGACGGGGGGGTACTCAACCTTTTACGATAAGTCAAAGGTATTGGATCTTCCGTTTTTGTTTGATGATGCGAAACAAGCTTACGAAAAAGTTAATGGACCTGTCGGTGAAGCTCTTTTTGCCGATATGAATAAATACGGTTTACATTACTTATCTACCGGTGACAATGGTATGCGACATATTAGTACGTCGGGGCGAGAAATTAATAGTATTGATGATGTTAAGGGCTTAAAAATTCGAGTTCCAGGGATCACTACGTACGTTGATTTGTGGACTAATTGGGGAGCGGTTGTCACACCAACACCGGTAACTGAGCTTTATATGGCACTTAAGACGGGCATTGTTGAAGCGCAGGACAATGCACCGTATCACTCTGTAGCAAGTAAGGTTTATGAGGTTCAGGATCATTATTCCATGATTAACTATATGTGGATGGGTCTAACGATGACAATGAACGAAAATAAATGGAAGAAGATGCCAGAGGATGTACAGACCATTATTAAAGGTGAAGCGGTGAAAGCTGCAGAATGGTCATTCGCGCAAATAGAAAAAGATAATGTTGATGCTTTGGAGCTGATGAAGGATCGCGGTATTACTGTTAACTACAACCCAGATCGTGACAGTTTCAAGGCTAATATTCAGGATTTCTATAGCCAATATGAGGGTGAAGACTGGTATGACGCCGAAATTATTGAAGCGCTGACAAACTAGTGCCGTGGGGGGAATTATGAGTATTCGTAAGTACATTCATTTGGCTAACGACAATATGGTCAAGCCGATCATCATATTGATGTGCATGACCGTGTGTTTGATTGCCCTGTTAACTCTTATTTCAATTGTTGTCAGAAATTTTATGGGTTTTTCATTTCAGTGGGTGATGGATGTCAACAGGTTACTTTTCGTTTGGATGTGTTTCCTTGGGCTGATTTATGCAAACTATAAGGATGCGTTGATTAGGTTTGACTTTATGGATAATAAGTTCCCCCCCAAGATTAACAATGTGATTGTTATCGGAAGGCATGTAGGGTGTATTGCACTATTTATCATAATGATTAAGGCTGGTTTTGAGATAATTGATTTTGCCAAGCATCAGGAATTTCCCACCATCCCTTTATCTATGGCATCTATGTATTACGCAGTGGTGTTCTCAGGTGTTTTTCTAGTTATTCAAACTACGCTAAAACTCATCGATTTTCTTATTGTGATTACCGATAAAGGCAAGTATTTGAATCTAGAGTCGAGGCATAATTATGATTGAATTATTTTTATTATTTTTTGTTTTGATCGTTATTGGTTTCCCAATTGCTGTTGCGATTGGCATTAGTGCCGTATATTCATTATTGGTCTACGACTATCCAATGATTGTTATTGCGCAAAAGATGGTTACCGGAATCGACTCTTTCACATTTATTGCTATTCCATTATTTATTTTGGCCGGAGAGTTAATGAATGTTGGGAAAATCACGGACAAGATTTTTAACTTTGCCAAAGCAAGTGTCGGTTGGATACATGGGGGGATGGCGCATTCAAATGTAGTGGCGAGTGTTATTTTTGCGGGTATGTCTGGATCTGCGATTGCTGATGCCGGTGGGTTAGGTACGGTAGAAATGAAAGCAATGCGTGAGGCTGGTTATGATGATGACTTTTCAGCAGCAGTGACCGCAGCGAGTTCGACTATTGGACCGATTTTCCCTCCGAGCATTCCTTTTGTCATCTACGGCGGTATTGCGAGCGTATCTGTTGGAAAGTTGTTTTTGGGAGGCATTGTACCTGGATTGATTATGATGGTAGCTTTAATGATTTTAATATTCATTAAATCTATCAAGAACAACTACCCACGCTCACAATTCTCACTGTCTGTATTAATAACTGTAGGTATCAGTGCCTTTTTGCCTCTGATGACACCTGTTATTATTCTTAGTGGTTTTGTAACTGGCTTCTTTACACCGACAGAAGCGTCCGCTATCGCTGTTTTTTATGCGTTACTGGTTGGTGGATTACTGTATAAGGAAATTACGTTAGATAAATTGTTTATAGCGGTAAAAAACACGGTACTGACTTCAGCAAATGTTGTTTTCATTATTGGTACTGCAACGTTGTTTTCATTCTTACTGACTAGCGAAGGGTTTACGGGAATAATTTCAGATTTTCTCTTTGGTATATCTGATAACCCACTAGTTATTTTATTGATGATCAATATCGTCTTGTTGTTACTAGGTATGATCATGGAGCCTGGTGCGATTTTGATCATGCTACTGCCTATTCTATTGCCCATCGTGGAGACGCTAGGCTTAGATTATGTCCACTTTGGGGTCATGATGATTTTGAACTTAATGATAGGGCAAGCGACTCCGCCATTTGGTATGAGCCTGTTCACTATTAGCCAGGTGGGCGGTGTGCCTATCGAGCGTATGTCAAGGTCCGTTATTCCCTTTATTCTCCCACTTGTTATTGTGTTGTTTTTGACAATGTTATTCCCGCCAATTGTTACTTGGCTACCGAATTTACTTATGAAATAAGGAAATGTGAATCATGAGAGATAATTTATTTTGTGTTGAAAACGAAGTTGCTGTAGTAACCGGCGGGACGGGGCAAATTGGATTTGCTTTTTGCTGTGAGTTGCTAGATAGGGGAGCTAAGGTTGCCATTTATACTCGCTCGGTGACACCAGAAGTTAAAGCTAAGTTTCCACAAGAATATTTTGATCGTGAGCAACTGATGTTCTTTTCAGTCGACATAACCCAAAAGGCTCAGCTTGAGGCGGCAACAGAAAAGGTTATGGAACGGTGGGGAGCCCCTTCCGTTTTGATCAACAACGCCGGTATAGATACTCAGCCGAGTGCACCTCCATCAGTTTCGGGCCCTTTCGAGGAGTTTCCGGAAGACGTATTTCGTGAAGTCGTCGAGACAAATTTGACTGGTACTTTTTTATGCAGTCAGGTGGTGGGGAGCAAAATGGCAGCCGCAGGTCGTGGTTCTATCATAAATGTTGGTTCAATTTATGGCATGGTGTCACCTGTCCAGGATATCTATCGCTATAAGGAAGAGCAAACAGGAATCCCATTTATTAAGCCTGTTGCTTACTCAGCTTCGAAATCTGGTGTCTATAACCTCACAAGGTATATGGCGACATACTGGGCGCGAAGTGGTGTACGGGTAAACGTATTGACACCATCTGGTGTCCGCCGCGATAACCAAGATGCTCAGTTCCAAGAAAATTACTGTAATCGTATGCCGATTGGACGCATGGCGGAAGCTGATGAATTCAATGGAGCAATGATTTTCTTAGCATCGAATGCGTCGAAATATATGACAGGGTCCAACCTCGTTATTGATGGTGGATGGACAGCATGGTAGGAGGAGTCAATGATGGAAGAGCTTAAAGGAATATTTTCGGCATTGATTACGCCAATGGATCAATTTGAAGAACTAAACCTGCAGTCATTGAGGGAAGTTGTTCGTTGGCAGTTAGAGCGCGGCGTGGAAGGGTTCTATGTTTGTGGTTCATCTGGAGAAGGGTTATTACTGTCAAAGGATGAACGCAAGCAAGTGCTTGAAACTGTGATTGACGAAGTTGACGGTCGAGTCCCTGTGCTTTGTCATACAGGGACTTTAGCAACTAGAGATGTTATTGAACTTACACGGCATGCGAAAGCTTGTGGAGCTGTGGCTGCTTCAATGATTCCTCCTTACTACTATAAGTTCACTACCGAGGAGATCGCCTCTTATTACCTAGAGGTAACTCGTAATGTCGATTTGCCGATTATTATTTATAATATCCCAGCCTTTACTGGTGTTAATTTATCGTTTAAAGATATTGCAAAGTTGCTTGAAAACGAGAGTGTAATAGGTGTTAAGCATACATCTATGAATATGTATGATCTTGAACGGTGTCATAGCATAAGTAATGACAGTATCTTTTTTAACGGTTATGATGAAGTATTTCTTTCAGGGCTTAGTGCGGGAGCTAATGCTGCTATAGGGACGACCATAAATTTATTTCCAGATATATTCATCGATATCAAGCGTAATTTTTATAATGGTAAAATTGATGAGGCTAAAATTTTACAGAATAAAATAAATATAGTCATTGAAGCATTTGTTGATGTCGGAATATTTAATGCAATTAAATATTCGTATACCTTGCTGGGAATTGATTGTGGTAGTTGTAGAAAACCATTTAATCCTTTAACGGATGAGCAGAAGAAAAAAGTTGAGAGTATTCTGTATAAAATGGAGTTGCTGTAGCTAAGTAATTAAGTGTTGATTCCACCTAACTAATATTTCAGTTAGGTGGGTCGATTTTTCACCTAATTTTTAGCCATTATTCTTTCAATTGGCTTTCACCGAGTGTCGCTTTTTCTGTTGCATGGTGGATGAAGGCTTCACTAAGTGGTGTCTGGTGTTTTAAGGGGGCTTTTACTATGTGCCAATTGGTGACAATAGGGAAGTCAGCAATCGCTAGCCTGACTAGCTGTGAACTGGGTTCGTCCTCCAAAGCATATTCAGACAATATAGCTACCCCCATGCCCGCTATTACACAGTGTTTAATTGCTTCATTGCTCTCAATGACCAATTTTGGTTTGAATGGCAGGTTTCGTTTTGCGAAATGGGCATCGATGGCATAGCGTGTACCTGAGCCTGGCTCTCTTGACAGTAGAGAGTATTGGAGTAGTTCTTCTGGTGTAATGAAGGGTTGATTTGTTAAAGGATGTTCCTTAGGTGCGACGGGATAGAGGCGGTTTGGGAGAAACTTAATGGCATAGGGCTTCATTTGTGGTTCTAAGTGACTGAAGAGGTATATGTCATCCAGCCCCTGATGGTAACGTGACAGGATATTTTCTCGATTGCCAACCTTCAATACGATGTCAACCAGTGGGTATGTACGGCAAAAGCTACCGAGCAAGTGTGGAATGAAATATTTCGCTGAGGTCACGACAGCGACTTTTAATGTCCCGGCTTTTATTTCACTGATATCAGCCAAATCGATTTCCAATCTTTCTATAGTATCAAACAGTTCATTACAATATTTCGCTGTTATATCAGCCGCCTGGGTGAAAACTATCTTTTTACCAATGACATGATAAAGAGGCATTCCAATTAGTTCGGTAAGTTGACGCAGTTGAATAGACACCGTCGGCTGGGTCAAATTCAATGACTGAGCAGCGATGGTGATCGAGCCTAGTTCGTACACGGCTAAAAAAACACGTAAGTTTCTAATACTGTTAATTCGAGACCGTAAGTGTTGTGTCATGTATAGATAAAAACCTATGATAGCCATGTTTATTATTAATTATACTTTATATATTTAATCCTGCATATTTGTCTCCAAGCAAGAGTACAGTCTTTGTTCCTGTTGTTTTGGAGGCAATATGATTTTAAATCAGCTACTTATCCCTATCGCACCTGAACAAGAAATTGATGCGTCATTTCACCAAGCATTTAAGTTTGCTAATAACATATCGGCACAAGTGACTCTTCTTACTGTGATAGAAGACTTAGCTGAATTAAAGGAGATTTCTCGATACTCATGTACAACCTTGGATGTTCTTGATAAAGCAACAAAAATATACCATGGGTTGCTTAAAGAGTGGGTTCAATCGCTGAAGCAAGAGTATTCAAATATTAAGTTCAAAACGAAAATCCGAATTGGAATTCCATTTATTGAGATCATTAAAGAAGCTAAAGATAGTCATGCAACCATGGTGATCCTCGATACACATAGAGAGGAGAAACAAAAGGTTTGTCAGCGAGGTAGTACAACCTTACATATTATGCGTAAGTCTGAGATACCAATTTGGTCGATGAGTACTGATGTTCGACCAATTAGAAATATTGTTGCCGCATTAGACATCTCAAACCAAGATTATCATGACTTTAATGAGCAGATCCTTGCCTTGGCAGTGGAGGTTTGTTCTGTCACAGGCGCATCGCTAACGGTTTGCCATGCATGGCGCCTTGACTCTGAAGGGTTTTTAAGAAAATGGAGCGCTTATGATGATCTGGATATTGCGCTACTGTCTAAAAAGATGCGAGAGGAGAGAGTAGATAGATTGAGATCGTTGCTCATGCCCTATGAAAACACGCCAATTGGGACTTCAATTAAAGTACTCGAAGGGGAGACCCGACAAATACTGCCTAAATTTGTAAATAAAGAAGGCATTGATTTGGTTGTGTTGGGGTCATTATCTCGTACGGGGGTTGCTGGTTTTTTTATGGGTAACACCGCAGAGTCACTACTTAACGACATAAATTGTTCAGTTATTACACTCAAACCTGATGATTTTAAATCGCCAGTGTTGGAGTGATAAATGATGAACTAGGAGATAGTGATGAAAATTGATAGCAATGACACTCTATCGGCAAAGTTACAAGTCGTCATTCATTGGTCTGTTAGAACTCTTTCCCTGATTATGGTTTTCGTCATTGTCATGGGAGTATTAGATGTTGCCTGGATATTGTACCAGCGGCTTGTTAGCCCACCTAAGTATATTCTAACTATCTCTGACATGTTGGCTACATTTGGCGCTTTTATGGCCGTATTAATTGCAATAGAAATATTCATTAATATCACTATTTATCTCCGAGAGAATGTCATCCATGTAAAAATTGTCATGGCAACAGCTTTAATGGCAATTGCAAGGAAGGTGATTATTATTGATGTTGAAGAAATGGAAGTCGCTTACCTATATGGCATTGCTGCTGTTGTACTGAGTATGAGTGTCGGATATTGGTTAATTCATCAATTACCGAGAAAGAGTCATTTGGAGGAGTAGTTGGAGAGTCATTCCATGAAAATCCCGGCATGACGTTCGCCATACCGGGGCTTTATTTGATTATATTCAGTGTTCTACATTAGCTGTACATTGGCACCAACACAACGGTACCAATAATAACAGTCAGCAGGCCAAATAGGACAGGCACTGAAGTGCGTTTAACGACCTCGAAAGGACTCACGTTACCCATACCTGATGTTGCAACGATTACGCCTGAAACCGGAGAAATCGTACGGCCTAGGTTAGACGCTTGTAGCATCGGGATGATAAGGAACGCAGGGCTTAGGCCCATTTTACCTGCTAGCGTTGGTGCGAGTTCAACAAACGCGTAGAACGGTGCGTTACCAGAACCTGTTGCAATAGCAGCTGCAACGGTTAAGCCTGTCAGTAGCAACATCAGCGCGAAGCCTCCGGCACCTGCCGATTCTGCGAGGCCAATAAGGTTGTCGATAGCGCCAATAGACATCAGGCCTTGTGCGAACACACCCGCCGCAACCAATAGCATGACAACGCCTTTGAAGGCGTCAGCCATACCTTGATAACACGCTTCTAGATCTTCCAGTGTTTCCTTACCTTTGAAGCGTTTAGTGACGAAATCAACGATAGCACCGATAAAGATAGACATGACTACGATGGTGTAGATATCCAGTGTTAAGCCTGGAATGGTTTCACCGTTGAAAGCAAATACGCCGATGATTGGTAGGAATGGCAAGATAGCGTAGTAGGCTGGTGCTTTGACTTCGATTTCAGAAATATCGACTTTTTCCATGACGATATTTTCTTTTTTGTCCAAGTACTTGTTCCAGAAGAACGCCGCTGCTGCCATGACGATAATGGCGCAGATAGATACTGGAAGTACTGTTTCAACCGCGAATACGTGCAGTGGTAGGCCTGATTTTTCTGCTGCAACAATTACGTCACCCGATGTTGGCGACAGAATGATCGCCGCTGGCGATGCACAGATAGCAACCGCTGCAGGGCGGGAAATACCCATGGCGGTCATCATTGGGAATAGGGTGGCCATCAAAAGTACACCCAAACCTGTTGCTGAACTTACAGCCAGTGACATCAGACATGCAACGATGTATGCCGCTACCAGTAAAACATAAGGTGATTTGATGACTGAAAGTGGTTTAGAGAATTGTTTTACCACCACGTTGTTGGCACCAATGTGCGTCATGTAGGACGCAAAACCACAAAGTAGCATGATCTGCATACCTAGACCGCCACCACGATACTGAAGCATGTATTTTACATACTCTAATGAATCGGTGACGAAGTTACCGGTAGCCTGAATACTCTCAGGCAGTACGTTATAACCCAGAACGCCGGTAATGAGCAGTAACAATAGACCTGCTGTTAATAGAACGCCCGCAGGTTTGTATCCTTTAATAATGAAATAGCCAACAGCAACTGTGACTGCCAAGCCAATCAATAGCTCCAACATGGAAAAAATCCTCTTAAACCACAAAATTAAGAAATAGTGTGTCAACCGATAAAGTTTCTTACACATTATTTGCGATGAATTTACCTAAAAAGTGGTGGGAGGACGACAATAATCGGACTGGTTTATGATCTGCAACAGAATTTTGAGTAATGTGTTAAAATTGCGCTACAGGCATGAAAAAGCACGCGGCATCAATTGTTTGGTTGTCGTTAATGATTATGTTCTGTTGGATTTTTGAGCGTTGTTGGTTAAGAACAGTAAATACATTGCTTACCCTCGTTGATGACTGATTTACAGTGTTACTAAATGTAAATTCAGTTACATTTGGCGATTGTTTTTTACATACTCCATGAAGGCTTTATCAGCGACAGATAAGTAACCATCTTTTCGCCATGCAATGGCAATATTTAGTATTACTGGTTGTTGGAAAGGGATAGGGATTAAACCCTGTTCGTTTTCGGTCACCATGTCCAGCAGTGCTGTGACCGCAAAATCATTGCGAACAATTTTCAAGATCATTGGCAGTAAGTTCGTTTCAAAGGCGATGTTGGGCTGGAAATTATTTTCCTGGCAAATCCTGTCGATGTATTCGCGGTGAAAATAGCCCGGTTTGAACATCACCAAGTCTTGCTTGAAGAATGTCTTGAAGTCGATTTCATCGAGAGTGGCTAAGTCATTTTCTGGGTGTACGGCAGCAACCATCTGAGTGGTGAGTAGGTGCTCTGTAGCGAGCCTGTCGGGTATGTGATCGCAGTGAATAATGCCCAAGTCGAGTTCTTTTTCCAGCAGCATCTGGCGGATAGTCTCAGTACCGGCTTCGACAATGGTCAATTTGAGTTCAGGGTATTGGCTTTTAAAGCCCATTAAAATATCAGGTAAATAGTACGATCCCAGCGAGCTTGGCACCCCGAGTTTAACTTCCCCTTTGGTGAGCCCTTTCAGTTCTTCCATTGCAACCGTGGCGTCGTGGACACTTTGTAAGATCAAACGGGCATGGCGAAGTAATACTTCGCCTTCTGGCGTGAGGGAGACACGGCGTTCGTTGCGATCGAACAGGACGATACCGAGTTGCTCTTCAAACTTTTTAATGGCAATACTCAATGCTGGTTGGGCGATATGAAGCTTGGCCGCTGCTCGGGTAAAATTGGCCGTTTCGGCCAACGTAACAAAGTAATTGAGTTGGCGAATATCCATTTGCTATATATATCCTTTATTGTTTCTATAGTTTTAATATATTTTCACTATTCCTATCGAATTGCTACGGTTGGATCAGACTTCTTTGCTGATAACCGACATGATAGACATTCATACAACCGAGTATCGAAGAGCCAGTTTTGCCTTGTGCTTAGGTTCCTTTTTGATTTTCTGCAATTTGTACTTATTCCAGCCAATGTTGCCCTTGATGGCGGAGAACTTCGCTGTTACAGCAACAAAAATTAATTGGCTGGTGGCAGCGGCAACTTTGGCTCTGGCTGTCACGCTTGTCCCTTGGGCTGTGTGGTCTGAACGTATTGGTCGACGATCGGTGATGTTAATCAGCCTGACTTTATTGCCAATCATTGGTTTTCTGATGCTGACTGCAGAGAGCTTGCTGATGCTCAGCGTGATCCGGGCGTTGATGGGGGCGGCGTTGGCTGGGTTTGCTGCCGTTGCCGTGGCTTATATGGCCGAAGAATTTACATCGAGGGCATTAATGCTGGCAGTGGGCGGCTATATTAGTGCCAATTCGCTGGGCGGTATTGCTGGGAGGATATCAGGCGGCTTTCTATCCGAACGTTATGGCTGGCAAGGGGCTGTTATTTGCATGGCGATTTTTAGCCTCGTTGTTGCCATCGCTATCTACTTTCTTTTACCTGAACAACGTAATTTCAAGCCAGTAAAAGGGCAGTTACGGCAGCAAACCTATAGCGTATTGGTTCACCTGCGTACACCTGAGTTGTGGCAAGCGATGATGATTGGTGGTGTTAACTTTGCGCTGTTCGTTAATTTGTATTCTGTCATGGGCTTCCGTTTAGTTGCTGAACCGTATTCTGTGCCGGTCAGTTGGGCGTCAATGATATTCCTGTGCTATCTCAGCGGTACGGTATCGGCAAAATTGAGTGGGCGCTGGACCCAGTATTTTTCGGCTGTCCCCGGTATGGTTCTAGGCACATGTATCAGTGCGATGGGGATGTGGGTCGCATGGTATGAGTCTGTTTATGCCATGGTACTAGGGCTGCTATTGATCAGTTCTGGTTCTTTCTTTACGCATTCCTTGGCCTATGGCTGGGTCAGCCAAAGGGCAAAAACGGCGAAGGCGACAGCAACGGCTTTGTATTTGGTGCACTACTATGCTGGCGGTAGCTTAGGTGGTTTCTATCTGATTGGTTGCTGGCAGTATTTTGGCTGGACCGGGGTTATAGCGGGGGGCTCAGTGCTATATGTATTGATGGGGGCGCTATGCTATCGTCTATACGCCAGAACGTTAGGGCGCTCAGACAGCGCTTTACCATCTGAACCCCACTAACTGAGGCAGCACTATATAGGATGCAAACACAACACTTATATTTGAATTGACCGGCCACAATGCCTAGTCGGTCAGCCGTATTGGCAACGTCTTGGTTGCTGGTAGTTCACGGTCAGAAATGAAAGAATCCCGAAATTTACGTTAACTGTGGGGGAACAGGCAAATTTCGGGACCAAGGGGGATGTTGACGATTTTTTATGCTAAAGCCATGGCCAGTAGTGATACCGGGTGAATGGTTTCTAGGTTGGTATTTTCTTCAATCTGCCATTTACAGGTTTCACAGTCCGTAATCGCAAAGTCGGCTTTCGAACGTTTGATTTGATTGAACAAATTACTGCCTATGGCCATAGATGTGTCATAGTTTTCGGTCTTAAAACCATAGGTTCCAGCGAGACCACAGCACTGACTGTCAAGCACCTCAACTTCGAGGCCGGGGATCATTTTCAGCAACTCGATGGTGTACAAACTGCCCCCGGTTTTTTCTAGGTGGCATGGGGTGTGGTATACCACCTTCTTATTGATCGGTTTCATCTTCGGAGCATGTCCGTTCATAAACTCTTTTAGCAAGAAGCGGGTAACGTACTCAATCTTGCTCGCCACCTTGCTATTGTCGACCTTCAATACGTTTGGATACTCTTCTTTCAGCGTGAAAGAGCAAGTTGATGACGTGGAAAGGATCGGAGCATTATGCTTTTCGACCGCCGCTGAAAAGTTTTGGATATTCAGCTTGGCATTCTTCTTCGCTTTGTCGAAAAATCCATTGGCGATCAGAGGCACACCGCAGCACTTTTCCTTGTCCATCAGCTGTACGCCGATGCTCATTGCATTCATTACGCTAACAAAGTCTTTACCCAGTTGCGGGTGGTTGTAATTGACAAAGCAACCGTGGAAATAATGTATTTGTTTAGGGTATAGAGCCTGGCTGGTGCAATTTTGTTTATACCAGCGGCGGAACGTGCCGTGAGAATATTTTGGCAAGCTCTTGTGATCGTGCACCCCAATCGTTTTGTGCATGATCTTCTTAACTGGTTTTAGCCCAGTAATGGTATTAACTATCGGTGCAAATGGCGTGGCGGCCGAGCCCATTAAGTCGGTATGGCTGAGTACAAAGTCACGGATGGTTTTGATATTCATCGGCAACTTGGCGTGCTCATCACGGGCAACGGCAATCATATCGCCGATTTTAACGCCTGAAGGGCAGGCTGTTTCGCAACGCTTACAGTTGGTACATAGCTTTAGTGTTTCATCATAGAAGTCAGGACTTTTGAGCCGTAGGCGCTCACCATCAGGGCCGCATTGCTTAGGGCCAGGATATTCTGGGTTGGCTTTGGCTACCGGGCAGTAAACAGTACACACGGTGCATTTGATGCATTGGTCGAAGCTGGTGTCTTTTTGAAGAAGGCTCATGCGGTAGTCCTTTCTTGTTTTGGCTGTGTATCTGTTGAGTGTTGTTCCTGGTGCTGATGCGCGTTAATCATCTGCTGGGCAACATAGTAGCCAGTTGAAATGGCCACGCCTGATCCCGAGCCTTCTTGTACCGGATCATAATGGGCTAAAATGGCGCCGGCGCAGTACAGGTTGTTGATCACTTGATTGTTGATTGACGGATTCAGTTGTTTATTACAGACAACGCCCATTTTCATGAACGGATGGCTCTGCGGGGTAAAAAATTGTGGCTGATACCAATGGTCACGATGGGTACTATCGGCCATGTCTAAGCCAAAAATCGGCTCGCTGACTTTATGGCGCTGCGCAGATAAGCCTTTGCTGAAAAAACTGCCGCTTGCAAGCAGGTAATGATCTGCAATCAATGGGATATCTTCATGGTTGCGGGTAAATATCTTCATCAAGCGTTGATTGTCGACTTCTCCGCTGAGTACTTCATCGCCTGCTAATATCAATCCACCCAAATGTTTGTAGTGGGACTTCATTGCCTCTTCAAGGCGGATCCCCAGCAGTGACGGCGGCATGGTTGGCAGTTCACAAATGTTGAAACCAGTGAGGCCTTCAAGCAGTTTTATGGTTGCCGCACCGTCGCCATTGCCAAAGACCGCCGGCAGTACGACGAGGTCGGCTTTGCCTACCTGCTGTATCATGGATTTGGCAAAAGCGTGCAGTTTGGTTTCGTCACGCAGAACCCGTGAAATATCGATTGAGCGGAACTCACATGGGTTGCGCTGCATGTTGTCGAAATCAGGCAGCTCGACGGCCGCTGTTTTGATCTTTACCCCTTCAAAAGCACTTAGCTTAGACAAGTTATCCGCAGCCAGTTGAGGCTGGAAATCACGGAAGCCATCAACGGTGACCAAGGCGACCTCCGTGAACCCTTCAGCTAACCTGCCTTGCGGGAATTGGTGCACGGTTTGCTGCGACAACCATGTTGAGCGGAAGGTCCCCATAGGGGTGACACGGTAATGGTTTTTTTCATCGGCTTGTGCCGTTAAATAGACACCGCAGCGTGCCATGACATCCTGATACCAATTAATGGCTTCACGGCATTGCAGTTCACCCAGCTTGCTGTATGGGTGGGAAGGGGATTGGGTTTTCAGTTCGCCGAACGATGCGAAGGGTGCACTGACCTGCTTACCATTGGGTAAGCGGCTTAGAACATCCACCGAGCCTGACGAGAAGTGCAGGGCACTTTGCCCAGCAGCAATCACTGCCGTTTTCATTCCTGCTTCGGCGCAGCGAATCGCGCAGCTCAGGCCTGCGACACCGCCGCCGATGATAATGCTATCAAATTTCATTGTGTTACCTCGTCAGCAGGCTTGTGTTGAGTCGTTGCTGGAATTGCTTGTTCGCTTGTTTGCGGTGAGAGTTCGATGCTATTTGCGTGTTGCTCAGGGAGATCGCTAACGCCGAATAGTCCTTCGTAGATCCAATAGGTGAATTCGCCTTCACGTAACGCATCGCCCCAGAAAACGGGCTTGATCCCTTTCCAGCGCTCTTCAAGAAACTCTTCCAGTAAATGGCTCGCTTCCGTGCCTGAGGTTTTACCGAACTCAGAGAAAAGGCCTGCAGCACGGTAGGAGCAGAGTTCACCTTGACAAGGGCCCATACCAATACGGGTACGGCGACGAAGATCAACGAGGTTATGAACGTCCAAATCTTTAATGGCATATTCCACTTCGCCACAGGTCACCATTTCACACTCACAGATCACCGCTTGGCTTTTCTTATCGTTACCAAGGAATTTCTCTGCGCGTTCGCCATGGCGATAGAAGGCCGATTGGTAAACGGGCTTGGCGAGACTGGCCGTCGCCTGTTTTTTCGGTTTAGTCTGCTCGGAACCCGGTAATGGTTTTTCGTGGGTTATACACGGTGCGGTATTGCCGAGTTTTTTCGCGACTAGGTCAGTCGTCCACTCGGCCATCATGCGGTAGGTCATCAGCTTGCCGCCGGTAATAGTGACAAAGCCGTCTAGGCCGTCACGCTCAGCGTGATCAAGTAATACGATACCGCGGCTGATATTTCGACCGCTGGTATCACCATCGACCGCCACCAAGGGTCTGACACCGGCGTAGGCTCGTAATACTCGTGTATTGGCCATGATAGGCGCCAGCTTGGTACCTTCTTCCAGCAAGATGTCGATTTCCTTGCTGCTAACATGAAGATCATCAATTTTGTCGTAATCGATCCGCTCGGATGTGGTGCCGATCAGTGAAATGGTATCGCCGGGTACAAGAATATCGGCATCGGAAGGCTTCCTGCAGCGGTTGATCACCAAGTTGTTGATGCGGTAATCGAGGATCAGCAGCGATCCTTTAGCTGGGAACATCTTGATGGATAGATCGCCATATTCACAAATTTGCTGGCCCCAAATCCCTGCGGCATTGATCACTTGCTTAGCGTGGATTTCGAATGACTGTCCGGTCTTCATATCCAAGCAGTAAACCCCACGAACTGTCGCTCCGTCTCTGATCAATCCGGTCACATGGGTGTGATTAAATAAACGGGCACCATGCTCGACAGCGTCCAAGACATTTGAAGCCGATAAGCGAAATGGATCCAAGGTGCCATCTGGGACTTTCACCGCCCCAATTAATGAAGGGTTACAGTTTGGCTCAAGCCGAAGCGCATCTTTTGGAGAGAGTTGTTCAACATCGATATCGGCCGTCTGACAAGATGAAATAAAGGTTTTTTGAAAGTCGAGATCATCATCTGGCAGGGAAATAAACAGCCCTTGGGTGTCTTCAACACAGTGGCGAGCGATGTTTTTCAGGATACGGTTTTCCTGGATACACTCTTTGGCCGATTCCTGATCGGTCACGGCATACCTTGCTCCGGAGTGGAGGAGGCCATGGTTTCTTCCTGTTGTCCCTGATGCAAGATCATCTTTTTCAACGAGGATGCATGGGATTCCGCGCAAGGCACAGTCACGCATAATACCGGTACCGGTTGCGCCGCCGCCAATGATCACAACATCTGTTTCAAACCAACTATTCATGTTCGTTTTCGCTTATTGTTTTGGTCCGTGGATCAGGAAATAGGAAATTCCTTCTACTTTATACCCTGTAATATGCCACCTTTTGTGAGGGGAATATTTGATCAGTCACACATTTGTGAGCGTTCGCGCATTCGAATTCGCTCAAATGTATTTCTTTTGATTGAAAAAGGAACAATTTCAGCCAAAAGAAATCACTTTAAATCGTGGATAGGCCGTAAATATGTGGTGATGTAGAAAAACGAAAGCAGCAATATACCCGTTATTTAGCGATATCAGCTAACTAGGCAATGGCTTTTCGCCTTTTGCTGAGGTTGGAAGGTCGTCGATAGGATGGAAGCGAAAGCTGTCATGGCCAGCTTCAACTGAGTAAGGTTTTTCATTGTTGGTATCGAACCGGGTAATTGCTATCATCTCCGCACTTTGTTTTGCCTTATCAAGATGATCCTATGAACACAGCTTTAATTTTTCTGATCCCAGCTTTGCTCGGCGCCCAGCTGGTGTTAACACTGGTACTCACCAAGGGAGATATTTGTCCGGGTCAGCGAGGAAGGGTACATAAAACCCTACCGGTATTGCTTGTAGGATGGCTGGTGGTTGCACTGTTCCAGCCATATGCGTTTTTACCGCTAGCGGCCTTGGGGTATTTCACCCTTAAGGTCAAGACGGGCAAAACACGTGATGCAGGGCCCCTAAACGTTTTCTATGTGGCTAATGTAGTGGCCTTCTTCGTATGGTTTTCAATGCTACTTACATTAACATTGCCCGTGGCAGTGATGAGCTTGGTAAGTGTCGCGCTGTTTGGTTCATTGCTCGCCCACCTTCTCTTGACCCAAGCAAGGACGCGTCTTCAGGCTTTCCACCGTTTGTTGCCTTTTGCTGGTTTTGTTAGCGCGATGATGAGCGTACTTTGTTTGTTATGGCTTGCTTACCAGTTCGATGAAAGCCAGTTGGCCTTGCTAACAACGAACATTGTGTCATCACTGGTGTTGCTTGTCGCAGGCCTACTGGTGTGGTCAATGCACTTATTGACAGGGAAAACCGTCAATCGTTGGCAGTTGGTGATTGCGGCGGGGATTTTAGTGTTGTCGGCTAACATGCAGGTGGCATTGATATAACACCAAATTCAGTAGTACTGCAGCGATACGATCATCGAAATGTGAGGCGGCGCTTTTTCTTTCCGCCTCATTCTGTCTATGCTTACTCATGAGTGAATACTTACCGAGGGGTAGACAGTATGGAGATTAATAATCTTTTGAACATGGATGGCAACATCGTTCTCGGTATCGTGAATGAGCGATTACGCCTTGAGTGTTCAACGGTTGAAGAGTTGGTCAGCCGTTATGAGCTCGACTTCAATGAGCTGAACCAAAAAATGGAATCGTTAGGTTATCACTACGATCCTATCAATAATCAATTTAAGTAATAATAATCCCTTCTGAATATCACACCGGCTGCATTTTTGGCTGAAATGCCTTTTATGCAGCCTTTATACCTTCTAAGTGCGTTTGGCATTGTTGTTTCGCTGTGGCAAAAAATGCTGATAAATAATGCCTTTCACGCTCTTGAGCCCTTATTGCGGCAAATAAACGTCGCCACAGGCCATCACCTAATGGTTTGCTGACAATAAGCCCTTGTCGAGCAAAGTCAAATACCGCCCAGTTAGGCAGTGCTGCAACACCTAAGCCCGCTGACACCATCTGGATCAGCATGAGAGTATTGTCTGCTTGCTTCCAGTTGGCAGGCTCTATACCAGCAGGTTGCATGAAATGCTTCACGACATCCAGCCTGTTTCGTTGAACGGGGTAGCTGAGCATGGTTTCATGGGCCAAATCTTCTGGAGAGATGATGTCTTTTGATGCCAGTGGAGATTGCGGGGCAACAATCAAGCGCATTTCAAAATCAAACAGTGGCTCGAAATGAACGTCACTGCGGGCTTGGATGTCCGAAGTAATGACGAGATCCAGTTCACCGGCACCGAGCGCAGGTATAGGCTCGAAGCCAAAGCCGGATGAAAAGTCTAATGTCACATTCGGCCAGTGATGTTGGTATTCCTTCAATGCTGGCATTAGCCATTGGAAGCATGAGTGACACTCGATAGCCATATGGAGTCGGCCATTGGTATCCTCTTTGAGGCTGGCAAGTTCATGCTCAGCCTGGGCTAGGCGAGGGAAGAGGTCATCAGCTAGCCGTAGTAATATATCACCCTCTGCAGTGAATTTTACCGGGCGGGTTTTACGCAGGAAAAGCTGGCTGCCCAACCGTTGCTCCAAATCTTTCAGTTGGTGAGACAGGGCTGATTGCGTTAGGCACAACGTATTGGCTGTGGCTGTCAGTGAACCGGTATCTCGTAATACCGTTAGCGTTTTTAAGTGCTTAATCTCAATCAAATCTTTTCCTCTACCTATCGTGGCGATGCATTCCTTAACTCGCGGAGTTAACTGTATCTGTAAAACACGGCAGTGTAAACATCTAGACGTCTAAATAAGGGCTTAAGCATAACTTGTCATATGAATTTTATTCAAGATAAGCATTAGTGATAAGAAATTGCTCATGCTCAGCGGCTAGGTCATTGTGATGACAACAATGACAAAGAATGCAGGGACGGAACAACAATGACAGTAAAAACAACAACACATATTTTGGGCTACCCGCGTATTGGCAGCCAGCGTGAGCTGAAGTTTGCCCAAGAAAAATACTGGCGAGGTGAAATTTCGCAATCTGAACTGAAGGAAGTGGGAAGCTTGCTGCGCCACCGCCATTGGGGGGAGCAATCTGGAGCGGGATTGGATGTCGTCACTGTTGGTGATTTTGCTTGGTACGATCATGTCTTGGGCACCAGTATGCTGCTGGGTCATTTACCCAAGCGTCACCGCAGCGGTTTTCCAGAGCTCGATACTTTGTTTCGTGTGGCCAGGGGGAAAGCACCAACAGGTTGTGCGTGTGCAGCATCCGATATGACCAAGTGGTTCAACACCAACTATCACTATATTGTGCCGGAATTTAGCGCCGATGATGAATTTACGGTGAGCTGGCCGCAGTTGTTTGAAGAAATTTCCGAAGCAAAAAAAGCGGGTCACAAAGTGAAACCGGTGTTATTGGGGCCCATTACTTACCTATGGCTTGGTAAGGAAAAAGAAGCCGATTTCGACAGGCTCTCCTTATTACCAAGACTGTTGGCAGCTTACCAGCAGATCCTCAATAAGTTAGCGAATTTAGGCGTAGAGTGGGTACAAATTGATGAACCGTCATTGGCATTAGAGTTACCTAAAGAGTGGGCTGAGGCATTCAAGATCGCTTATCAAGTGCTGCATGGTGCACCAAAGCTGTTATTAACGACGTACTTTGACAATGTTACTCATCAACTGGATGTTATTACTAAGCTTAAAATCGATGGCTTACATGTGGATGTTTCAGCGGCGCCTGAACAGTTGGATGAAGTGGTAGAGCGCTTGCCTGAGCATTGGGTATTATCAGCAGGTGTTGTCAACGGTCGCAATGTATGGCGTGCTGATCTAAGCGCTCTGTTGGAACGTCTTAACCCGGTCAAAAAGAAATTAGGGGGGCGTTTATGGTTGGCCTCCTCTTGTTCGCTTCTTCACAGCCCTATGGATTTGGACTCAGAAACAGATTTGGCTCCAGAAGTGCGGCAATGGTTGGCTTTCGCCAAGCAAAAGTGCCGTGAACTGACGTTGTTGGCGCAAGCCATTGATGGTAACGAAATCGCGATTGAAGAGTGTGCTCACTACAGTGCACCGATCAAAGCCCGCGCAACGAGCTCGTTAGTGAACAACGAACGGGTGCGTCAACGCAGTGCAGCAATCACTGATGCATTGGCCGAGCGAAAGCAGCCTTATGAAGAGCGAGCCCGTCAGCAACGCCAATCTTTGGGGTTACCTTTGCTGCCGACAACAACCATAGGTTCATTCCCGCAAACCAATGAAATCCGTACCCAGCGACGAGATTTCAAAGCAGGCCGCCTCAATGAACGAGACTATAATGCAGCAATGAAGGGCCACATTCGTGATGCGATTGGGCGTCAAAACAAGTTAGATCTTGACGTATTGGTGCATGGCGAAGCTGAGCGTAATGACATGGTGGAGTATTTTGCAGAATTGCTTGAAGGCTTTGCCGCGACCCGTTTTGGTTGGGTACAAAGTTATGGCTCACGCTGTGTGAAACCTGCCGTTATTGTCTCAGATATTTATCGCTCGGTACCAATGACGGTTTCGTGGGCGCAATATGCCCAGTCGTTAACGGACAAGCCAGTAAAGGGGATGCTTACTGGACCTGTGACTATTTTGGGGTGGACGTTCCCGCGTGAGGATCTTAGCCGCGAAGCGATAGCCAATCAAATAGCATTGGCATTGCGGGATGAAGTGGCGGATCTGCAAGATATAGGGGTTAAGATCATTCAGATCGATGAACCTGCTATTAGAGAAGGGATGCCGATCAAAGCCAGCCAATGGCAAGCGTATTTGGCTTGGGCAGTGAAAGCGTTCAAGATATCCGCGGCCAGTGCTGAGCCACAAACGCAGATCCACACCCATATGTGTTATAGCGAGTTCAACGATATGATTGAATCTGTGGCCGCATTGGATGCTGATGTGATCACCATTGAGACATCTCGTTCTGATATGGAGTTGCTCAAAGCGTTTGAAGAATTTGACTATCCGAATGAGATCGGCCCAGGTGTATATGATATCCACTCACCGAACATTCCAACGATTGAGCAAGTCATTGAATTGATCGAAAAGGCGGAAGCACAAATTCCTGCAGAGAGGTTATGGATCAATCCTGATTGTGGGTTAAAAACGCGAAGCTGGGAAGAAACTGAAGCAGCACTATCGAACATGGTCGACGCTGCAAAAGTGTTGCGAGAGCAGTACCGGTCAAAAGCGGTGTCGTGAGCAATCGCTGTTACTAGCCAAAGCCCTCGGAGTTACTGAACCCGGGGGCTTTGATTTATTTAAGAGCGCCCTTTGATATCGTCGAAGCTAGGCTTGTATTCTGACGTAGTATATTTGGTTTTTAGCTTAGGGAAATGCGTTCTATCGTTTTGCCCCTGTAGTTCATTACTCGTTGGGACAAAATTGGATGGTTGATATATTACTTTCTGTGGCGAGACTTCACTGTTGTCATTGCGGCCTTGGAGCTCGTAAGCGACAGCCGAATTGGCAACAAATAGCCCAACAATAATTAATGCGATATTTTTCATGGCAGCCTACCTTAGCAAAAGTGAAATGTTTACCGAGTTGTATGTGCCCAAGTGACTTGGACATAGTAAGCTTAGATGATAAAAAAACGCGAATGGTATGATTTTCAAAACTTTAAATTAAAAACCTATCAATAAGTGCTGATAGTTAACATATTATCGTTTTTCAAGGCTTAGTATAAAACAGAACTAACCGATTGAAAAAAAACTGAAAAGTGTCGGATTGATCACAACCATGAAGGGGGAAATATGGGTTAGATACAACATATCTGACAGAATATGAAAGTTTTGTGAATTAATGATATTGATATATCCAAGCTTCCGGGGGGATCAAAATACTCCCGCAAAAAGCAGGAGTATTTTGTTAAATAAGCGTGCTTATTCAGCTTTTGTACGAGTGAAAGTCAGAGTATGCTCAGTACCAGCTAGAGTAAGCTGATTGCCTGCTACAGTGGCAGAACTCCAATCCATTAGGGTCGCACTCATTACGCGCTCAAGTTCCATCGCTGGCTCTGGACATGCCATCATGGTCATCCCCATTTTTTCAATACGTAGTTTACCTTCGTTAAGCTCAGCTTGACCGAAGTAACGGTTACAACCAGCATGGCCATTGGCGGCTAAATCCGCGGAAAGCTGGAGGTTCGGTGCTTGGAATGGTTCCACGATCTTAAGGTCGTTACCATCCACTTTGTTCAGTACCCAGTTGTAAGAAGCAAGGTCAGTATTTGTGAGCATAGCGATTGTTGGCTCGCTTTCGGTGTTAGATGCACAAGCGGCTAGAATGAAAGGCACGGCCAATGCAGCAAGAATACGTTTCTTCATCATTATAAATTCCCAGAAGTCGTGATAATCACTCAACCAAGTACTATTCCCCTTAATACTTACGGATGAGTAATTAATTGTACGTTGTTTTTTTATGTTGTTTGCAATATATATCAGATTTTGGTGTGAGGGAATATCTAAAACACACTTAACACTGCAATATTCAGGAACAGTTTGGTTTTACCCAAAACAAAGAGTAGTTTAAACGAGACGAAAAGAAAAAATGTTAAGCTTACGTCATTTTATTTCTCTTCTTTTTTTATCATATGGAGGTGGACATCCTGTTGTGGGAATGGGATAGAAATACCTTCTCGATCGAAGCGTATTTTTACTTCGCGGGTGACATCCCAATACACATCCCAATAATCCTCGGTTTTGACCCAGGGACGAACAATAAAATCAACGGAGGATGAATTGAGGACATGAAGCTTGATGGTTGGTTCTGGTGAGCGGAGCACCATAGGATGATCGGCTAGGATGGCCTCCAGTACTGTTTCGGTTTTTTCAATGTCATCGCCATAGCCAATGCCGAACACCATATCGACCCGGCGCACCTTCTCATGGGTGATGTTCTTGATGGTATCACCCCAAATTTTGCTATTAGGTACAATTAATATTTGGTTATCAAAGGTCTTGATGGTGGTGCTAACTAAGCTCATGTGACTGACTTTACCTGAGGTGCCACCGGCTTCGACATAGTCATCGACATCAAATGGGCGGTAGATCAGCAGCATCATACCGGAGGCAAAGTTAGACAGCGTATCCTGCAAGGCAAAGCCGATGATCACACCCGCGACACCGAAACCGGTCAGTACCGGTGCTAAGTTCAGCCCTATTTGCGATAGAGCAATCAAGATACCAATACACAGTACGGTGTTACCCGTGATTGATATAAAGAAGTCCTTCATCAACTGTGACATACGCAACGTGGGTGATGAAACCGCTCGGGTTACTATCGTACGGGTGATACTTTTAAAAATTTTGAAGATAAATATGATGACGAGGAAGATGGATAATTTAAATAAGGCCGCTGGAGTATTCTGGGCGAGCCAGTCTCTGAAATCTTTCAGGCCATCGGAGAGCAATGACCAGAGTACTTTGATATTGAGGATCTCATTGGTCAGGTCGCCCGATACAACGAACAGTTGCTTGGTATAATCAGTGGTGTCGATCCCCATTTTGCTGGCAAGGTCGACGATAAACTGCAGCCCTTCGATATCACTGACAACTTGTCGTTGGGCAAGGATATATTGTAGCTGCAAGGAGGCTTTTTCCTCCTCGGTAGCTGACTTGATTTGGCCTGCCAGCATGCTTTCTTGCTGATTATCGAATGACAGCTTAGCAGAAAGGAAGTCCAGCCTTTGATCGACATCTCTGATCAAACTGTCCTTTTTCTCATCATCTGGTTTGCCGAGCAACTCCAACCAGCCCATATTGACCCATTGTTCTTTGAGAATCGTGTGATAGAAAGCGGTCGTTTCATGGAGCGTTTTTTGGATGATCAGTTTTTGTTCTGCATCGGCTTTGTCCAAATCACTTTGTAGTTTGGTTACCTGATCGGCCAAAAAATCAATGGCTAGGGTGAGATATTTAATTTGATCGTGCACAAACCCAATGACTCTTGGGGTGTTCTCCTCGGTACGCTTGCTGATCAGTTTCTGTAGCTCGGCACGGATATCTTCGTTTTTCTTCAGCATTTGCATATCGATGATATTTTTGGCCGTACCGGTTTTTCCTTGTGATTCTTTATAGAGCTCCGCCATTTCCACTTCCATTCGCTCTATTTGGGCAAATTCGTCTGGCGTGGGTTCAGGCGTTTGTTCGGTTTCCTCGGCAAAGGACAATAGTGAGAAGAAAAGAGAAATGATGACTAGCCAACGCATAGAGGACAAACTCCGAGATATACCTGCCTAGCAATAAACATAGAGATCATTTGGGAGGAAGGTGGCTTAAATATTGGAAGAAAAGGGACATACCCAATACTTCGATAGGGTTCGACGTTGAATGGTCAGGTACAAGTATTAGCAAGGCGCAGGAGCCAAATCAATCCTTTGCTCCTTCGCCATTAATGATCACTTCCAACCGGTATTGAGCGACTTCGTTGCGGCGGGCAGCTGAGCGCATCATATAGACTCGAATTTTGTAGTCACCGCTTGAGGGGAGGGTGCCTTCAAATTGATTTTCATTGATAGAGCCGTTGAACATGGCTGTTTCATTTTCGCCGGGCGCGAGAATATTAAAGTAGGTGGCAGTATGTTTCGTGGCGAGGCTGACATTCATTGTTTGGCCACTCTGAGCCCCTAACAGGTAATCGACTGTCTCGTAGCCTGTGATAGAAGATTCTATCGTCGCATTATTGGTGCCTGATTGGAACTGTACCCGTTCGGAACGGATATCGTCTCTGGCGATCCCCCCCATGGCTGCAAATAGCAAAATCAGGTAAGTGTGTACTCTAATTGCTACCGTGCTCTTCATGTTGAGGCTCCTGTTAAGGACAATCAATCGAGATATGGACGAATTTAAATACCCAGAGTACCGAATGGGCGGGTGAGACCACTAGTACACCAAAATATTATTGAACAGTTTAGTTTAACTCGGCAATATTTGTTATGTGAAAGCCAGGCAAAAAAAGGCCCCCTAAAGAGGGGGCAATATTTACCATCGCTATTATTATTCGTCAAAATTTTTCATGCGATTTGAGGAAGCGATTAAGAAAGAATTAACCAAAGTCACCGTTTACGTAACCGCGGGTACGGTCATCAGCTGGCTGGCTGAATAGCACGTCAGTTGAATCGTGCTCAACCAGTTCACCCATCAAGAAGAAGGCAGTACGGTCAGAGATACGACGTGCCTGCTGCATTGAGTGGGTAACGATAACGATGGTGAAGTTTTTCTTCAGAGACTCCATCAAATCTTCAATTTTCTTGGTGGCAATTGGGTCAAGAGCTGATGTTGGTTCGTCCATCAGGATCACTTCTGGCTCCATTGCGATAGTACGGGCGATACATAGGCGCTGTTGCTGACCACCCGATAGACCGAAGGCGTGTGATTTCAAACGGTCTTTCACTTCATCCCAAAGTGCTGCACCACGCAGTGACTTTTCAACCACTTCATCTAAAATTTTCTTATCTTTAACACCTTGAGCACGAAGACCGTAAGCAATGTTCTCGTAGATGCTCATTGGGAACGGGTTTGGCTTTTGGAATACCATGCCAACTTTGATGCGAAGCTGAGCAACGTCGATGTTGCCGTAAACATCTTCACCGTCCATCGAAAGGTGGCCTTCGATTTTTACGCCTTCAATCAGGTCATTCATACGGTTCAAGCAGCGCAGTAGTGTTGATTTACCACAGCCTGACGGACCGATAAGTGCGGTGACCTGACGATTTGGAATTGGTAGGTTGATTTGCTTAAGTGCCTGGTTTTGACCGTAGTATAGGTCAAGGTTTTCAATGTTAAATTTATTCATGGTTCTCTTCCTCAAGATTAGTAAGTCGCAGTATTGAATCGGCTAGCGATAAGTTTCGTTAGCAAGTTAATAACAAGAACAATAATGATCAAAATGGTGGCTGTTGCGTATGCCTGGTTCCATTCGTGAATCGTGTATAGCTCCTGCGTTAGTTTGTACAGGTGAACGGTTAACGTACGGCCAGAGTCGAACATGCTCTCTGGGATACGGGCAACCATACCTGCAGTCATGAAGACCGGTGCTGATTCACCGATAACACGACCTACACTGAGGATGATGGAGGTAACAATACCTGGCATTGCGCTCGGTAGAATCAGTCTCCAGATGGTGTAAATCTTAGATGCACCCAGACCATATGAACCTTCACGGTAAGTCTGAGGAACAGCCATTAATGCTTCTTCAGTTGTACGGATAATAACCGGTAGGATGAGGATACTCAGGGTCAGTGCACCTGACAGAATAGAGTAGCCAAAGCCCATTACAACAACGAAGAAAGTCATACCAAATAGACCGTAGATAATCGACGGAATACCGGCCAGTGATTCTGTACAGAAGCGAATCACTTTTACTAGCTTACTACCAACCTTTGCGTATTCAGTTAGGTAGATAGCGGTCATGATACCCAGTGGTGCTGCCACACCGATAGAAGCGGCAACCATATACAGGGTGGAAACAATCATTGGCCAGATACCTGATTCTTGGCCGATGGTGGTGTAGTTGCTGGAAATGAACGTCCAATCAACATGTGAAAGGCCGTTGCTCAGAATGTACCAAACAACCCAGAGTAGAAAGCCGACAGTGATAGAAGCGGCTGACCAGATAAGCACCAGTGAAATTTTATCTTTCATCTGCTGCTTTTGTGTATTTGTACCTTGTAAAGCCATCGTAATTACCTCGCACGCTCACGGTTCAAGTAAAGAAGCGCGCCGTTTAGTACCATAATGAACACCAAAAGAACGATACCCGTTGCGTATAGTGCACTTGCGTGGAGGCCAGTTGCATATGACATCTCAATCGCAATGTTTGCCGTTAGCGTACGGGCTGAGTCCAAGATACCTCGTGGCATGGCCGGTGAGTTACCCATGACCATAATAATCGCCATGGTTTCACCAAGCGCACGGGCAACACCCAAGATAACGCCGGTCATGATGCCTGAGCGTGCTGCAGGTACAAGCAGCTTAAAGATTGTGAACATTTGCGATGCACCCAGTGCGTAAGAACCTTCTTTGTAAGTACGCGGTACAGCACGAATGGATGTTTCTGATACCGTAATAACGGTTGGCAGAATCATTACTGAAAGTACGATGATACCTGCCAAGATGGTGTTACCTGCTGGTACAGAGAATACATCTTGAATTAGAGGTACGATGATAACCAAGCCGAAGAAACCGTAAACAACAGACGGAATACCAGCGAGTAGTTCGATCATCGGACGAATGATATCTGCAAGGCGTTTCGGTGCAACTTCAGAAATGAAAATTGCAGTTAGTACGCCGATTGGTACACCGATAACAACGGCGCCAGCGGTAGATACCACGGATGCCACAATCATTGGGGCAATACCGTATAGCGCGGGTGGTAGCCAGTTTGTGCCTAGTACAATACCGCCAACACCAGCTTCGGCAAAGGCTGCATAACCTTCACGGAAGATAAAGTAGCCAATCAAAATTAGCGAAAGAATGCCAAGTACGGCACTTGATAAAAATAAATACTTAAAAAATAGTTCACGCCAGTCGACTTTATCTTTCGCTTTTAGCGATGAGCCTTTTGCGGAACTTTGAATGTTATTTGCGATGGTCATATTCTTACTCCAGATATTGGTTAAACAAGGTTTACCCGAATACCAAGGAATCAACAAAAACCCGGTCATCATCAAATGATGATGACCGGTAAATTAAATTTATAACTTACTTAACAGCGATGAAGCCGTTGTCAGCAACAATCTTTTGGCCTTCAGGACCTTTTACCCACTTAATGAAGTCTAGAGCGGCAGTTGAAGGGCGGCCATCTTTGTATACAACAATGAATGGACGCTGTACGCCGTAATCACCAGCCTGGATAGCTTCAACAGATGGCTGATGGTTGTCGATAGATAGAGGCTTAACAGACTCGTCTACAGAACCTAGAGAGATGTAACCGATAGCGAATGGGTTGTTAGCTACGATAGTTTTTAGCTGACCGTTACCGCTTGCAACTTGTGCACGCTGAGAGATAGCAGAAACAGACTGGCCGTTTACTTCCATTTTAAGGTCCATGATGTCTTCGAAAGCACCACGAGTACCTGAAGCTGTATCACGAGTCGCAACTACGATTGGCTTGTCTTCGCCACCAACTTGGTTCCAGTTAGTGATTTCGCCTTTATAGATTTTAGAAACTTCTTCGATAGATAGGTCATCAACTGTATTGTCGTTGTGAACAACTACTGCGATACCGTCACGAGCGATAACGATTTCTTGGATGTTGTCAGCTTTCTCTGAATCTTTAAGATCACGAGAGCTCATACCAAGGTCAGAAGAACCATCGTGTGCGGCACGAACACCCGCAGAAGAGCCAGGGCCCTGAACTTCGACTGTCACACTATTTGACTGTGCGTAGGTCTCACCGAGAACTTCCATGATTGGTGATACGGAGCTAGAACCTACAACTGAAATAGTTTCATTTGCTACTGCAGTGTTGAATACCATTGAACCTGCTAGGGCTAGAGCACCAATAACCTTTGTTTTCATTTTCCTAATCCTTAAAAAGTTGGCCTGATTGCCAATAGGTTTTGAATGAACGAGGCAAAGATTAGGGAAGAAGTATGACAGTAATGTTTCAGTAGTTTGAACACTCTATGACGCTAGTCATAAATGTTTAATAAGTGTCCAATTTGATCTTGATTCCACTTCTTGATTTTGTGCGTATAGCTATAGCCTGACAATCCCCAAAGGAATCACATATATAGCGAATGGGTATATAGTGTGTTTCTCACTTAATGCATCGATGTGCGTACATCTCTTGCTATTGGTAGTGAAAAGGTCGCTTGAAGGTGTGAATGAAGAGGTTTTGTAGTGCTTGGTGCTTAATGTATATTTAATTTTGGTGTAATTATCTGTTGTTGTGTTTCTGTTTGATTTGGTATGCGGAAATGCTGGTGCATGACGGTAATGTTACAAGGTTGCAATCCTTGATAAACGTTGCAGTTTTTAATCATCAAAAAACTTATCGCTGTTTTTTTCTTAATTATTTTCAAGAGCAGTGCTTGATTGCTTTATTTGCTGCTTTTGTCACCATGGTGTTCAATGCGCTGACCCATCAGCGCAGTTTTACCAAAGCAACACAGCGGTTTGATATTTCACGTACCCAAGTCAGTAAGCTGGTTCAGCAGTTACATCAACGGCGGCCTAGCGCATGTCGGTGATTGGACCGGTATTGATGACCTAAGCCTGGAGTTTATCTTCGGTTACCTTTTTGCCCCTGTGGCATAGCTGATTGGTGGTTTGGCTGGGGTCTTCTTGTCTTTTTAATGGTTAAAAGATAAATGACGAGCAAAAACAGAGTGCAATGCACTCTGTTTTTGCATGTAGTAATCGTGTATTCACACTAGGATCACTTGTACTGCGATATAAGACCTAAGGACCGTTTGAGTATATGTGGCCAATCCGGTAGTGTCTGTCTCACAAGTGATATATATAGGCGATGAGATGAAATCTGACGTTGATAAGTTGCTCAATCAACATAACAAGCTTGTTCATTCTGAAGATAAGAAGGTTACATCACATACCCAACGTGAGGCAGGAGATTGGATTATGCACTCCATAATGCTCGAAGGCTACGATGTCCCATTTAAATTCAAGCGCAAGAAAAAGTATCAATCGCTGGCAGGAGCGAAGGTTAATCTCACTTATTATCCAGCCACGGAGGTTGTGGCTGGATTGAGTTTTGAAGTGATGAAAGTTGTTCGTATTAAACGCGCTTAGCGAAGAAAATACGTTGAATGGCGGACAAGATAAAGCTAGTTTGTTAATGAGCATTTCCGGCCAGGAATATAGCGGAAATTTTTGTATTCGGCGGTGGCAGAGGTCGTTGGGTCGTTGCTAAATTCGCCAGCCCAATTGGAGATCTTCTCGTCCGTTGCCCATACATTGGCCATGATCCGAAGGCGACTGTCAGCGACTGACGGGATTGGATCAATGCGGCTGTTTTTCACTTTATAAACAAGCTTGCCATCGATATACCATTTGATTGCGCCTTTGGTCCATTTGATGCCATAACGGTGAAAATCTTGTGATGCATCGAAATTTAAATAAATAAGCTGTTCATGACTGCGGGCATAGCGATCATCATTGGTCCAAAAATTAACCTGCATGACATTGGTGTTGTGACCCAGAAATTCGACATCAATTTCGTTGTGCATGCCATTGCCATCTTCTGGCTTGTCATAAGGGCCAGCAAATAAGAAGAATGAACTGATGACGCCGGGTTCGGCAGCAGGCTTCATGTCCACTTCATAACAACCATAGCCGTAGTATTGATGGCTTCTCAATTCGCCAGATTGAAATTCAAAATCGTCCGTGCCATTGGGCGCATGGCTTAAGGTTATCGTCATGCCGTCAGTAGAATGGGTAATCGCTTCGCCTTCCCAGCGGTTGAAGAAAGGAAAGCCGTTACTCCAGCCGTCGGATTTCCACCAAAGTTCAGAATTGAGTTCGGTAAAGGGGTCTTCTATTGAGGTATCGGCAAGCACGAGAGGGGTAAACGATAGCATGGTGATAAAGCCTGCCGTTTGGGTGAGTGATCGTAACAACATAAATACAGATCCTTAGGAAAATAGAGCCAGCACAATGCCCATATAACATGAAGTCATTTGGGTATTATTAAATTAGCAGGATTTTTTTGTCCTAGAGCTGTAAAGCTGTATTGGTTCTGAGACGTATAATTAAATTATGCGACGCAGTTTGAAATGTTGTGTCTAGAATGAGAATCAACCAGGGCTAATAAGTGGGATAAAGTTCCGTTTCTTGTACCATAGTGCACTTAAAATGAGTGAGTTTGTGTTGATGTTGTAAGCACTGTTCGGGCCTCCGTTTAAATAAATACCGGTAGGGATAGAGCGGTGTGTGAGGCTGTTATTTATTACTTTGTCAGCAAGCTGATGGCTGAAATCATCATCGTTAAATAAAACACTCAAGCCAAAAGCGACTTTATTGCTAAAAATTTGAGGATTCTCCACCGGCTTGCCGCCAGGCGCGATACTTAGCCAAGCGCTTCCATAAATGAAAATATTGTTGTAGGAAAACCACGGGGAGCGGCTCATGGCATCTTCAGCAAAAATCCATGGGATTTTTTGCTGCGAGGATTTGTTCTTTTGTAACTGGTATAGGGCGTCCAGTTGGTTCCACCATTGACCTTCAGCTCCAATTTCAATACCAGCAAGAACATAGGGATCCGTCGTAAAATACGGTAAGTTGCGCTGATCGACTAACAGTGGGATCCCATCCACTAAGACTTTTTCTATATCTTGTTGTTCATAGGCAGTAGAAACATTAAATCCGGCAAGACTGAAGCCGTAGGCAGCATATTGTAAATATCCTAACCGGCCTTCTTGGCGATAATGTTTCTTATTGGATGTTTTGAGCTCGCCGTACAATGTGCCTTGGTACACGGATTTATCCAATTTCCAATGCTCTAAGATACGTATAACAGAAGCTTCGAATTTTGGTTTGTTCCGTTGGGTGATTTCTAGCCAAATTAATAGTCGGCCAATATCTAAAGCAGACCAGCCATTACCATTCGAACTACTAGAACTGTACTGGCCTGAGGGTTTAGCGGTATGGGTATTGTACTCGCGGTTTGGCAGGGCGTCACGATAGAGAGGTAAACCCAGTAGGGTATCGAGTGTTTTTTGCAGTTTGCTGTCGGCTTCTTCGGATGAAATCAGTTCAAGGCCCTCAGCGGCGAGAATCGCTGCTATTCCACTGGCAACATCCCACATCGTACTGTGATGATAGCCTTGCACTGAGTTAATGAGGCCAGTTTCATGGTTCCAATTTTGCTCAAAATAGTAATAAGCTTTTTTGGCTAACAACTTTTCGTTGCGGCTGAGTTCAACAGGAGACGCCGCCATGATTGACGAGTCAGCTTTAATCTTAGAGAGAGCCTCTTCGAGTTCAGTTTCTTTTATTATGATAGGGG
Organism: Photobacterium sp. DNB23_23_1; assembly: GCF_052873815.1. NCBI lineage: Bacteria > Pseudomonadati > Pseudomonadota > Gammaproteobacteria > Vibrionales > Vibrionaceae > Photobacterium > Photobacterium sp. DNB23_23_1. The sequence goes on along the minus strand of NZ_JBNNXT010000012.1, from coordinate 85,988 downwards.
GAGCAATTGTACGGCGCTGAAACTGTATGTCACTCGCTGCTACATCCGTATTGTTATGAGTCACACTGCGACCACCATAAAAGCTGGGCTCTGCTTCTTCGGTGTTGGTGTTGAAAGCAGCAAACACAAACACTGGCATCAGTAATGCGGTCAATACTGGTGATATTTTTAGCATAATTTTGTGTTGTAGCGTGGCTTTCAACATTACCCCTGCTTTCCTTTTTGTGACAACTTACTAAGTTATATCGGTTTAATCCATGAGTTGGGATAGTTTGCTATAGATGCGGAGTAAAACTGTGACGCTGCTCTCTTTGGTAACTGTCTGATGTTTAATTAATTAACTGCAAATTCTTTATTGTAATTTTTTTGCTTGCTCTATAATTAATATACTACCAGTGGCGTATGGGGAAGGACTTTGCTCAAGGAAACGTTAGCAACTGCGTTGACAGCGTGTAAGAAGGATTTGTTTTTTGTCGCTTTGTTTAGTCTGGCGATTAACTTTCTGGTATTGACGCTGCCTGTATATAGCTTGCAATTATTCGACCGGGTGCTTAGCAGTGCAAGTTTAGATACTCTTATGGCCTTGATGGTGGTCGCCGTTGGTTTGCTGACTGCTCAGGCGGTGATTGAGCATGTCAGAACACTGCTGTTACAGCGTTCCGGTTTAAAACTGGATGTCTCCCTTAGTTCATCACTGCTGGCTGATAGTATTCGTCGTTCTTCCAAAATGAACCGGATTGACAAGCAAGGACTGCAAGATTTGACAGAAATTCGCCAGTTTCTGGTGACCCCTTCAACGTCTGCGATTTTCGATATCCCTTGGGTTCCCTTGTTTTTGCTCATCTTGTTCGTATTGCACCCGTTACTTGGCATTATTGCGCTGGTTGGTTGTTTTGTTTTTTGCGTATTGGCTGTGGTCATGATGCTCTCGGCGAAGAAACCCAGTGAGGAAGCCCAAGCATTGAGCATCAAAACCAGCATGGAGCTGAATGATTTCCTACGCAATGCTCCAACGCTGAGGGCGATGGGCATGGCTGACAGTGTTGGTACATTGTGGAATCGTCGTAACTTCAAGCTATTGGATTTGCAGTGGCGTCTCAATGCCCGTACTGGTCAGTTACTGTCAATTAGCCGCTATTTCAGAACCTTGCTTCAGGCCATCGTGTTAACTGCTGGGGTTGTTTTGGTATTACAAAACCAGATAGGGGCAGGAGCGATTATTGCCAGCTCGATCATTATGGCGCGAGTACTGTCTCCGTTTGAGCAGGCTGTAAGTGGATGGAAGAGTTGGTTCAGTGCGTTGCAGGCGTATAAACGACTAAGCCAATACGAAGACGGTCAACAGTCGGAACCTCAGACAGAGCTGCCAGACCCGAAAGGGGAATTATTGCTCCATAATGTCGGGCTTAAATTCCAGCACCAAGACCAGCCCGTTCTGCAGAATATCAGTTTTAAACTCGGGGCAGGTAATGCCTTGGCCATTATGGGGAACAGTGGATCCGGCAAATCAACCTTAGCGGCATTGATTATGGGGATCCACAAACCCAGTATGGGCAGCATAAAGATCGATGGCGCTGCTATCGATCTTTGGCCGGAAGAGCAATTCGGAAAGCATATCGGTTATTTACCACAAGAAGTGGGGTTATTGGCCGGTACGGTGGCCGAGAACATTTGCCGTTTTTCGGGTGCGTCCGCCAAAGACATTATTCATGCCGCTCGCTTAGCGTGTATCCATGAACTCATTATTTCGCTGCCACAAGGTTATGACACCTATTTGGGAGAGGGAGGGGTACAACTCTCCGGCGGACAGAAACAACGAATAGGCTTGGCCAGAGCGATTTTCTCCAACCCCAGCGTGCTGGTGCTTGATGAGCCTAACTCTAACCTCGATCCGGAGGGGGAGGTGGCTTTAGCTATTGTACTGCAGTATTGCAAGGAGAATCAGATCACTGTGGTGATGATCAGTCATCGTCCCGGCTTCCTGAGGCAGATGGACTGGGTCATCGTGTTAAAGGATGGGAAAATAGAAAAAGCAGGGACATGCGACAAGTTTTTGGGAACGATGTCTGGTGTCGATAACAGTGTTGATACAGCAGTGAAAACGGCCGTAAAGGATTCAGGGCAAGGAGTAAAGCATGGATAAGCAGCGCTTTGATACCCGAAGTATCATACTTTTCGGCTGTGGCTTTTTATTTTTAACTGTCGGTGGCTTCTTGGCTTGGGCGTTAACTGCCCCGCTTGATTCAGCATCTATTGCTCAGGGAACGCTGGTGGTTGAGTCTCAACGAAAAAAAGTCCAGCACTTGCAAGGGGGCTGGGTGAAAGCGATTCATGTACAAGAGGGCCAACATGTAAAAGCCGGAGATGTGTTGCTTGAATTATCCAACATCAAAGCAGAGTCAGACTACCGGCGGTTGGTACTTCGCTCGGCAACCCTCAATGCTCGTCATGATCGTTTGAACGCAGAGTTAGCCCAAGAGCGTCAGATCACTTGGACCTATCAAGGCCAGCATGATGTCGATGACACTGAGTTGGCCAATATCATCAATACCCAACAGTTACAGTTTCAGCAATCGATACTGCGCCGTGATCTGTCTGAAGGGCAATATCAACAGAAAACCATGGTGCTGAAAGAGCAAATGCGGGGGGCTAGCTTTCAACTTAAAGCTATAAACCGTCAGTTATCACTGGTCACCCAAGAAATAACAATGACAGCTGGTTTGTTGGAAAAAGGCTATGTGTCGAAAACCCGAATGTTGGAACTGCAGCGGCATCAAGCCGGTATTGAAGCCCAAGTGGCTGAGCTTACGGCTCAAATTGATGTGCTTGAGGGCCAGCTGCGGTCTCTTGAGCAAGAGTACCAGTCAGAAACGGTGGAATGGGAGCAACAACGTGCGGCTGATTTGGCAACGGTCGAGCGGGAATGGCGGGATGTGACCCAGTCTTTGAGTGCCGCGACGGATATTCGTTCAAGGGTGACTATCCGCAGTGAGCATACCGGTACAGTGGTGGGGTTGAATGTCCATAGTATCGGCGGTGTGATTAACCCGGGTGACGTTATTTTGGAAATCGTGCCGGACAGCGATGAGCTGATCGTCGAAGCCTTGGTTAAACCGGAAGATATCGATGTCGTTCACAATGGCCTAGAAGCAAGAGTCAGGCTCAGTGCCTACAATGTGCGGCGTACACCGCCGGTACAAGGTGAAGTGATTTATGTTGCTGCTGACCGATTGCAACCGAAGACACAGCAACAACCTACAGGGTATTTGGTTCGGGTAAAACTCAATAAAGAAGAGGTGTCTTCTTTGGGTCACATTGAACTGTACCCAGGTATGCCAACAGAAGTGTTTATTTTATTAGAAGCACAAACGATGTGGGATTACTTCACGGCACCGTTATTCAACTCCTACTACCGAGCATTTAGAGAGTCATAATCAGTGGTGAGCACATGGAATTTGATATCGTATTCTGGTTCTTTTTTTATTTGTCTTTTTTCTGTTTATCCACCTATTTGGGATATAAAAAAGGGAATTTGATCGCAGGCATTTTGTTGGGGTATGTCTTGGGCCCCATTGGTGCATTGCTGATGTATATGAGCAAGGATAGAAGACATGTTACCTGCCCATCATGCCATGCTGAGATAAACAAGCGGTCATATATCTGTCCCAAGTGTCATGTGAAGGTTGGGGTTAACGTAACGGCGGTACAAGAGGGATGATATGAAAAGAAGGAAAAATAGAGCCAGCGCAATGCCATCACCATTGGTTCAAGCCGAGAAACAATCCCTTTTCTCCCAGCGAAGAGTTGTGGCCCTAGCTGGCATTATCGTAACGGTGTTGCTCGCACAGGTGGGATACTTTTATTGGCAATATAGCCAGGGGAGAATGGATTACCTATCGGTACAGCGACAGTTCGATGACTATGAGCAGCAGTTACTGGATAAGCAATTGTTGAATGATGAATTCCAGCGGCAGCTTGTGTCCAAACAAGTGCAACTACAAGAGCAGCAGAAGGTGATCGATAAGCTGGATGAAAGTTTGGTTGTGTTGGATGAAAAATATGTTTATTTAAAACAAGAGATTAGTACTGTCAGTACCATTCTTGTTGATAAAAATAGTGAAATTGCAGATCTTGAGCAGCAGTATGCTGACTCTCAAACAGCGCTGAAGAAGAAAAACTCACAGCTTTATAGTTTACAGCGGCGTTTTGATCGTGACGTGAACAGTGCAATTGCCAAAGAGCGCCGGCAGTTGACAGAATCCCAATTGATGGTGGACCAAGAGCTTGCTCAACTCCAATCTCAAGAGGCTGAAATAAGTGCCAAGATCTCGGATGTCGATGAGTGGGAAAGAAAGCGCGAAGAGTTTGAGAAACTGTATACAAGTTCAGCGCTTGAAAAACAGAATGAAGAGCGGGTGAACAACTTAATGGATCAATTTAATGATCTGCGTGTTGATCTGGATGTCGTCAATGAATGTGATAAAGATTATTTGTATCGTTACAATGAAGCAAAAAGTTTGCTTAATCACATTAGAACGTTTATTCAGAAATATGAAATGCGCGAAGAGTTTTATTATTACGTGATTTCAAATGACAGTACGATTCATTCGCAAAACCGTAAGTTGTGTGTGGTTGATTAGGTAGCGTTAGTCATATCAAATAAATTAATCTCAGGCAGTGTTGACAAGCTTTAACATATTATGTGTATGAAAAATAATAGCTTGGCAATATGTATATGCGTGATGAGGTGATAATTATGATACGTAGTTCACATAAGTGATGTAATTTATCTCAAACGTATAAAATTTAGTTGGATGGGATTTTCTTATCCTAACATTAGTATGCACATATAATAATTTCAGGATGAAACCGTGTTTAGTCAGTGTTGGAATAGGCTGCTTATAAAGCACAAATTGTTTTTGCTGGTGGCAATGCCATTATGCTTATCGTTATTTTTAGTTAATCGACAGCTCACGCACATTAACCTCCAAGTTACCTCGTTAGAAAAAGCTCAGTATGCGGTACATTTTTTAGAGGGACTGTCGCAGTACCATTTCTCGAATAGACTCGCCATTATTGAAAATGAAGAGCAAGAGAATAGTACAGTGGCGAGTGATATTCGAGTTGATATAGCACAGCTATTTGATAGCGGTGAAAGCGCCAAGACGGTTAACCTATTGCTCGATAGTTATATCGCCAATATAACAGAAATAAAGGGTGTCCAAGATGGGGAAGAGTTACTTGACCTCATTGAATGGCAAGTCGATATTTACCGGCAATTACTGTTAGAAGTTGAAAAAATACATTATACCGAACTGCTTGAGTCGGTAGATAACCATTTACGGGCCCTGTATCAGCTCGAGTGGCTGATGTTCTGGTCACAGGAAGAGGGTTGGTTCAGTCAATGGTTGCTCTCGGCTGAAAACCAGAGTAGCTCTCGAAGCACTGCTGATATATTGAATGAAATACGTTTGTTGGCGCAGAACCAGCAACTGTTTCTTAATCGATTCCTCGCGATCAATGCCGATCAAAGCCAAGTTAATCTGCTGCTAGAAACATTTTCCGATCCGGTATTCCAGCAAAGCACTAACTTCCGAGTTCAACTGCTGACTAGTGAAAATATTAACGAATTTTCAGCACAAGAGATGGTGGCAGGGACAGAAGCGCTCAATGCGCGTCTTGTAAAATTACAGTCGGTTGGCCAACAAATTCAAGATCAGGTCCGTCTAGAGATTGTGCAGTCTATCATCACGTTTAAGAAACAGAAAAACCTGTTTATCGCGCTTAGCTTCTCGTTGTTCTTCATTGTGCTGATGATAGGTATTAGTTTGACTATGAGGATCACGGGTAATCTCAAGCTGGTACTTAAGTTCTTGAGCGTTAAGAGCAGCACTGATTCCAATGTGAATGTGACGGTGAACGGTAAAGATGAACTGAGCACTTTTGCCACCGAAGTAAAGCGGTTAACACTTGATAGGCTTGAACAACGTGAAAAATTGATCAGGGCGAAAGAAGAAGCAGATACAGCTAGGAATGTGGCCGTACAAGCTAGCAAAGCGAAAAGTAGTTTCCTTGCCAATATGTCGCATGAGATCAGAACGCCGCTTAATGGGGTTATTGGTATTTCTGAAGTGCTTGCCGACACACAACTGACGGCGACTCAGAAAGACTATGTCAATACTATCGAAACGTCATCTCATCTGTTGTTGAGCCTGATTAACGATATCCTCGATTTTTCGAAAATTGAATCCGGTATGTTACATATCAGCGCCCATTCCACGGCGATACGTGAAACCATTTATGATATTGCAGCTATCGTGGCACCGAAAGTTAAAGAAAAAGGCATTAATTTAGAGGTGAATATTGACCAGCATGTGCCTAGCCGTGTCGTCATCGATGATCACCGTATTCGACAGGTGTTGATGAATTTTATGTCTAATGCCGTGAAATTTACTGATACAGGGACGGTATCTATTGGTATTAAATGTTTGGGTAGAGAAGACGGTGTAACGCAATTAATGTTTGAGGTATCTGATTCTGGTATTGGAATTGATGAAGACAGGCAGGCGAGCATTTTTGAACCCTTTACTCAAGAAGATGAATCGACAACTCGTCAGTTTGGTGGGACTGGATTAGGGCTTGCAATCAGTGTCCAGCTTATTGAAATGATGGGAGGGAAGATTGCTCTGGATTCGACTAAAGGGCTGGGGAGCCGATTTTATTTCACACTGTCTCTTCCCGTTGATGAAAAACAGAATGAACAGGAAGACCGATATCAAGATGCAGAGGTTATTTTACTTGGTTCAGATGCATTGAAAATGTCACGGATAACCAGAGAGCTGGCGTTCTTCGGCATTGATGTCAACACTCGACTTGAGGCGCCATCAAAACTTGCGCTGGCTGCGGAAGATAACAAACAAGTGGTGATAATCAGCGAGAATAACCAAGTGCCGTTGAGTGAACTTATCGAGATGGTTGAAGAGCTTAAAAGTGAGCATCGGACACTGTGCCTGATTAGGAACATGAATAGCGAGGCGGTTGATTTTGGTAACCGTATCGATTCGCTACTCACGTACCCATTACTTGGTCATCGTTTGCTGAAAGCTTTCCAACATTGCTATGAACTGACGGTCGGTAGCCAACGTCAAGCTGACGCATCAAGCCACCAGAAACAAGTACCGCATGTGTTGCTGGTGGAAGATAACCTGGTTAACCAGAAGGTCGCCTCTCTCCACCTCCAGAAGGCTGGATGTACCTATGATATTGCGAATAATGGCCAAGAAGCGGTTGAACTGTTCACTTGCGGTAATTCATACAGTTTCGTGTTGATGGACTGCATGATGCCTGTCATGGATGGGCTTCAGGCAACAGAAGAAATACGCGCTTACGAAAAGGCGAATGAGTTGGGAAGAACTCCGATTCTTGCTTTGACGGCCAGCGTTGTTGATGACGATATACAAGCATGCTTTGATGTGGGAATGGATGATTATATTCCGAAACCTTTTAAGTCTCAGGTTTTACATGACAAAATTGCAGATATTGTTTCTATCAAACCATCTCAGCAGATCCTAGGTTCACAGGGAAAGGGGCAGAAAGAGGTACCTACCGTTAAGCGTGTCTTGCTTGTGGAAGATAACTTGGTAAACCAGAAAGTGGCATCACTTCATCTTAAGAAGGCTGGCTATGAATATGATATTGCGAATAATGGCCAAGAAGCCGTCGATATGTTCTCATCTGACCGTACTTTCGCACTTATTCTAATGGATTGTATGATGCCGATAAAAGATGGCTTTGAAGCAACGAAAGAAATCAGAGAATTTGAAGTACAACGCCAACTGACGAAAATCCCCATCATCGCCCTAACGGCCAGTGTGGTCGATGATGATATCCAGGCGTGTTTCGATGCTGGAATGGATGCTTATGTCCCCAAACCTGTAAGAAGGGACAAGCTGCTCCATGAGATGGAGAGCTTAATTTAACTGCATATCAATATAATGAAGCAGTTCTAACGTTGAAAAAACCGACAGTTGCCCTGAGGTTGTCGGTTTTATTTTGTGTACTTGAGCATAAAGTATTATTGCCACATAACCAGTATGGCTGCTAAAGAAAGCAGTAACAGTGCCAAAACTTCCTTGGGTTTAATACGCTGACCTAGCCAGAAAAACGATATGAAAATCATAAAAATGATTTCAACTTGTCCAAGTGTTTTTACGTACGGAACCGCTTGTAGTGACATGGCACTGAACCATCCCAGAGAACCAATAACACTGGTTAAACTCGTCATGATGACGAGTTTAGGGCGTGTAAACAACGCGACCAATGTGTGACGTTCTTTAACTAACAAGTAAGCTGTTATTAGCAGGGTCTGAAGTAGTATAACTAAGAACAGCACCCAGGCAGCATTGAATGGAAAGGGTAAACCTAAGCTTAAGCTTGCTTCTCGTATCCATAATGAAGTCAGGGCAAAGGCAGAGCTGCAAGCCAGCCCAAGCAAAAGCGTTTTCAGAGAAAGGCTTCGCCAACCTGAAGGGCAGCTCAGTAGCAAAATACCGAGGGTACCTAGCAATACGCCTATCCAACCGGTAAAGGTTAATACCGTACCGAAAAAGAGTACGCCCAGTTCTTTGAGTATAAAAAGAGACCCCGGCAATACCGGGGTCTGAATTAAACATTATTGGAATGGTTAGTAGCTCAATAGTCTAGAGCTCAGAGCCATTGAAGCTGATTTCGTCGCTCTCGTTATCACTCCAGATAGTGACCTCTTTACCCTCGTCATTGGAGAAGGTATAGCCCTGAAGTGATGCTGTATCGATATTGCTGGCTTCGTAGGCCGCACGAAGGTCTGCTGACATCTCAGGTGCCTCGGTGGCCATTTCCCAACCGTACCCTTCAAGATCCAACTTACCCGCACCGGTACAGACAAATTGACTATTACTTGTATCGTCTGCCGTGTTATTGGCAAGGATTTTATCGAGACCGACTTTGAGCTCTGCATCTGATGCATCGACGACAACGGCTTCAAGTTCTTGGTATGCCGTTGCGGTCATATCGATGATTTGACCATCACCAGCGCTACCGACTTGTAGCAAGTCAAAGCCTTCACCACCACTGAAGTGGACGCTGACACCATCGGTATTGTCGATATCTTCTTTGTCGAACACCAGAATATCGTTACCACTACCTGCATACAGCTGGTCGAGGCCCGCACCGCCGTCTAAGATGTCATCGCCTTCTTGACCAAACAGAATGTCATCACCAGTGCCGCCATCAAGCTTATCGTTGCCGATACCACCATCAAGGTTATCGTTGTTGCTTCCACCTAGCAGGGTATCATTACCTTCACCACCTGAGAGGGTATCGTTACCTCCGTCACCGATGAGCTTATCGTCACCTTCGGCACCAAACAAAGTATCGTTACCGCCATCGCCATCGAGGGTATCGTTACCCGTTTCACCAAAGAGGGTGTCATCGTTACCGCCGCCTCGAAGCGTATCGGCACCATCGCCACCGTAGAGGGTATCGTCTCCGCTATCTCCCTTCATGAAGTCATTACCGGCCTCGCCACGTAGCAAATCGTTACCTGCGCCTCCGTACATGGCGTCGTTGCCTTCGCCGCCTTCAAGGACGTCGTTGCCTGACTCGCCATAAAGTTTATCGCTTCCGAGCCCTCCTTTCAGTACGTCATCGCCACTACCGGCCTTGAGGGTATCGTTGCCTTCACCGCCTTCTAGGGTATCGATGCCGCCACCGGTAGTAATGCTGTCATTACCTAGACCACCGATAACCTTATTATCACCATCTCCAGCGTTGATGTTGTCGTTACCATCGCCACCTCCAATGACATCATGACCAGAGCCAGCAACAATCACGTCGTCACCTTCACCACCATCGATCACATTGTTGCCTTCGCCTGCATCAATGGTGTCATTCCCGGTGTTACCCTGGATATTGTCATCGCCTGCGAACGTTTCAATTTTATCGTCATCACTGCCACCATCGACAGTGTCGTTTCCAGTACCACCGTAAATAGTATCTTGGCCAGCACCACCTGAGAGAGTGTTGCTGCCTGCTGTTCCGTGAAGTTCATCATCTCCTTCACCGCCGATTAGGGTGTCGTTACCTTCGCCTGCGAAAAGCTTGTCATTACCAAGGCCGCCGCTGATGTGGTCATTACCCTCACCGCCGACCAAGGTATCAGCCCCTTCACCGCCGGAAAGGGTATCATTACCTTCGCCGCCTTCAAGAAGGTCGTCACCGGCACCACCGGATAAATTATCATTACCCGCCGCGCCATACATAGTGTCGTTGCCGCTGCCAGCTGTTGCTGTGTCATTGCCTGCGCCGCCGAATAGGGTGTTGGTTCCCTCACCAAGTTCAATCGTGTTGTTACCATTTTCACCGTAGACAGTATCATCACCAGCACCGGCATCAATACGGTCATTACCTTCACCTGCGTAAAGGGTATCGGCACCACCGCCACCGGTGATGGTATCATCGTCAGCACCACCATAAAGGGTATCGCTGGCTTCACTACCAATGAGGGTGTCGTCACCTTCGCCACCATAAATTTGATGGCTACCACCAGTTGCAGCGGTAAGCGTATCGTTGCCACCTTCACCAAGAACGGTATCAGTGCCATCATCGGTAATGGTATCGTCACCATCACCACCGGCTAGGTAGTCGGCACCTGCACCCCCAATCAGCGTATCGTTACCTGCGCCACCGAACACGCTATCATCACCGTCGCCGGCATCGATAATATCGTTACCTGCACCGGCATCAATGTGATCAGAACCCGCCCCTGCATTAATGGTGTCAGCACCTGCACCAGCGAAGATCTGATCATCTCCTGTACCTGTTGTAATGCTATCGGCATCAATACCGCCGTATACAGTGTCATTGCCTTCGCCAGTATTGATAGTGTTGGCGCCTGACTCACCGTAAACGGTGTCGTCACCTGCTCCGGCATCAATCGTATCGGCCCCAGCACCTGCATAGATGATGTCATCACCGGCATTAGCCATGATGGTGTCGTCACCTGCACCGCCTCCGAGGATATCACTGTCATCGCCACTGATGAGGGTATCGTTACCGTCTTCGCCGTAAAGCTCAGATACACCTGTTCCGCCGTCTAAGATGTCGTTACCTGTGCCACCGATCAGTACATCTTTACCGGCACCCCCTGAAATAACGTCGTCACCTGCATCACCTAAGATAACGTCATCACCTTCCCCAGCGGTGATAGCATCGTTGCCACTGCCAGCTTCTACATAATCATTGCCGATACCTGTATCAATTTTGTCATCACCATCACCGGCAAGAACGGTATCGTTACCTTCGCCAGTGTTGATGTCATCTTCATCGATGCCGCCGTAGACAGTATCAGCGCCATCACCGGTGGTAATGGTATTCTGACCAGCATCACCGAATACGGTGTCGTCCCCTGTACCGGTATCGATTACATCGTTACCAGCGCCTGCAAATACCGTGTCGTTACCAGCGTTGGAGGTGATGGTGTCATTACCTTCGCCGCCACTAAGAAGGTCGTTGTCGTCAGCGCTAAGTAGGGTGTCGTCTCCGTCATCGCCATATAGCTCAGAGACACCTGTGCCACCGTCGAGTACATCGTCACCCGCACCGCCGACTAAAATATCTTTGCCGTCTTCACCAAGCAGGATGTCATCACCGGTACCACCGACTAATATATCGTCGCCGGTGCCACCAGAGACTTTATCATCACCGGTACCAGCCAGTAGGATGTCATTGCCTTCGCCCCCGGACAGTTCATCGTTGCCCGCAGCGCCTTCGAGGGTATCATTACCTTTATTGCCGATTAGCACATCGCTGTCTGCTCCGCCGTGAAGGTAATCATTTTCATCAGAACCCGTTAGCGTATCTTCGCCCTGGCCGCCATAAAGGGTTGAGGCATTAAGGCCAGCGTTGATGGTATCGTTACCCGCTTCACCAAAGAGTTCGTTATTGCCACTGACACCTTCGATAACATCATCGCCATCGCCGGCGTAGACTTTATCGCTGCCTGTACCGGCGTTGATGGTATCATTACCTGCTCCGGTAAAGACCTCATCATTACCCGCACCAGCTTGAATGTTATCGGCACCCGTCCCCGCGAAAATATCATCGTCACCACTGCCGGCTGCTACCGTGTTGTCGCCATCGCCGGCGTAAACAATGTTGTGGCCTTCACCTGCATCTATTTGGTCATTTCCGTCTTCGGCATAAACAGTATCGTTGTCAGCACCTGTGCTAATAACATTATTACCCGTGCCTGCATACACTGTATCGTGGCCATCACCGGTGTCGATGGTGTCGTTACCGGCATCGGCATAAACGGTATCATCACCGGCACCTGTTGTAATTTGGTTATTCCCAGCTTCACCGAAGATGGTGTCGTTACCTTCGCCACCGTCGATGATGTCATTACCGTCTCCGGCATAAACGAAGTCATCACCGGCGCCGGCGTTGATGATGTCGTCGCCTTCATTCGCGTGTAGATTATCGCTGCCAGTACCGCCATCGAGTACATCGCTGCCTTCACCGCCGAATAAGCTATCGTGGCCTTCACCACCAACTAGAACATCGTTACCAATACCACCATAGATTTCATCATCGCCAGTACCGCCATCAAGATTATCGTCACCGACTTCACCGAAGAGCTTGTCATTACCTTCACCACCAGTCAGGGTATCGTTATCATCACCACCGAGAAGAAGGTCATTATCCGCACCACCATCGATAATATCGTCACCGGTGCCCCCCATGATAAAGTCATCACCAGCCCCCCCAGAGAGCTTATCAATACCGGCATCACCATGGATTTCATCTTTGCCTTCATCGCCAGAGATGACATCTTCACCCTGACCACCGAACAGTTTGTCGTCACCAGTACCACCAGAGAGGACGTCATTACCATCATCACCAACGAGGATATCGGCACCGGCTCCGCCTTCGAGAGTGTCATCGCCTAATTCGCCAAGCAGGGTGTCATCACCGTCACCACCATAGAGGGTGTCGTCGCCATCACTCCCCAGTAAGGTGTCATTGCCTTCATCACCATAAAGGACGTCATCGCCGCTACCCCCGATCAATACATCATCGCCAGTGCCACCGTGAAGTGTATCGTCGTTGATATCGCCATCTAAAAAGTCATTGCCTTCGTCACCGAAAATAGTGTCGGAGCCCTGTTGGCCAAAAATAGTATCGTCGCCGCTGCCACCACTAATGGTGTCGTCATAGATGTTGTTGGCGATCACTTCGACAGTGTCGATATCAGAAACAGGATTACCATCGGGATCAACAAGCTCTAAAGATATCAACTCGTCAGAGCTGAATTTGTCACTGTTATAGGTGTATTCCAACACAATTTCACCGGATTCAGTGACCGTAGCTGGAACCTTGTCGACCACGGTACCACTACTATCAACAAGTTGGATAAATACGGCATCGTACGCCTGGCTGGTTGTGAATTTTGCGTTGATTGAGCCAGAGTTATCAACTAAATAGTTACCCAAACGGACACTGTGTGTGATGGTCTCTTCTGGCTCATCAGATGCAGTATACTGGTAAACAGTTTGCGCATTCCCCCAGTTATCATCAGTAGCAGGCTCCGCAGGAGGTTCTTCTCCATACTGCACGTCACCAAATATGGTGTCAGCTCCTTCGTTACCAGAAAGCTTATCGCTGCCTTCACCACCAACAACAAAGTCGTCACCGCCTTTTGCTTCCACTTCATCACTACCGGAAAGTACATCGATGCTGTCATCGCTTTCTGTTCCAGTTACTTTGTCGTCGTACTTAGTCCCTTCCATACTAACCTCACTGTGAATATTGGTAACTCGGTAATAGTTAATCTTTGTACGGCATGATGCATGCCAACTTATTGCTCATACCCATACTAGAAAGTTGATGATATTTAACTGGCTGTTTTTAAATGCAAAAATAGTTTAAGAAAATGAAGTTGTTATGCATTCGAATTTATATTGTGCTGTAACATCAAGAATAGACGGATTTGTAGGCATTGCTGTATTGATTTTTGCAATGTGCAGCTGCAGATTGCGAAATGTGATTTAGAAAGAGAATGAGTAAGCGATAGTGATTGAGCCGTCTTTGAAGCGGCCTGTATCTTCAGCACGATCAGAGGAATTCCAACGGTTACCAGAATAGTTGTTGTATTGAATGGTTATGGTTCCAGGTCGCCAGTCAAAGTAGCCAAAGCCATAGGTGTAATCAGGGTTCCAAGGCTGTTTTTGCGAACTATCAAAGTAATAAAAGGCTGTACCGTTGATATACCAATTGCCAAAAATGGAGTACTTACAACCCAGGCTAAGGGTTTGGTGTCCCGTCATATAAGAGGTGGTGGCGAGGTCGAAATACTCAGGTGTGTAATTAAAGTCAAGTTGACAGCCAATGGCACCTTCATCGGTAAACGTTAGCCAGCTTTTGACCGGATCCACGACCGGAAACTTCCAGCCCAATGACCAGGTTCCCTGATTAAAGTTGGTGATAGGCTGTTCGTCGGTTGCTTTAAAGCGGTTACCCCCGTAATTGGCGTACATTAGGCTGAAGGTATAAGGACGCCAGTCACTGTAACCAAAGACATAGGTGAAGTCGGGATTCCAAGGCTGTTTTTGTTCACTATCCCAATAGTAATAGAGGGTACCGGAGACAAACCAGTTGCCTAAAATGGTGTATTTGAGTGAAAGGGTCGTGGTCATGTTGGTATTGGCAGGCCCATTGGTTGCGTTGGTCGGGATATTAGCCGCTGGTGTTTCCAGTAAGGGATAGCCGAAACCAAGGTTGCCACTCAAACCATGCAAAAATGACTTGTCTTTGTTTGCTTCCCATTCTTCGAAAGGGAGATCGAATGAGCTTGAGACTCCTTTCCAAATTAAATCCGCTTCTGATGGATCTTTGTCTTCTTCAAATGCTGGGATTTTACTTGAAGGTGTCAGCGAAGGAGAGGAGGGGCCGGGGGCATGCTTGCGCGTTTCACTCATATACTCATCACCCTCGCAGGGCACAGCAAGGCATAGAGAAAAAATTATTAAACTAAAACAACGCAAGCCCATCATCCTTGTGTGCCTATGTATGATCAACCACTAGTAGTGGCCCTTTTTATATGTAAAGTAAATATATTACGAGTAAATATTTGAGGTAACGAACAGAAAAAACACATTTTTTTGTTGTGTCTAATAAACCTTACTAGAATGTAGTTGTACATAAAAGTTATTGCATATCAGTTTTGCTTGTAAAAATTATTGTGCAACAATATGTTTATGCTTGGGTGGCATCATTTGCGGGTGACGTAATGAAGAAAATCTTATTGGTTGATGATAACAGAACCATGCTTCTATTCACGGATAAAGTCTTATCCAAGCGCGGGTTTGAAGTTATTACAGCCAGTGATGGTATGCATGCTTTGCAAGTGCTGGAGGAGCGTCCAGATATTCAATTTGTGCTGAGTGATTGGATGATGCCTGAAATGGACGGCATTGAATTGTGTTCAAGGGTGAAATCAGCAGATTACGGACGTTACCTGTTTTTCATGTTGTTGTCTGGTAAGGATGACAAAGAGTCGATAGTGAGTGGTATTAATGCCGGTGCTGATGACTTTGTTGTGAAAGACACCCATGTTGATGAGTTGGTTGCTCGTATTCAAGCTGGGTTCCGAACGCTGGCACTGCACAATGAAATAACAAGTAAAAATGATGCCTTAGACAGTGCTTACGCCACCATGAAAAAAGATTTGGAATCGGCTGGTGAGCTATTGAAGAGGTTATTGCCGACAGAAAAGTCCATGTCAGGTGTTGAGCTGAGTTATGTCTCTATACCCAGTGCGCAAATCGGTGGGGATATGCTGGGCTACATGAACTTAGATGAAGAACATGTAGCCCTTTACCTATTAGACGTCGCAGGGCATGGGGTTTCATCGGCTTTGTTATCATTTTCGGTACAGCAGAGCATTGCTGTGAGTTCTGGGCATAGCTCGATAGTGAAAACGGCAATTAAAGATCCGCCCTATTACCGGATAAACCAGCCCCATGAGGTATTAAAGCGCCTAAATGATCAATATCTCAGTGATGAGCAGAATTTACTGTATTTCACCATGGTCTATGCCGTGTTGAATATAAAAACCGGAAAGATGGCGTTTTCCAGTGCCGGCCATCCGCCTTTGGTTTGGCTGCATTCTCAGCGTGCAGATGCTGAATTTATTGGCCAAGAAAGTTTTGTTGTTGGGGCTTTTGACTTTGTTGAATACGAAACCTCCTATATTCAGCTAGAGCCGGGCGATAAAGTGTGGATGTATTCCGACGGGATCACTGAAGCGGAAAAAGGCAGTGAAATGTTTTCGGAAGAAGGTTTTCGAAAGGCGGTGGTTCAATTGAATGAACAGCCAACCACGTTACAAACAGAGTTGTTAGTGAACAGTGTTAGAGATTGGCAGCAGGCTGAGCAGTTTGATGATGATGTCAGCGTGCTTGTTGTTGAATGGAAAGGTAATCCAGAAAGGGAGCAGCTATGCAATATGAAACTATCAACCAAGGTCAATGCACAATTCTTCAAGTAAAAGAAGAGCGCTTTGATGCGAAATTAGCACCAAGTTTCAGGGATGTGGTCGAGAAACTGTCGGAGGATATTGGTAGCCATCTCGTACTGGATTTATCCGAAGTCCGTTTTATGGATAGCAGCGGCTTGGGTGCTGTAATGGCTGTTTATAAAATGCTGCGTGGTAAAAAAATCAGCGTAGTCAATCCACAGCGTGCCGTTAAAGAACTACTGAAGTTAACACGTATGGACAAGCTGATCACCAGTTACGATACCGTTGAAGATGCCGTCGCGACTATGGCGTAAAGGAGTATGGTATGAAAGGAATGATCCTCGCCGCAGGGAAAGGAACACGGGTTAGACCGATTACCCAGATAATCCCTAAACCGATGATCCCTATACTGGGCAAGCCGGTTATGGAATCTATGATTCAGCTTTTTGCCGCCCATGGCATTGATAAAATTGTTGTTAATACTAGCCACTTGGCTGAAGTGATTGAGAATTACTTTGGTGATGGGCATCATTTTAATGTCCAGCTTTCATTTTCTTATGAAGGTGAAATTGTAGATGGCAATTTTGTCAGTAAGGCTCTGGGCTCTGCGGGGGGCATGAGGAAGATTCAGGATTTTTCTGGCTTTTTTAATGAAACCTTCGTTGTTGTGTGTGGGGATGCATGGATTGATCTGGATTTGACCGAAGCAGTAAGGCGCCATAAGCAAAATGGCGGTATTTCGACTATCGTGACACGTGATGTCGATTTGGAAGAGGTATCTAAATACGGTGTGGTTGTTACCGATAATTACGGAAAGGTAACGAGTTTCCAAGAAAAACCGTCAGTAGAAGAAGCGCTATCGACGCAAATTAACACGGGTATTTATATCTTTGAACCAGCCATTTTCGATTTTATTCCTGCTGAACAGGAGTACGATATTGGAAGTGAACTCTTCCCTAAATTGGTCGAAAAAAATGTAGATTTCTTTGCAACCAGTATGGAATTTCAGTGGCTAGATGTTGGTAATATCAGTGATATATGGACGGTAACCAGTGACATCATGAAAGGCAAGGTACCGGGTTACCCCATACCGGGTACACAAGTCAAGCCGGGAGTATGGGTCGGAATTAATACTGTATTTGATTTCGATAGTTGCAATATTACGCCTCCAATTATTATTAGTAGCGGGTGTGAAATTCAACCCGGGTCAACGATTGAAGGCCCTGTTGTGATTGGTGCAAATAGTAAAGTGGAATCGGGCGCAATTATCAAACAGAGTTTGGTGAGTGAATACATCCATGTCGCGTCAGCAGCCTTTGTTGAAGATAAAACAGTGTTTGGTGACTACTTCATTAGCCATGATGGGTACACACAATCGTTAAGTGAGTTGAACGCTGTAAATATACTCAATGACAGGCGTCAAGTGCAGCCAATGATGGGCGCGATAGGCAGTATTTCTACGTATGTACCCTCTGCACCCGATGAAGAGGAACAGATTCTTAACTAGTTAAGTGGGGCTTACCTGATGGATTTAGTCACTGAGCGGTTTAGTAAGCAATACAGTAGTTCTCCAGATGTATCCCGTGATATTGCTGATGATATGCAGCAATATCTGCGGAGTAATCAAGTTTCACAAGAGGTTATAGATCAAGTTGAGCTATGTCTTGTCGAAGTGGTTAATAATGCGTATGAGCATGCTTATCAGTATTCGGATAAATTACCGATAGAATGTTCATGCTTTTTTAACTCGGATAATGAATTGGTCTTTGAAGTGTCAGATTATGGAAAGTCGATGACCAAAGATGAGTTTAACCGAGTTGTTAATGGTGAGTTTATTGAACCGGACCCAGAAGATCCTGAAACTTGGACGACATCGGGGCGAGGGTTCATTATTGTTGTGCAGCTAACTGATGATCTTGAATATATTCAAAGTGGTAATAAAAATACCTTTAAAATTTTAAAACGCGCGAAATAATAACGTCTATAAGGAAAATATGAGAATAATATTACTATTGACGTTATTCTCATTATCTTCTTGCGCCTCTGTTTCAGACAATAATGATTGGATTGTTAATAAGCAATCATTAAACGGAAACTGGCGCCTCGAGATAATTGATGAAAATGACAATTGGGCAGGGCAATATAATGTCACTGTCCCAGGGCATTGGAAAACGTCTGGAGTCAATTATGCTGGAGTTGCGTATTATCATCGGCAATTCAATGTTGACCGCCTTTTCGATTCGGGCCGGGTTTGGCTTGAGTTAGATGGTGTTGACTATGAATCTGCCGTGACGGTTAATAGTAAATATATTTCTCGTAATGTTGGGTATTTTATCCCTCATCAGGTGGAGCTTACTGGTCATCTTCAGGCTGGCACAAATGCATTAAATGTATGGGTGAATAGCCCTGATGAGCAACAAACAGCCGATTGGTCATTGCATAAAACACTCATAAAAGGCGTCTTGAGTCATCATGACACCCGACCTGGTGGTGCTTGGTCTGATAAAGGCCAAGATTGGAACTCAGGAGGGATATGGGGCGATGTAACAATCAGGCAAACCGGCCCGATTGCGTTGCAGGCAGTAAAAGTGCGCCCCCAAGTGAATAATATTGAAAAGAAAGTCACATCAGCAGACATCCGGCTCGTTGTGGATTCAATTCGTGAGGCGTCGGCGACCATAGAGATGGTACTGCAGCACCAAGGTGGTAATGACTCTGAGCACTACGTTATTGAAGAGCAAATTAAGTCAGGACAAACGACAGTTGAACTTGCTTTACCTCAAGTACCCCGAGCGTTGTGGTGGCCTTGGGATTGGGGTAAACCCAACCTCTACGATCTTTCAATTTCCGTTTTCATTGATGGCCAACTGACTGATCAGAAAACAGTGCCTGTCGGATTCAGGGAAATAAGACTTGATAGCGAGAATAAACAGTTTCTGGTAAACGGACAGCCCTATTTTATCAGGGGAACCAATTATATTGCTAGTCAATGGCTTGGTGAAGTAACGGCTGGGCAATATCAGCAAGATCTTACCTTGATGAAAGATGCCAATATCAATAGTGTTCGGGTACATGCCCATGTTGCTGGCAAAGCGTTTTATGATTTAGCTGATAAATCGGGTTTGGTGATCTGGCAAGACTTCCCTTTGCAGTGGGGCTATAGTGACACACCGAGTTTTGCTTTTGAAGCTGCTCGTCAAGCCAAAGCGATGACCGACTTATTGTATAACCATCCTTCAATTGCATTCTGGTCGGGGCATAATGAGCCGCCTTGGGATGCACCATGGATGCAGTATAAATACCCTTCATACCAGCCGAATCAAAACAAACAGTTAACTGAGAACGTTCATCAAGCACTTACCAGAGCAGGAGACGGAAGGGTGGTGCGTAAAGCCTCATACACCCACGAGCACCCATGGTTAGGCTGGTATTCAGGCTCATACAAAGATTACCGTACTTACCAGCCCTCAATGATTGTCAGTGAGTTCGGTGCGCAGGCCATGCCTAGCTGGGCCCTGATGGAAGAGATCCTACAAGGCCAGATGGAGTGGCCACTGAGGGAGGGTGTTTTAAACACACTCAAATATCACAATTACCAGCATCATGAAACCCTGAATGTTGCCCATGTGCAACAAGGTGAATCTCTATCACATTTTTGGAATAATTCTCAGGAATATCAAAGGTTAGTAACCAAATTTGCAGCTGAGCATCTAAGGTTGAATAAAGGTGAAGGGGTCGCTGCAATTTATCAATTTATGTTTGTTGATAGTTGGCCATCGGTTACTTGGTCTGTATTGGATGTTGAACGTACTCCTAAGCCGGGTTACCAGGCGTTGAAGATGTCATATCAGCCTTTGTTGGCGGTAGCCGACGCAGAGTTATTATCAGGACGTTCATCAGTGACCCTGACGATTATTAATGACTCTCTAAACCGATTTGAAGATGCCACCTTGGTTGTAACTAACCGCTATAACCAAGCGCGCTGGGAGTTTAATGGCTTGTTGATTGAAGCAAACTCGAAATTGGTTGTGGCAACTGATCAACCTCTAAATGGGCTGGCATCATACCTAACACTTGAAGTTAAGGACAACAACGGCAAGACGGTCAGTATCAATCGCTATCTTGCAGAGGATTTGGAAGGCTAGATTATGACAAAAATACTTAGCTATCTACTGGGAGCTACAATGGTATTTTCTGCACATAGTGCCGATATCATGGTTAATCAAATGGGGTATTTGCCGAGTGGAGATAAATATGCCTATCTCTTGGCGGAAGAGCCTTCCGACATCCAACTGTTATCTGTGCTAGATGGCCGCTTAGTTGCCAAGCTAGAAAGCGCAGATGCCGTTTCATTGCCTGATGAACGCAGGGTTCGCGCGATTGATTTTAGTCAAGTGAAGACTCCTGGTTGGTATAAGCTGGTGAGTGATAACGGTCAATCAGTTCCGTTTCCCATCGAAGCTGGTGCTTATGAGCCGCTCAATGAACGCTTGGTTCATGCCCTTTACCTGCAGCGCTCTGGCATGGTGGTGAATGACCGTGCGACGGGGATGAACCGTCCGCAAAGCCATATGCAAGATGGTCAAATTTTCCGAACTGATGCTTTCCATAAAGCCGGTACCTATTTGGATGTGGTTGGTGGTTGGTATGATGCTGGAGACTTTGGTAAATATGTCGCGACGACAACGATAACGGTGGCGAGGTTGTTGGAAGCTTACCGACAAACCCCTCAGTTGTATTCTGATACCAAGCAACCGGGTAGTGACAAGCCAGCCATCATCGATGAATCTATTTATGCCCTGGATTGGCTGCTTAAAATGCAGCGTGAAGATGGGGCAGTGTACCGTAAAGTCTCTGGTGCGAGTTGGCCTGCAAAAATTGGCCCATGGCAAGACAACCAGACCCGCTTTATATATGGCGTTAGTACACCAGAGACGGCGAAGTTTGCTGCGACCATGGCGTTTGCGGCAAGAACGATAAAGCCGTTCGATGCCGATCTTTCCCGACAATATCTTAGTGCAGCTATCCATGCGGCTAACTACCTTGCAAGCCAGGATGGACAGTACTTTGATTGGCAGGAGGGTGATGATTCGGGCTCTGGCCCTTATATGGCGAATAAATTCGACAAGGAAGCGTCATTGGAAACTGATGTTGATGATCGGCTTTGGGCTTATGCCGAACTTTATATCACGACAGGGCAAGATAAATTTAAACGCGCCTTCCAAGACAACTATGACCCGCAGTGGATAGATATTTTTGAATGGAAGAACCCAGCATTAATGGGGGTCTGGCACCTTATTCTTGCCGAGGAAAAAGGGGCGTTTAGAGATCAACTAGCCAATGACCTGGATCAGGTGGCTTCGCGTTATCTCCAACAGTCTCAGCAGTCTCCATTTAGGGTTGCTAACCAGCGCTTTATTTGGGGCTCTAACAAGATGACTGCCGAAGCGGGAATATTGATTGCTTGGGCTGATTTTGCCAAAGGACAGTTGGACAATCGTACGTCTGTTCAATCTCAAATAGATTACCTACTTGGGGCAAATGCGTTTGATATGAGTTTTGTCACTAACAGTGGTACTTACTCGGTACGAAACCTTCATCATTTGTACCGCATTGCGACTGGAGTTAGCTTGCCTGGTTACCTAGTCGGCGGGCCTAATGAAATGGCGCAAGCCGGAGTTGCACCGAAAAATATGGGGATGCTGAGCTACATAGATAGTGAGAAGTCGTATGCAGTAAATGAATTCGCTATTGACTATAACGCCAGTCTGATTGGTTTGATTGCCGTGCATCACGCTTACTTTAATCATTATTAACCGGAGTGAGAGCTCATGGATTTTTATTTCAAGGAATTCGAACATCGTAAGCCACCGGGTCCGGTGCCTTATAGTATGTCGAGAGAATTACTTTATCAGTACCTTGCCACGTGTAATCTCACTTTGGGTATTTGGTACTTGTGGTGGCGTTGGTCATATGCGTTGAACTATGACGCAATGTGGTTTTCATTTCCGCTGGTCTTTGCTGAATCCTGTGCTTTTATTGGCTCGGTCTTATTTACCTTCAACTTATGGAAGACCAAGGACGAGCCGAAGAAGACGCCCCCGCATACGATAAATGAATGTGTGGCTAAAGACAGTCCAGAGGGTTCTGAAACAAGACCTATCAGCATTGACGTCTTCTTCCCGAGCTATGACGAAGAACCAGAATTGGTTAGGCTGAGCATTGAAGATGCGCAGAAGATCCGCTACCCCCATGACATCGAAATTAAGATATTCATTCTCGATGATGGCAAGCGTCCGGCAATGAAAGCCCTGGCGGAAGAGATGGGCGTCGAGTACATAACTAGGGAAAATAACATCGGCTTTAAGGCCGGTAACCTACGTAATGCTCTAGAGCAAACCTATGGCGACTTTATTGTTATCTGTGATGCCGATACCCGCCCGTTCCCAACTATCCTTGAACATACCATGGGATACTTCCGCGATCCTGATGTTGCCTGGGTTCAGACTCCACAATGGTTTTTTGACTTACCGGAGGGCGAGCGTCTACCTAATTGGCTGCAGCGTAAACTGGGTAAATGGGCTGCGCCTATTGGCCGTGGGTTTGAGAAATTTTATGGGCCGGTGAAAATTGGTGAGGATCCTTATGTTAATGATCCGCAAATGTTCTATGACGTTATTCAGCGTCGTCGTAACTGGGTGAACGCTTCATTTTGTTGTGGTGCAGGCTCGATCCACCGTCGTGAAGCTGTTATGGAAGCGGCGCTTCGTAGTTACAGTGAGCAAATCAGCAAAGAGCATAAGGAAATCGAGAAACAGATCCGTAAGATCACTAAAGAGAAAGCGGTTGATCAAGACGTCTCTGATAACCTTCGCCAAGAAATTATCTTCGATACCGAATTTACCCCGTATAAATTCCATGTATCGGAAGATATTTATACCTCTATTGTTCTGCACTCAGATACCGAAAGGAACTGGCGTTCGGTTCAACACCCTGAGGTAGAAAGCAAGATGTTATCACCACAGGATCTTCAAACCTGGACCGTGCAGCGCTTCAAGTATTCCGGTGGCTCAATTGATATTTTCATGAATGATAATCCTCTGTTTAGAAAAGGGATGAACCTGAAACAGAAGATGATGTACGGTGCCAGCTTCTGGTCAAATTTGTCAGCTATTTGGAATATTATTTTCCTTACTTGCCCTATTATTTATTTCTTGACCAGTATCGCACCAGTCAGCGCTTATGATGTGACTTTTTACCTGCATTTTATTCCGTTCGTATTAACGGCGGAGTTGGCCATGATGGTTGGGACTTGGGGGGTAGCTGGCTATAAGGGCAAGACCAATTTCCTCTCCTTCTTCCCGGTTAATATGCGTGCCCTGTGGACGGTATTACGTGGTCGTAAGATCAGTTTCCCTGCGACACCAAAAGAAAGGCAGGATGGCTTTTTTGGTCACTTGGTTATACCGCAGATACTCGTCTTTGGCTTGAGCTTCTTTAGCATGTGCTTTGCTTGGTTTAGTTATTTCACCGGCATGTTTGGCAGTTATTCTATCGGCGGGCTGGTATTTAATAGTTTTTGGACCATTAACAACATGATGGCGATGTGGGGGATGATTGCTGCCGCTTATTGGACGCCACCACCAGCAGATAAGAAGCAGGAACAGGAATCTGAGGAATTAGAATATGGAATTTAAGCAAGCAGTCGTAAATGCACGGCATCATATCGTCTTTTTATTCGGACTTTTAACGGCACTGGTCATTGCGTTCAATATTGAAACTCGTGACTACGGGCATATTTTGGGCAACATTACTTTCGAAGCAACGGAAGAGATCCCGGTGCGTGAAAGCCGCGTGCTTTCTGAAGAAGAATTTGTTTGGGCTAATACGGCGTGGACCTACTTTGAAAATAACTATCAGGAAAATACCGGTTTAGTGAACTCGGTTGATGGCTACCCCTCGACGACCATGTGGGATACCGCTTCTTATCTAATGGGCCTACTGGCGGCGGAAAAGCTGAATATAATCAGCCAGAGCACATTTGAATTACGCATGGAAAAAGTGTTGCACACCCTTGCGCGCCTTCCGTTAATTGATGGCAAACTGCCTAATAAAGCGTATAACACCCAAACGGTTCAAATGGTGGATTACCAGAACCAACCTGTTGAAAACGGGATTGGTTGGTCAGCCATTGATATTGGCCGAATTCTGGTACCTCTGAATATTATGGTTTGGCAATATCCGAAATTTAACACCCATGTGAATGCGGTGCTAAATCACTGGGATGTTGGCGTGATGATTAAAGACGGTTACCTGTATGGGTCGCGCCCTCAACAAGATGGCGGGACTGAGATGGAATTGGTTCAGGAAGGGCGTATTGGTTACGAAGAATATGCTTCGAAAGCGATGTCGTTGATGGGACGAGATGTCTTCAATGCAATGAAATATATCGACTACCTTGAGATGCGAAATATCGATGGTGTCGAGATCCCAACTGACTTGCGTGATCCTGCGAAATTCCATGCTCACAATTATGTGGTGAGTGAGTCTTATATTCTGGATAGCTTGGAGTTTGGTGCCGACAGTGTGTCGAAGATTTTTGCCCACCGTGTTTATAAAGCGCAGGAAAACCGTTATGAACGTACTGGTATTCTGACGGCGGTCAGTGAGGATAACGTCGATGAGGCCCCTTACTTTGTCTACAACACCGTATTTTCTGATGGTAAAGAGTGGAATGCGATCACCGACCAGGGTGATGATGCCTCACACCTTAAAACGCTTTCAACAAAAGCAGCGTTTGGTTGGTATGCCTTATATGAAACGGCTTATACCGATTTGCTGATTGAAGATGCTAAAGACTTATTCTCAGAAGAGAAAGGTTGGTATTCAGGTCGTTATGAAGATGACGGCCGAGTGAACAAAGCCATTACAGCCAATACTAACGGGATTGTTCTGGAATCACTTGCTTATATTGAAAATGGAGCCTTGCTGAGCGTAGGCGTGAAGTAAACCGCAACTTTGATAGGGAGTATCGAATGCGTTATATCATTGTTGGCCTTTTAGGGGTTTTGGCTACCGGTTGCGGTAACAAATACAATAGCTTTTCTGAAGATGTCGTCGATAGGAAAAGTCACTGGAGTGTTCCGAAGGCGCGTCAGGGCGCGCTGACGGAACAAGAAATGGATATGGCTCGAATCGCCTGGAAGTATTTTGAAAATAACTACCAGGAACCAACCGGGCTTGTTAATGCGGTAAACAATTACCCCTCAGTAACATGGTGGGATTCAGCGTCTTATATGGCGGGTATGGTAAGTGCGTATGAGTTAGGGATCATTGAAAAAGAAGAATTTAACCGGCGCCTTATTCGTATATTGACAACCTTGAACACGCTAGACCTGTTCATGAATGAGTTACCAAATAAGGCTTACAACACCCAAACTGCGGCTAAGGTGGATTACGGTAACCAACCTGGTGAGATTGGCTATTCAGCCCTCGACTTAGGTCGTTTATTGATTTGGCTACACATTATCAAGCACCGTTACCCTGAGTATGCGACCAGTATTGATTCTGCCATTTTGCGTTGGAACTTCTGTAACGTTGTTGATGAAAACGGCACTATGTTTGGCGCTTTGTTGGAGAAAGACAAGCCTGTGCAGTACCTGCAAGAAGGCCGGTTGGGTTATGAAGAATATGCAGCTAAAGGCTTCCAGTTATGGGGGTTTGATACCACCCAAGCTTCGATGGCTGAACCGTATAGTACGATTAACCTCTATGGCTATGATGTCCCTTACGATACCCGTGATCCGCGTAAGCTAAAAGCCCACAGCTATGTGGTAACGGAAAGCTATGTATTGGATGGTATCGAGTTAGGTTGGGATTTGGTCGAAGACCGTTCTGGCCATGACTATAACTATTCTAATGACTGGATTGCGGAATTCGCCTTACAGATTTATCGCGTTCAAGAAGAGCGTTATAAGCAAACGGGTATTATCACTGCACGTACTGAACATCAGTTGGCTGGACCTCCGTATTTTGTCTATGACACCATTTATACCGATGGATTTGCGTGGAATACCATTTCGGAGGCCGGTGAATATCTGCCTCAATATTCCGCTGTCGCTATTAAAGGTGCGATAGGGATGTGGGTGTTGTGGGATACCGAGTACACCGATTTGCTGTTTGATCATATTGCACATCTATATGATCGGGAAAAGGGCTTTTATGAAGGGATCTTTGAGAATGGTACTGGCTTGATTAATACCTTCACCTCGAATAATAACGGTATCACCCTCGAGATCCTTCTCTACAAACAAGAAGGAAAGCTGCTGAAGTATAAAGACAATGTTGCACCAAGCCTGTGGGAAAAAGCGCTTGAATCACCGTTTGGCTATGAAGGGCAGTGCTTGCCTCGTAAAGGGGCTTTTAATAGCAAGCTCTAACTGCCTTTGAAAGGAAATAGATGTTGAGAAATATGGTGATTGCGGTCTCTTTGTTCTGCCTTACTTCTTGTGGGGTGGTGTACCAAGGAGTTCAAAGTGGGATGACTTCGGTTAATGAGTCGCAGATGCTGCGTCAGGGCCGTTACGGCTCGTTAACCGAGCAAGAACTTGAATGGGCGCAAATTGCTTGGACTTATGTTGAAAACAACACCAACCTCACTACCGGGTTGGTGAATGCGCTCGATAACTACCCAACGACTAACCTTTCGAATTTGGCCGACTACCTTATCGCCTTGATAGCTGCACGGGAATTTGGGTTTATCACCAGCAAGGAGCAAGATGAGCGATTAACATTAGTGCTCTCGTTTCTTAATGAAATGCCTTTGGGGCTGACTGGTGTGCCGAATAAGGTCTATAGCACCAGTACCAGAATGATGGTTGATTATGCTAATCAGCCGGGTGAACTCGGCTGGTCCTCGATTGATATTGGTCGGTTACTTATCGCTCTGGCGATGGTCAAGCAGCGTAACCCTGAATTTTCTGAGTATGTAGATAAAGCGGTGCTGCGCTGGAACTTCTGTGAATTAGTGACCGAAGAGGGTGAACTGTATGGGGCGGCGATCAATGACGGTAATGTCCACCGCTATAAAGAAGGGCGGCTGGGTGTCGAAGAGTATACCGCCTATGGTTATCTTGATTGGCAAATCGTACCTGAAAAGGCAATGATGCTAGATCCGTACGAAGTGGTGACGATAAACGGTATCGACTTGTTGTTCGATGGCCGTGATCCTCGTGATTACGATGTGCTACGTCCGGTCTATAGTACACCGTACCTATTACTTGGTCTGGAATTTAACTGGGATGGTATTGACGATCGACGCTCATCCGACTCTGATCACACCAATGAGGTATTGGCGGCCATGGCAGATTCTGTCTACCGTATTCAGGAGTCTCGCTGGGACGTTGATCGTATCTATACTGCTCGGGGAGAGCATGTCGTCAGCGGCGAACCTTATTTTCTCTACGACGCTATCTATGCGTTGGGTACGCCGTGGATCTCGGTGGCGGAAGACGGCAGTGATCATGATGAAAAAGCGCTGGTGTCCACCCGAGTCGCTTTTCAAATGTGGGCTCTCTGGAAAACTGATTATACCGATCGCTTATTGACTCTCGTGCGTGAGCTATATGATCCCGATCGTGGTTGGTATGAAGGACGCTATGAGCTGACAAGTAGTTATGAAAAGAGCATTTCATTGCAAACCAATGCAGGTGTACTCGAAGCATTGCTCTACAAAGCCAATGGCAAGTTGTATCAACCAAGAAAAGCCCGTGAATACCGTGATGTCCAGTTTGACTCTCGTTTTTACCACCCACAAAAATGCTTGGTGGAGACATTCAGATGAGAAAATTATATCGGTTTGTGATAGCTGTGAGTTTGTTTGTCCTATTGCCAATACAGGTTAACGCTGCTGCGGTCGATGTAGAGTTAAATTACTATTCCAAAGCGAGTCACTTGGTCAATTCTGGACGTTATCAGCAAGCTTCAAAGCAGTGGCACCGGTTAACGATTTTGTTTTTGAGTTCAGAAGCCAAACTTGGGCGAAAGAAAATGTGGCAATATGCAGGCCTTTCTGAGGCGCTGGCTGCCATTTCTGCCGATATGGCCAACGATGCTATGGCTTATCAATATTGGGCTGATAGTACCCGATACTTGATGACAGGAGGCACTAACTGGAAACAGATGAAGAAGAAACTTCATCGGCGCTACGAGCATGCCAACACCTTGCTTTCCACCCAGCTTCAAGTTGCTGATTTGGCCGCAAGTATTGATAGCGAGTGGGAAAATGAGCTAGCAGTGTTACAAACTTGGGATGAGAAGCTGTCAATATTCCGCTTTGAAAGCCCGAAGCTGGGGTTAGCCGATAGGCAAGAGAAGGTTGCAAGTAACCAGCCATTGAACACCCGACCTACAGTGATCCCGGCTTATCAACCCCCGCAGGGAGGAAAGAAGTTAAGTGGGTTGAACACCTCTTACAGTAAAGAGCAGCATGTTCTGCCAACAGGAGAGCAAAACGTGGTGCCCACTAAGAATGCGTCTTCCTTAGAGGGTGACTCTGAAGAAACCGTTTCCCAAGCGATAGGGGCTGACTCAAGCAGTAGGACGATTCAACCGTCTGCGGAGTCATCGGTAAGCCGTCATTTAGTTGTCTCGGGTGCTGAAGTTAAGCTGGATACTGCGCCGGTGATGAGTAAAGGGATAGATATATCAGGGGCAAGCTCAGTAAAAGTGACGCAATCCTCTGATCCCCAAAAAACTCAAATGTTATCTGAGACAGTCCCTGTTACTGTGCCGCTCACTGAGCCTGTTATAGAAATAAAAGAACCTGAAGTCCCCCCACCTGTTGATGCCTCAGGTAGGGTGATCGTTACTCCTCTTGAAGCAATTGAGTACGAGGAGCAAGATTTAAAGCAAATGGCAACGCCGAACAAGCAGAGTCATAATCATCAGTTAGACATTAAGTCGGAACAAATGACTTTTCCCTCTGGACACTTTGAACAACCTGAAAAACACACGGTTGCCCCTTTGCAGCGTAGAAGTTTTGCTCCTATTTCTCAGTAAATATTTCCAGCATGACGCACACTAAAACAGGTTTGCGTGGTTATACCAACCTGTCGTTTGAAGCTATAGGAGC
Organism: Photobacterium sp. DNB23_23_1; assembly: GCF_052873815.1. Classification (NCBI taxonomy): domain Bacteria; kingdom Pseudomonadati; phylum Pseudomonadota; class Gammaproteobacteria; order Vibrionales; family Vibrionaceae; genus Photobacterium; species Photobacterium sp. DNB23_23_1. The sequence continues at coordinate 56,301 of NZ_JBNNXT010000012.1, read as the reverse complement.
ATAGGTACGAGTAAATGTTCACTTTGTGATATATAGCACCTCAAACCCATGCCTTTAATGCAATTGATTGCGTAAAAAATTTGTCATTGTTATTTCCGTTACTAAGCTTTATTTAAGCCCTGTTGTCGTTGTGGGTGAGTACTTAAGGAGTAACTAAGAGGGTTTAGCAATGACAGCATCAGATAAAATTGTTCAACAAGCTTTTAATGGCGCCAGTGATTTTTTTGATTTAACGGAAAAGCAGCATCAAAAGCGATTATTACAACTGGCCAACACCTTATATTGTTTAACGGATATTTCCACGACGTATTATCAGCAGCTGGCATCTTCAGACAATTGCCCTCTTGAGTTTCGCCTAGCCGTTAAATTAGTTGAGTCCAAACGTTATGTTCTCAAATTAAAACGGCCATTAATGGTTGCTGTCGTTTTTGCCATGTGGGGAGAGCATAACCGGTTAAATGAAAAAACATCGCTGAATCCGAATGGTGAAGATTCGCTACGGATGAAAATTGACCAGTTAAATTGGATCGTTCAAGGATCTGTTGTGGACTGGCATTTGTATCCGGTTGACGATGGTTGCCCACATAATAGTGCGAGTATTGCAGAGCATATTCTAGAAAATCATCCGGATAAAGAGAAAGTTTCAGTGTTGCGCCTTGCTGATGCATTACCTGTGTCTTCTGGACCATTGAAGAACTTGGCATCGGCGGATGACTCTCGTAAAGGTGGGGCAATTATTTTGGGTTGTCAGCAAGCGATGGCCGACAGAGCAGACTGTGTTATGTATACCGATGCGGATAATTCGGTGCATTTAGGCCAGTTGGGCTTATTGCTTAAACCTTACGTCTCAGAAAACGCTAAAGTCGTCTTGGGTAACCGCAAGCATCCAGATTCAATTTTAGTGAAGCAAGAAGAGCGATGGGGGGTTGGCATTAAAACATTACGTCACATGCAGAGAATGATTGGCCGGGCAATTTTCAGTAATAACATTAAAGATACCCAGGCGGCATTTAAGTTATATGATCGTGATGTCATTAGATATATTCTCGCTAAGCCGTCGGTCTATGATTTTTCATTTGATACTGATTGGATCTTTGCTGCAATGAAGGGTGAATATCCGTTGCTAACAGTACCATTTGCCTTTATTGATTCTGATGCGGAATCAGCATCAATAACACAGGGGCCAATGACGACTTGGTATACTTTATTGAGTGGTTTGGCGATCGCTGCAAAGGCGAGAGATATCGATCATAACCATGAGATGGTTAGGATTTTTGAGGACCATATCCATAGCCATGAAGATCTTGAGCTAATTATTGATATCTTACCAGAGCAACTTAAGGATATTGAAGAGGTGGATATCGGTGATCCACTGATTTTTGCCCCGCGTGAAATCGAACATTGGTTGGTCGAACAGAAGCAGGCCGCTCTGGAAAGTATTTCTTAACTCAATATCACAGGGTAATTATCAATCCGGTGTACTAGAAAAGCCCAAACTGTGCGTTAGCTGGTTTGGGCTTTATCATTGGTCAATGATACCAACCTACATAAATATTTGATCAACTACTTATCCAGATTGGTATTAGACTGCTGCCTCATCGACAAGATAGAGAATTGATTGGTACGGAATACCGCTATGGTGTGACAAGCCGATCTCACATGTCCGGCTGTTGCTGAACCCCCGGGTGCAGCCTGGCGGTACTTGCTGTTTGAGCGGCGCAACGGCGGCTTGATTAAGTTCAGGGGTCGTAAATCCTTTGTCACCCGTCCAGCCACAGCACTGGATATGTTCTGGCAGGATGACATCTTCAGCGCAAGCTTTTGCCAGAGAGAGCATATCGGATTCTAGCCCCATTCGGCGTGAACTACAGGTTACGTGCAGCATGACGGTTTCTTGAACAGGCGATAGAGTGAGGTGTGGCAGCAAGTGGTGTGACACAAAGCCAACCGGTTCGAGTATGTTCAATGGTTTGCTGACATTTTCAATGCTGCGTTTGGCACAAGGGCTAGTATCCATTAACACCGGATATGTGCCTTGCTCGCTGGCCTGCCACAGCAAGCCTTCTAACTCTTGTGCTTTTTGTGTGGCAATATCATTCATGCCTTTGCTGTTATAGGGCATACCGCAACATTGGCTATTGAGTTTTTCTGGGATGATCACCTCGAAGCCTGCTTTTTTCAGTAAGGACAGCGTCACTTCTGTTAACGGACGTTGATCTTTGGCTGAATCCTGCTGTCCCATGGTGCGACTGGCACAAGAGGGGACGTAGACAACCTTTTTCGTCGAAGCTATCGGTGGCTGGTTGTTATCTGAATTTCCAGTAGCCAGTACTGTAGTACCTATTTTATGTGGGTTTGATGTGGGGATCTCTGGCATCCAAATTGGTGTTGCGCCACCGGTGATTTTACGTAGGCTATCGGTAATCGTTGCTACTACTTTGTCTCCGACGATCTTGCGGGCAATTTGATTGCTCTTAAGGCCAGCCTTGACCATGTTAGTCGTGGCGCCAAAGTGATCGGCAGTCCAGCGGGCGATAGGGGTAAAGCGTTGGTATTTTTCGATACGGAGTTTCTTAATAAGCTCGCCAGTATTGATCCCTACAGGACAACGGTCGGCACAAAGCCCAGTTGCCGCACAGGTATCTATGCCTTGATACTCAAACACAGTCTTCAATTCGTCAACCGGTGGTCGTTGGCTGTTACCAGCCAGATATTGACGTTCGCGATATTGCAACTCGCGGTATAATACGATTCGCTGACGCGGAGAGAGGGTGAGTGTCCGAGACGGGCAGACCGGTTCACAAAACCCACATTCTATACAGCGATCAACGATTTCATCAGCCGCTGGCATTGGTTTGAGGTTAGAAACATGCGCCCGCTCATCATCATTGATGATCACCCCTGGGTTCAATAGCCTTTCAGGGTCGAACAGGGTTTTGATTTGCTTCATCAAGGTATAGCCGTCGTTGCCCCATTCCAGTTCAACATATGGAGCCATGTTACGGCCCGTGCCGTGCTCCGCTTTGAGCGATCCTTGATATTTGACCGCCACTAGCTCGGCGACGTCATCCATAAAGCTGCCGTAACGATTGATTTCTGATTGCTCATCAAACCCTTGGGTGAAAACGAAATGCAGATTTCCTTCCAGAGCATGGCCGAAAATAATTGCTTCGTTGTAATGGTACTTATCGAACAGTTGTTGCAGCTCTCTAACGCCCATTGCAAGGTGCTCAACAGGAAACGCGACATCTTCAATGATCACCGTGGTACCGGTTTCCCGGACAGCACCGACAGCAGGAAACATACCTTTGCGGATAGCCCATAGACTCGCAACGGTATTGGCGTCAGTGGTAAATGGCGTGGAGTGGGTAACGGTAAAGTCAGCCAACGATGCCATAACCTCAAGGCACTGTTGTTCAAGTTGGTGGCTGCAACTGGAGCGGGTTTCAACGAGCAGTGCAGCCGATTCAAGATCAAGAGCTTGAATATAATCAGGCATTCCCGGCTTATCGGCGACAGAACGCAACGCTCGGCCATCCATCATTTCGACAGCTGACACATTTGTTTTGGCAATTATCGAGACCACCTGACTGGCCGTTTCGATATCTTGGAAAACCAAAAGGGCAGAGGCTTTATGCGGATGTTCGATAACAGTGTTATAAGTAATATCGGCAATAAAGCCCAAGGTACCTTCAGACCCAATCATCAGACGTTCAATGACATCTACTGGGTCGTGATAGTCAACCAGAGCGTTGAGAGCGTAACCTGTGGTATTTTTTAGCCGATACTTGTGACGGATTTTTTCGGACAATTTGGTGTTGCGCTGGGTTGCCTGTATAAGCTCAGTTAAGCCACTAATCAGATCTGGCCGGTTGACTTTGAATGCGCTAATACTCTCTTCGCTGCCCGTATCGAGCACAGTACCGTCAGTAAAGACAATGGTCATGCTATCGACGGTTTGATAGGAATTTTGCGCGGTACCGCAGCACATGCCGCTGGCATTATTGGCTGCGATACCGCCGATCTTACAGGTGTTGATTGACGCTGGATCTGGGCCTATTTTCCGTTGGTACGGGCCAAGGTAGCGATTGGCATCAGCACCAATAACGCCGGGCTGCAAGCGGATTTTTTTTCCTTGATCAAGAACAGTGTGTCCGCGCCAGTCATCTGTCAGGGTGATGAGCACAGAATCAGATATGGCTTGGCCTGATAAGCTGGTTCCTGCTGCGCGAAGCGTGAAAGGCACATCCAATTGACGGCAAGTTTGAATGGTGAAAATGACTTCATCTAAATGATTCAGGCGCAGAATGAGCTCAGGGATCAGGCGGTAGAAACTCGCATCGGTGCCATAAGCAAGGCGCTTGGCTTCTTCTGTGATGATCCGCTCTTTATCGATCTTGGTCGCGAGTAGGGCTTCTAGCTGTTGATATCTGTTTTCCATTGCCAATCCTACATCAGTCAGTGGTACTGAATGGTTTAATGCTTTGTTTATATTACTGTTACCAATCACTATTGTTGGAATGTTAGGTTGGGATTGAGAGTTAGCGCTATAAATTATTTTATTCGTTGTACTTGCTGTGTGTGCATTTGATAACCGTTTTGTTAACCTCATTGAAGACGTTTAAGGTTTGGTGAGCCGTACTGGGTATCTATGTTGTCTATCCCTATACTCGCTAACTTTCGCAAAAAATTAAGCTGCTGATTGAGCACGTCAGAGCCCGCTACCTTGCTATTAAGCATGTCTTCTAGCAGGCTACTTGCTTTGTAAGGAGGTGAGTTTAGTCAAATAAGATGCTGGTATAATCTGCCAATTGCTCTTCAGAGAATCGGTCGACAAAACAAGCTTTTTGTTCAGAGTCGCAATACACCTTATTGCTGAACGAATAGCGGGTGGTGTCGAAGTTATTGCTACCCACTCTGTTGATCAATTCCATCATGTTGTCTTGAGCTTGCTGGCCCAAGAATTCTTTGGTAAAGCCCATCGAAATCCCGTAACTATCGACACAGAACCCTGCTTGTCGATCGCAAAGCACGCCTTTATCTGGGGAGAAGAGCGGCTCGTGCATGGTGTGTTGTGCCCCAAACGATGACGGGCTAGCGAACAATAAACTGAGTGAAAGCAGAAGTGGTTTCATGACGGGCACCTTGCCGTAATGGGTTTCAACTAGTATTGCTCAGAAGCGACCAATACCCAAGTTGCAGTTTGTATTCCCAAATAGTTTATTTTTATTACAAAGCCATACAGATTTCTTGGTCATATTTTTGCGATGGTTGGCAGAAAGTTGCTTTTTAACACAATATTATATTCTAAAACTGTTTCTACTAAGGTCAGCTATGAATTGGTATATCCACGTATTGAAAAAATATGCCGTATTTAAAGGTCGGGCGAGACGCCAAGAGTATTGGTATTTCTTCTTGTTTAACATCATTATCAGTATCGCTTTGTCGATGATTGATTCGGCCTTGGGTAACCCCGGTGCAGGAGAAGGTGCTGGAATTATCGGTACGATTTACTCCCTTGCTATACTTATCCCGAGTATCGCGGTTGGTGTGCGACGTCTGCATGATACTGGCCGTACCGGCTGGTGGATGTTGATTGGTTTGATCCCGTTAATCGGTGTCTTAGTACTGCTGTATTTCTTTGTGCTGGATAGCCAACCAGCGGTTAACGAATATGGCCCTAACCCGAAAGATCCTTCCTCGATAAACCTTTCGATGTAAATTTGAAGTGGCAGCCAGGTAAGTGTTTCAGGCTGCCACAATCTTATGGGACTGTATTATTTTTAAGAACTGATACAGGTTTCTTGCATCTGAAATACAGGGTATTTAAGACTAAAGCCAATTCATTTAATAGTTTAGGCCGTTATGGCTTTTAAACGACATTCCGAAGTAATCCTCTAACTATTCTACAATTAAACCCGACATTTAGTGATTTTGTCTGGATTACATGTGTTTTCCAGGTGGTAGTAAATCTCTTACAACATATTGGTTGGCTATAAATTTAAGTGATACCACAGCGTTACGTGGAGTAGCATGATGAGAATGAATAAGATAGCACTCTCGGTGTTGGCGGTTTGTGTTGGGTTCTCTGCGGGGAGCTTAGCGTCAGGAAAATATGATGATGACGATGATGATAAGTACTACTCGTCGTATTCAGATTCAAAATATGATGACCATGATGATTCCTCGTCCTATTCAAGTAAAGGGGATGATGATTCATACTCGAAAAGTGATAGCCATAGTTATACATCAAGCTATCAGTCAAACAGTGGAGGAGGTCACTCTGGTGGTGGCTATTCCAATGGTGGTGGCTATTCCAATGATGGTGGCTATTCCAATGATGGTGGCCATTCCAGTGGTGGTGGTTATTCCAGTGGTGGTGGTTATTCCAGTGGTGGTGGTTATTCCAGTGGCGATGGCTATTCTAATAATGATGACTCGGGTGACTACAAAGACGATGATGCTAAAAAGCGACTGGCTTTAAATCTAGTAGGTACAGGAGAGAAGTACACAACAACGGTTCCGCCTCTAGAAAAATATGGGCCACCATTGGATGCGGAATGTTTTGATGTTGAGTTGAAGAATATCCACGATGGAGAACACATTGGTTGGGCGACAGATTGTTTATCGCCAATTGATGGATCTCCTGAAACAGGGCTTCAATTAATCGGAACCACGTTTTTTTATCTACCTGATGGACTGCTAGTGATCAGGGGGGATACCACGGTCCAGCCAGTGCTGACACCGATAGTGACATCCAAAGGTCAATCTATTTCCCATATTACCGGTGCTTCTAGCGATGAAAATGCGGTAATCAAGGGTTCCGGTGAATATCAGTGGCACAAAGGTACTGCCCGCCTTTCAGGTATGGTTGACCTATCAAACTTTGACGGCTCGGAAGGCTCGCCAATCTTTTTTGACTGCTTGTTTATCATTGAACTAGAAGAGTATCAGCCGAAGTTTAACTCTTGGTATGATAGATATCGCTATCGCTATGAACATAATAGTTATTATGAAGAACATCAGAGTGATAACTATTATGGTAAAGATGATGATAGCGGTCATGATGACTCTTATAACAGCTATGGCTCAGGTGATGGCTATGATTCTGATGATAGCGATGAGAAGAGCGATAAAGGTAACAATGGTAATCAATATGGCAAAGATCGTTATGACAACAACAGCGGTCGAGGAAATAAATCCTATTAAGTCATAGCATTGATTATCGAAAGCAGTGAAGCCTGAAATTACCTTCAGGCTTCACTGTTATAATACCTCTATTTCGTAGAAGTATTCGTCACTATTTTTGAGCAAACGTGTAGGTGCGGTATCCACCCATTACGTTGCGAGCTTTGAATCCATTATTGACCAACTGGCGGTATGCGACATTGCCCCGTAGGCCAACAGCACAATAGATAATGATTTCTTTGTCTTTCGGTAGTTCCGTCATACGCTGACGAAGTTGATCGACAGGGATATTCACTGCCCCTTTCAAATAACCTGCATTCTTGAGCTCACCTGGATTGCGAACATCGAGCAACAGTTGGTTCTCAGTAAGGGCATCAATTTCATCGTAGTGGATCGGTGTTGCATCACCTTTAATGATGTTGTTAGCGACAAATGCTGCTTGGTTAATCACATCTTTGGCACTGCCATAAGGTGGCGCATAGGTAAGTTCAATGTGCTGTAACTGTTCTACGGTCATGCCTGCACGCTGGGCAACCGCCAGCACATCGATACGTTTATCTACGCCGTCTTTACCTACAGCCTGTGCGCCAAAAATCTTGCCAGTACTTGGCGCAAACAATAATTTCAGTGAAACAGTTTCAGCGCCCGGGTAGTAGCTGGCGTGGCTTGCCGTATGTACATAGACCTTCTCGTACTCGATAGCCTCGTGCTTTAGCTGTTTCTCGTTCTTACCTGTCGACGCAACGGCAAGATCGAAGACTTTGCAAATCGCAGTCCCCTGAGTACCTTGATAGGTTTCGTTGCGGCCAAGCATATTGTCTGCCGCCATGCGCCCCTGACGGTTGGCTGGGCCAGCTAGTGGCACCAAGGCTTGATTACCGGTGACAAAATCAGTTTCTTCTACGGCATCTCCGACCGCGTAAATTGACGGGTCACTGGTCTGCATGCTTGCGTTGGTGTAGATGCCGCCAAGTTCACCAATCTGTAGGCCGGCCTCTGCAGCCAGGGTTGTTTCAGGGCGGACGCCGATGGCCATAATCAGGATATCAGTGTTCAACGTATCGCCATTATTAAGGCTGAGGCTAAGTTCACCGCATAGGTGTTGGTGCTCAGTACTCTCGCCTGCATCTTCGTTTGCAATCGAGGTACTAGGGCGGTATTCAACAGATTCGAGTGCAACCCCCAATCGAAGATCAACGCCCTTGTCTCGGATTTCCTGGTGGACAAAACCGGCCATCTCACGATCAACAGGTGTCATGACTTGTTCCGCCATTTCAACCAGTGTGGTTTTGATCCCTAGCTGGTGGAAGGCTTCCATCATTTCAAGGCCAATAAAGCCACCGCCGACAACCGTCGCATGTTCAGGCTTGTTCATTTCGATCGTTTTAAGGATCTTATCCATGTCAGGAATGTTGCGCAAAGAGTGCGTCAGCGGATTATCTATGCCCTGAATGGGGGGAATGATAGGTGCAGCTCCTGGGCTTAATAGGAGGAAATCATACGTTTCGTTATATTCTGAGCCATCGAGCAGATTCTTTACCGTAACGCTTTTTGCTTTACGATCAATGGCGACCACTTCATTCATTACCCTGACATCGACATTGAAGCGGGCAAGGAAGCTTTCTGGTGTTTGTAGTAACAGCTTACTACGGTCTGTAATGTCACCACCAATATGATAGGGCAGGCCACAGTTGGCAAAAGAGACAAATTCGCCTCGTTCAAACATGATGATTTCAGCATCTTCACTTAATCGGCGAGCTCGCGCGGCAGCGGATGCTCCGCCAGCGACACCACCTACAATCAAAATTTTGGTCATTGCATTCTCCGTCTGCCCCAAGATTAGGGAGCTACAGTATCTCTATTCATGATGGCTTCCAATATAAACAATTAAATTAGTAATTGCTAATTTAATTTATCCTAAATTAGTGTTGACTGAATTCTATACTTTAGTATTCTCTAATTAAATTACGAAAGTGAATTGCTAGGAGAAGATATGGCACTTGAAATCCCATGGGATGCACTGGCGGGAGGAGTGTTGCTTGGGGTATCTGCCTCAGTGCTGCTACTACTGAATGGCCGGATCGCAGGCATCAGCGGTATTGTCTCGGGGCTATTGGCTCCTAAAAAAGGGGAGGTGTCGTGGCGGTTATTGTTCATTATTGGCATGCTGGTCAGCGGCTTGTTGGCACCAGCATTAGGGTTTTCTTTGCCTGAAACCTTACCAGTATCTTCATTCCTGTGGGTCGGGATAGCGGGGTTATTGGTTGGCGTCGGTACTAAAATCGGAAACGGTTGTACCAGTGGCCATGGTATCTGCGGGATGGGACGGTTATCCAAACGTTCAATTGTCGCTACCTGTATCTTCATGGGCGTGGCGGTAGCTACTGTCTTTGTTCGTTTACATGTACTGTAACAGGAGCCCAAAGATGAAAGGGTTATCGCAACTTGTAGCATTACTTACAGGGCTACTGTTTGGCTTGGGGATGATGATATCTGGTATGGTCGATCCCCATCGTGTGCTGGGCTTTTTAGACATTGCTGGCGCTTGGGATCCGAGTTTGATGTTTGTGATGGGGGGCGCACTCGCTGTATTTCTTCCGGTATATCTATTGGTGATAAAAAAACGTTCAGCTCCGGTATGTGCTGAGACGTTTGAGGTCTCAAACAACAAAGTGATTGATAAAAAGCTTGTCGGTGGCGCGGTACTGTTTGGCTTAGGCTGGGGGATTGCGGGTATTTGCCCTGGTCCAGCAGTGACTTCGACCTTTGGGCTTAACCCATCGATGTTAGTTTTTATTGTGATGATGCTGATTGGGATGGGGGCTGGTGCTGCTCTGGTCAAACGCCAATGAGGACAAGGTCGGACACGGAATAAAGGAAGGGCGCCTATAAGTGCCCTTTTTTGACTGGTTGAATTACTCTTGATTGAACCATTGCAAGGTTTCACTCAGTGACGCCACACTGCCAATAACAATTAATGCGGGACTAACAGCGCCTTCTGCCAGTTCAGGTAAGGTTGCAAGTGTACCGGTAAGCACGCGTTGGTCATGGCGTGTGCCGTTTTCAATAATGGCACAAGGTGTTTCAGCGGCAAGGCCATGGGTGATCAGCTTGTCGCAAATATGGCCACTCTGTTTCAAACCCATATAGAAGACGAGGGTGTTGTTGGACTGTGCCAGTGACCCCCACTCGATTTCGCGACCGTCTTTCTGGACATGGCCTGTGATGAACTGGACACTTTGAGCGTGGTCTCGATGGGTCAGCGGGATGCCCGCATAGGCGGTAGCGCCTGCTGCAGCAGTGATCCCCGGTACCACCTCATATTTGATACCAAATTTGGCTAACTCTTCGAGTTCTTCACCACCACGGCCAAAGATGAATGAGTCACCACCTTTCAGGCGAACAACACGCTTACCTTCTTGCGCTTTTTGAACCAAAATCTGGTTGATTTGATCTTGTGGGACGCAATGGAAATCGAGTTTTTTACCGACGTAAATCATCTCTGCTGATGCATCTGCCAGTGCAAGGATATCTTTTGAAACCAGACGGTCGTACACCACGACGTCTGCAGCTTGGATAACCTTTAGGCCCTTTACTGTCAGTAGATCTGGATCACCCGGTCCGGCACCGACAAGGGAGACAAAGCCGCTGTTTGGTAGTGCGTGGTTGGTGGTCATAAGCAACGCCTTTTAAAAATTTGGATATAAAAAGTAGCACTCGTCCGGCTAATTTCACCCTAAGGAGTTATTACTTTTTATAGCCAAAACAATAGAATAGATTTATTGATACATTAGCTTTGTGGTTAAGTGTTGGCCCCGAGTATTCACCCGGGACCAAATGAAATGCTTACTTCGCGCTTAATGCCGGCTTTGCATTAACCGCTGAATCATTTTCTATGTTAATCGCTGGTGCTGTTTTAGCGTGAGTCAGGTATAGCGGAACACACGTAAACAGCAGGCCACCGACTAGGTTGCCCAGGATGGTTGGGATAAGGTTGAAGTTCAACCAAGTCGCAATACCAAAATCAGCGCCTAGCATCATGCCCAGTGGGAACAGGAACATGTTTACCACTGCGTGCTCAAATACTAATGCGAAGAAAATAAAGATAGGTAGCCACATTGCTGCAATTTTACCTGCTACGGTACGGGCTGTCATGTTGCCAATTACACCCAAGCAAACCATTAGGTTACAAAGAATGCCGCGAACAAAACAGGTGATCCAGCCGTTTGCGCCGAGTTCTTCGAAGCCAACGGTACGTGCGGTTGCTGCTTTAATAAACGTTTGACCTACTGCACCAGGTTCAACACTGAAGTTCATGGTGAATGAGAGAGCGATAAGGAAAGCAACGATAAGTGAGCCTAGCAGGTTACCAAAGCCTACCAGCCCCCAACAACGCAGAACATGACGCCAAGTAATACCTTTACGGTTGTCGAATTTTGCCAGAGGGGCAAGACCGAACACGCCGGTAACTAGGTCATAGCCCATCAGGCTCAAAATACAGAAGCCAACAGGGAAGACTAGCGCGCCGACAATGCCAATGCCGGTTTGTGTAATCGCGGTGATCGCCACAACAACGGCTAGCGAGAGAATAATACCCGCCATTGTGCCACGTAATATCAAATCACGTGTAGAGGTGCGTATTTTTGCTTCGCCAGTAGCAACCATTGTCTGAACGAATTCCATCGGTTTTGAATAGGACATCATGTCACTCCAAAAAGTTAAAATAAAAATTGAATAGTCAAAGGCTCACATTCCCATTCTGGGCTGGGAGCCTTTTAGCTATTAAATCTTTGGTGGCTTAACTATTTCTTGGGTTACGCCGCGATTTCAACCTTGCCGTTGGATACGCGCGCATTGAAGGTTTTAACGTTGAAACGTTCATCTTCCATGCACACACCGGTAGACAGGTTGAAGCGTTGTTTTTTTAGCGGACTAGCAACCCAAAGCGCATCTTGGTGCTGACAAATCAGACCGCGAGAGAGTACGTTCGAACGAGCAAACGGGTCCATATTGCTGATTGCGAACACTTCTTCGGCAACGCTCGGGCGGAAAACAGCAACTTGCTGGCCGTTGAATAGCGCACAAACGCCTGTCCCCGGGGTAATATCTTGGATATCGCAGATTAGCTCAAAAGCCATGATTAGTTCTCCAATTCAACGTGCAGGATATCGCCAACGGCATCAGGGTGTTTTTCGGTGAACGTCGCAGGCCGGTGCTGGTCACGCTCGGCAACAAATACCACGTTGTCATCACGAAGATCAGCGTTGATGAAATGGGCAAATCGCGTTAGCTGCGATTCGTCATTGATAGTGGCTGTCCACTCACATTCATACTCATCAACTAACTTGGCAACGTCCATTTCGAGCTGGGTGTTGATGCCAAGTTTGTCATCAACAATCACTTCTCGTAAGTAGTCCACACCACCTTCCATGTTGTCCATCCATACAGAGGTGCGCTGTAGTGGCGCAGCTGTGCGGATGTAAAACATCATGAAGCGGTCGATGTACTTGATGAGCGTTTCTTGGTCTAAGTCGCTGGCCAGTAGATCGGCGTGGCGAGGCTTCATACCACCGTTACCGCATACGTACATGTTCCAGCCAGCGTCGGTTGCGATAATGCCAAGATCTTTACCCTGAGCTTCAGCACATTCACGGGTACAGCCAGAGACACCAAACTTCATCTTGTGAGGAGTTCGGATCCCTTTGTAGCGGTTCTCAATGTAAGAGCCCAGACCGACAGAGTCTTGAACACCGTATCGACACCATGTCGAACCCACACAGGTTTTCGCCATACGCAGCGCTTTTGCGTAGGCTTGGCCTGTTTCGAAACCAGCGTCAATTAGCTTGCGCCAGATCACTGGAAGATCATCTTTCTGAGCACCAAATAGGCCGATACGCTGAGCTCCGGTTACCTTGGTGTACAGGTTATATTCTTCGGCAACCGCAGCAAGTGCACCAAGGGCTTGTGGAGTAACTTCACCACCGGCCATACGCGGAATAACCGAATAGGTACCGTCTTTTTGGATGTTACCAAGGAAGTTATCATTGGTATCGTGCAGCTTAACCAATTGAGGTTTGAGGATATGTTCACCCCAGCACGAAGCCAGAAGAGAGCCTGCTAGTGGTTTACAAACTTCACAGCCGTAGCCTTTACCGTATTTCTCTAGTAGCTCATCAAAGGTTTTGATTTCTTCGATGCGGATCAGATGGAAAAGCTCCTGGCGTGAATAGGCGAAGTGCTCACACACATCGTTTTTCACTTCGATACCTGATTTAGCCAATTCAGCATTGAGCACTGACGTGACCAACGGAATACAACCACCACAGCCAGTACCGGCACCGGTGACGGCTTTGATATCAGCTAAAGTATGGTTGCCGTCAGTGACAGCTTGGGCAATTTTTGCCTTGGTCACATCGAAGCAAGAACAGATCACGGCAGTATCAGGTAGCGAATCTGCACCTAACGCGGGTTTTTCAGCACCGGCGTGGGCAGGCAGGATCAATGTGTCCGGGTGTTCTGGCAGGTCGATTTCGTTGAGCATTAACTGAAGCAGGTCGCCATAGTCAGAGGTATCACCCACCATTACAGCACCGAGTAGCTTCTTGTTGTCCTCGGAGACAATGATGCGCTTGTAAACTTCTTGCTCTTCGTTCTGGTATACAAAGCTCTTACAGCCAGGCGTGCGACCATTGGCATCACCAATTGAGCCAACTTTTACCCCAAGCAGTTTCAGCTTGGCGCTCATATCAGCGCCTTCAAATTGGTTATCTTCACCAATAATATGCGAAACAGCGACCTGTGCCATTTTGTAACCTGGTGCAACTAGGCCATAGAACATTTCATTCCAAGAGGCACATTCACCAATAGCATAGATGTTGTTGTCTGACGTCTGGCAGGTGTTATTGATAGCGATACCGCCACGAGGAGCAACATCAAGCTCCATTTGACGAGCCAGCTTGTCTTGTGGACGGATACCTGCAGAAAAAACAATAAAATCAGTCTCTAGTTCAGTACCATCAGCAAAGCGCATCACATTACGAGCATTGGTACCTTCCGGAGCAATTTCCAGTGTGTTCTTGCTGGTATGGACATTTACACCCATACGCTCAATCTTCTGGCGAAGCTGATTACCACCAGCCATGTCTAGCTGTTCAGCCATTAGCTTTGGCGCGAACTCAACAACGTGGGTTTGTACACCTAATGCCTTTAGAGCACCAGCGGCTTCAAGGCCGAGTAGGCCACCACCGACTACAACACCGACGTTGCTATTTTTCGCAGATGCTTCAATTGCTTTGAGATCTTCAATAGTGCGGTAGACAAAGCAGTCTTTGCTTTCATTGCCTTTGATCGGTGGAACAAACGGGAAGGAGCCGGTAGCGAGGATTAACTTGTCGTATTGAACTTCACGCCCCGTGCTGGAGTGTACGATGCGTTTTTCTCGGTTGATATTAATGGCGCGTTCACCGAGGAGGATATTGATGGCGTGTTTTTGGTAGAAACCTTCTTTAACGAGCGAAAGTTCTTCAGCGGTATGGTGGGAAAAATACGATGACAAGTGAACCCGATCATAGGCGACACGAGGTTCTTCGCAAAATACCGTTACCTCGTAATTGTCCATATTGGCTTTATCGACTAATTCCTCGATAAAGCGATGGCCCACCATTCCGTTGCCGATGATGGCCAATCTCACTTTGCTCATACGATCCTCTATTACAAAGTCATAAATTCTGAATGGAATCTTAATGAGACAGGATGTGAATAAATATGACGTAAATCAATTACAGTTTTGAATAGCCCTAAAGGGGTAGTCATATATAAATCAATGATTTATATAATATAATATTGTATTACAAGAATAAATATGAAGAATTAAAACAATAAATATGAAGGAGATACTACTTATTTTGTGTTTATTTCGGTTAGCAATCGCATAACAAATGAGTACCACTATGTGTTTTGATAGTTAGGGAAAATAACAGTCAATTGCTTAATTTATCAGCGTACATCGAGATGTTGTGATATTTGTACTTGAATCTAAGTTTGGTTTTGGTACAAACAAGTAACGAAGAGGTTCCGGAGACAGGGATGACAACAGATAAATCGGTGGCCGAGAAATTACTGAGCCAAGACATTATGGATCAGGTGCAAAAACTAGGTGCCATTAATGTCCTCGAGGAGGTTTACAGTAAAGCTCGCTATGCACGTTTCACCCGTGTGAAATGGAGTGGTAACTTTTATGATGGCCTTCTTTTTGACGATGGCAGTACCATCAGCGTTTATCCCGCATCCTTTAACAAGCTCACGCTAATTGCGGCTAAATCAGGTGTCGCTGTGTCAGCATAAGTTGATAATTACCCCTTTGAAGTAATCTCAAAGGGGTTTTATTTACCCAAAACTCATCATTTCGTTTTTGGAATATAAGATTTCAGGTGTGAGTGTTGAAGTGCTTCTAATGACCATATAAGTTGCTAGCTGACCAAACAAAATTAGGGTAATCAATGGACGGTTGCCTTTTTGATAGGGATTTATCGTTGTTGGAGTACGATTAATGAACCATAAAACCACGGGGAAGATCCATCTGTCCTCTGCTGATACCTTGACGCACGCTTGTGCCTGCCATTCTTATCCCGCTATACCTTCCGAAAGCCTTCAGTTTTACGGCTATTTTGCCGCATTCCGATTTACTCACTAATTCTCTATTGCTGCATTTTCATCTGCAGTGCATTGATAAATAGATTATTTAAACCTTTTCGTTGTCTGCCTTATCTATAGGCGGAGACACATTATTACGAGACAAAATTGTGAATGTAAAACTGCTTGGTAGCTCTCTCATTATTGCGGGTACGGCACTGGGGGCCGGTATGTTGGCTATTCCTATGGTATTGGCCCAGTTTGGCCTGCTATGGGGTACGTTGTTGATGCTAGTGATCTGGCTGGGTACGACGTATGCCGCACTGTTGTTGTTAGAAGCCAGTATTAAGGCCGGTGGTGGCCTTGGCATGAACACGATAGCCCGTAAAACCCTTGGAAAGGGGGGCCAGTTGGTGACTAACGGTCTGCTTTACGCGCTATTGGTTTGCCTACTGATGGCGTACATCATTGGGGCGGGTGACTTGGTTATGAAACTCTTATCCAGTATCGGCCTCAACCTGAGCCTAATGCAAAGCCAAATTGCCTTTACTCTTCTGGCGGGCGTAGTAGTTGCTGCGGGGACGGCAGTTATTGATAAACTAAACCGTGCATTATTTGCAGTGATGGTCGTCATGTTAGTGCTGACATTGCTTTCTTTGGTTCCTACCATTTCAATCGAAAATTTAATGGTTGCCACCAGTGATAGTAAAATAGATCTGATTAAAACCAGTTCGGTGTTGTTCACCAGCTTCGGGTTCATGGTAGTGATCCCATCGTTGGTGACATACAACAAAGAAGCCACACACCAGCAACTGCGGAATATGGTTGTGATTGGCTCTCTGGTCCCGCTGTTCAGTTACCTGCTGTGGCTATATGCAGCGATGGGTAACCTGAGTGCTGAGCAGATGGTCGATTTCAATAGTGTATCTGAGTTAATCGCTGTTTTGGGGTCAAACCACAGCATGATTAACTTTATCTTGTCAGTATTCACAGGGCTGGCATTGCTGACATCTTTCTTGGGTGTTGCGATGGCATTGTTTGACCAGAACGTTGATACATTCCGCCAAAACCGTGCTGTTACTTATGTAATGACTTTTATCTTACCACTTGGTGGTGCTTTGTTCGCTGCCGATCAATTCCTGTCAGTATTAGGATACGCAGGTATTATTTTGGTATTCCTTGCGGTGTTCATTCCAATGGCGATGACTATAAAGCTTCGCAAAGAAGACGACAGCGCGTTTGACGTTGATGCTTCCGGTGTGTTGTATCAAGCATCTGGTGGGCAATTGGCGATGGGTTTGAGCTTCCTGTTCGGGTGCTTCTTGCTCGCGGCGGAGTTGGTTTAATACCAATCTGGATAAGTAGTTGATCAAATATTGATGTAGGTTGGTATAAGCGCAGCGGATAACAATAGATAGACAGTACTAGAAGAGGGGCGTTTACTAAGTAAACGCCCTTTTTGTTTCTACCTGATTAATGCACAAGGCAAATAGGCTGGATCGGTAGGATGCGACCAAACAAAACTACCTGTTGAAGTTTTAGCGACCAAACAAAAACTTCTAACTGCTTTATGGAGTACTATTGGAAATAGATTAAAGCAGTGTTTTCCAATGGCATTGATAATACAAACTTTCGTGGTTGGCAGCTATATCTAGCCTTCATCCTGTTTATGCTGAAAAGACGGTTTATTGTAAACTTTAGTGTACACTTCAACAATGGTGTCTACAGGGGGTAACATGGCAAAAGAGCGTTATTGAAATAAGCAACTTGATGTTAAATGGGTGTATAAACGGGGTGGAGAG
Source organism: Photobacterium sp. DNB23_23_1 (assembly GCF_052873815.1). Classification (NCBI taxonomy): domain Bacteria; kingdom Pseudomonadati; phylum Pseudomonadota; class Gammaproteobacteria; order Vibrionales; family Vibrionaceae; genus Photobacterium; species Photobacterium sp. DNB23_23_1. Next base: position 38,680 of record NZ_JBNNXT010000012.1, on the reverse strand, counting down.
GAGGGAGATATGTCTGATAAAACTGAAACGCTTTGGGATAAGGCGAGCCGAGTTTCTGAACGCGCATTGGCTGCAGGTAGCTTGATGCCTATAGTCACGGATGCCCAGCTGATAGAAGAAGAAGGGGTTTCGTACTTTGCCCATGTTGTTACAGCCAATGCTACGGAAAAGTTTCGGGCAACCTCGACCCAAGGTAATCCGTTCTTACCCTATGAACAATCACTTTATGTTGATGAAGCCGGCCAACAGCATGTCTGCTTGTTGAACAAGTTTCCCGTCCTGTCTCCGCATTTGCTCATTTGTTCTAAAGCCTTTATCCCACAACAATCTTGTTTAACCCTGCATGATTTCCAAGCTTGGGTGACAGGTTTTGACCATCCCGATGTTTTTGGTTTTTATAACAGTGGCCCACAGGCAGGAGCGAGCCAAGCTCACCGACATATGCAGTTAGTTCGATCGCCGATACCGCTGGAGAAGGTTATCTCACAAGGGGAGCTGCCTTTTGTACATTGCCTCGCACTATTGCACACCCTGGATGCTGCGGAACTGTATAAACACTATCTATCAATGATGACGCAGTTAGGGCTGTTAGCTGATAACGTGGGTGGGGACTGTACCCCCTATAACCTCTTACTCACCGAGCGTTGGATGTTATTGTTTCCCCGAAGCACAAATAATATCGAAGGTATATTTGCCAATGGGCTCAACTATTCAGGACGTTTTCTGGTTAAGCAGGCTGAGCAATTAGAGTGGCTTCAGCAATATGGGCTAATGAACTACCTAGCCAACTGCAGCCTTTAGGCAAGTCACGCGGGGGCGGGGAGTGATGATTCTGTCTGATATTAAAGGTATAAAAAAACCCGATAGCCAAGCTATCGGGTTTTTATCAGCCATTAAAGCTTAAGAAAGAATTACTTCTTCTCGTTAGCCGCTTTAACGTCAGCAATAACCTGCTCTGCAACGTTTGCAGGACATGGTGAGTAGTGCGCGAACTCCATAGAGAACTGACCACGACCAGAAGTCATTGTACGTAGGTGACCGATGTAGCCGAACATTTCTGAAAGAGGAACGTCTGCTTTAATACGAACACCAGTAGTACCAGCCATCTGATCTTTGATCATGCCGCGACGACGGTTAAGGTCACCGATAACATCACCAACGTGATCTTCAGGAGTGAACACGTCTACAGCCATGATTGGCTCAAGAAGCTGTGCACCTGCTTTAGGCATAGACTGACGGAATGCACCTTTCGCTGCGATTTCGAATGCTACTGCAGATGAATCGACTGCGTGGAAACCACCGTCGAATAGTTCAACTTCTACGTCAAGAACAGGGAAACCAGCAAGGACACCAGTGTCCATCATGCCAGCAAAACCTTTCTCAACAGCAGGCCAGAATTCTTTAGGTACGTTACCACCAACAACAGATGATGTGAACTTGAAGCCAGAACCAACTTCACCTGGCTTGATACGGTAGTCGATCTTACCGAACTGACCAGAACCACCAGACTGCTTCTTGTGCGTGTAGCTATCTTCAATTGCTTGAGTGATAGTTTCACGGTAAGCAACCTGAGGTTGACCAACGATTAGGTCTACACCGTAAGTACGCTTAAGGATATCAACCTTGATGTCTAGGTGAAGTTCACCCATACCTTTAAGGATGGTTTCGCCAGTTTCTTCGTCAGTTTCAACCTGGAATGATGGATCTTCTGCAACCATCTTACCGATAGCGATACCCATCTTCTCAGAACCGCCTTTGTCTTTCGGCGTAACTGCGATAGAGATTACTGGAGTTGGGAAGATCATTGGCTCAAGCGTACACTCGTGCTTAACATCACATAGAGTGTGACCAGTTTGAACGTTCTTCATACCAACAACAGCGATGATGTCACCAGCTTGTGCTTCAGTTAGCTCGTTACGGTCATCTGCTTGCATCTCAACCATACGGCCGATACGCTCAGTTTTACCAGTCGCAGAGTTAAGGATGGTGTCACCCTTCTTCATGCGGCCAGAGTAGATACGGATGAACGTTAGGGCACCGAAACGGTCGTCCATAATTTTGAACGCAAGCGCTTTTAGTGGCTCATCAGCAGATACTGTAGCTACTTCACCAGTTGCTTCACCAGTTTCTGGATCTGTTAGCGGCTGAGGATCAACTTCTGTTGGTGCTGGTAGGTAATCTACAACAGCATCAAGGATAAGTTGCATACCTTTGTTTTTGAACGCAGAACCACAGTATGTTGGGAAGAACGCGATGTCACGAGTACCCTTACGGATACAACGCTTGATGTCTTCAATAGAAGGCTCTTCACCTTCCATGTAAGCTTCCATCAGGTCATCGTCCTGCTCAACAGCAGTTTCGATTAGCTCTTCACGGTACTGTTCTACGTCATCAACCATGTCCGCTGGAACATCTTTGATTTCGTAGTTTTCTGGAAGACCAGTTTCGTCCCAAACGTAAGCTTTACGGCTTAGTAGGTCAACAACACCAACGAAGTCGTCTTCACGACCGATTGGTAGAACCATGATTAGAGGAGTAGCACCAAGAACGCTCTTAACTTGATCAACAACGTTGAAGAAGTCTGCACCCATACGGTCTAGTTTGTTAACGAAGATCAGACGAGATACTTCTGATTCGTTCGCGTAACGCCAGTTAGTTTCTGACTGAGGCTCAACACCACCAGAACCACAGAATACACCGATACCACCGTCAAGTACTTTAAGAGAACGGTATACTTCAACTGTGAAGTCAACGTGTCCAGGAGTATCGATAACGTTTAGGCGGTGGTCGTTCCAGAAACAGCTAACTGCTGCAGACTGGATAGTAATACCACGCTCAGCTTCCTGCTCCATGAAGTCAGTAGTTGATTCGCCGTCGTGAACTTCACCAGTCTTGTGGATCTGACCAGTAAGCTTAAGGATACGCTCAGTAGTAGTGGTTTTACCCGCATCAACGTGCGCGAAAATACCAATGTTTCTGTATTTAGATAAATCTGCCATTGTTTTTCTCTATAAACAATTACTGTCACTATTCGGTGGGGGAGTATATCACTGATTCCAACAAACATTACATAGGTCATTTAAGATAAAATGAACATTTGCTTGTTTTTGCTCCGTCTTTTGGGGTTTTCTGGCGCAAACGCTCAATAAACCCACAAGGCTAGCCGGTCACAACATACTCTGTTCCTTCATGCACTGTCAAAATGTGCTTTGATGTGACATGTAAAAACAGAGAACACGGTATTTTACCGGCTCATTGTTCACTGAATGTGAACGATGATGATGTGAAAATGGCAGCTTGCCAGCGACCAAATCCGCTTAATTCTAGTATCAATCGATAAAAGCTACCAGTGGCTTACTGCAAATTGCTTTGAACTTGATGTTGAGCGTAGGCTTAGGGTTGTGCGGAAAAGTAGACTGCAATGATAACTAGATCTTGTTCATTGAGTACGGATAACAGCTGCTTCAGCATTTCTCCATACGCCTCGCAATGTCCACCATTTTGTTAGTATTTCATCGAGTTATAAAGATGCAGGGCACTTTGGTTATTGATGTGTGCGGTAGGGCTGACTGAGGCATGGTATTGGCCATTAGAGGAGGCGCGGATAAATAGATTGAGTATGTAAAAGAGTGAGAGTATAAAAGTGCGACTCACTGTCAGCACTATTATAATGTTGCCTGGCCGCAAAATAATCCTAATCATTAATTTTTCACAATCCGTAGAACACGTCTGTGTACTTAATAACTGACTGTATTTTCCTTAAATGAAATGAGTTGAATAATTTTGACCATTAGAGATTCGTTTCCCATACTCAAATCAAGGGTTAAGGGAGAGTAAACCTATGAAAGGAATTATTTTTACTGAGTTTCTAGATGTTGTTGAAAGCCGTTTTGGATTAGAGGTTTGCCAGCAGATGCTCGATGATGCCGATGTTGACGGTATCTACACGGCGGTAGGGAGTTATGATCACCGTGTTCTGGTAAAGATGATAGTCTGTTTGAGTAAGATTACTGGTGTATCTCCTGAATCATTACAAGAGGTATACGGTGAAGCATTGTTTATGCGTTTGCTAGCGACGATGCCAATGGCTAATGGTGACAAGCCGAATGGTACTTTTAGCTTTATTGAGTGTGTTGAACGTCATATCCATATCGAAGTGAAAAAGCTGTATCCCAATGCGAATCCGCCACAATTTGACTTCATTTCACAAACGACCGCCCAAATGGTGCTCGACTACATTTCAGCTCGTTGCTTTTCCCATGTTTGTCTCGGTTTGATCCGTGGTTGTGTCCAGCACTTCAACGAAGATATGGATATTGAAATGGAGCCTGTAAACCAGGATCAGAGTCATGTCCGATTTACGCTGACGCTAAACGCGGAGTAACTATGGGCCTTGAACGCATGGATCCGGAACGTCACGTTGCATTAATGCAGAAGAAAATTGACCGTGAGCGAGAAGCCAGAAAGATGGCTGAAATGCTACTTGAGTCAAAAAGCTTAGAGCTCTATCAGACGAAACAATTGGTTGAGCAAAACCTTGAGCAAATGAGAGATAAGGTAGCCAGTGGCTCTGAATTTTTGTCATATCAGCAAAAGATGGACAATTTACTGCTCCGCTTTGGTCATACGTTCCTTAAATACCAACCTTCTTTCGGTATCATCAAAGAGCTGCTAGATGCATTGATAGCGAGTAATGCTGCTAGCTATTGTGGAATAAACATAGGTTGTGATTCCACACCAGCGCTTAATATTAGCTATTTTTCTGGTATCGATGAGAAGTTAGTTCCCCCAGCCAAATTGGCGTCAGTCGGTGAGTGTTGGGATGAACATCATCAATTGCATTGGTTTTCGCTTAGTAATTCGGTCGTGAAAGGGTATTTTGTAACGCGAATCGATGAAAGGAGAGAATGGCACACCACAATTCGTAAGCATATGAACTTGATTGGTGAAATGCTTCGTACATCTATTGATCGTCAATTGAAATTGGAAGAGGCTATTCGAGCGAGGAAGTCTGCGGAAGAGTCGGAGAAGTCGACCCGTGATTTTTTGGCGATGATAAATCACGAGCTGAGAACACCGCTAAATGGTTTACTGGGTACTGCAGAGTTGCTGTCGGATACAGAGCTCGATTGTCACCAGAGGGGATTGCTTTCTACATTGCATCATTCAGGGGAGCTACTTCGGGCTATTATTAATGACTTGCTGGATTACAGTAAAATCAATGCGGGGATGATGGAATTGACGGTTAAAGCTTTCGACAGCCGTTTGATGACCAATATGCTAAAAGACATCTTCCAGCATCCCGCCAATGAAAAGCAACTCGATTTTTCTATTCATTTTTTACCTGATACACCGCAACACCTGCTGGGCGATGAAGATAGGATCAAGCAGATCTTTGTAAATCTTATTGGCAATGCGATTAAGTTTACTCAGAAAGGCTTTGTTTCTGTCACGATTGGTTGGCAAGACGAAGCACTTAAATTTATAGTGCGGGATTCAGGTTGCGGTATTCCTAAAGACAAAGTGGGCACGTTGTTCCAGCCATTTACTCAAGTCGATAATTCTAGTAACCGGCAGCATGAAGGCACTGGTTTGGGGCTGGCCATTTGTAAAAAGCTCGCTGAGCAGATGAAAGGTTGGATAGAGGTGGACAGTGACTATGGTCGCGGAACCACCTTTACCGTTACTCTTCCATTAGCAGTGAACGTCTCAACGGTAGATGAGGCGACAGCTCAGCAAGGTGGTGCCCACTCTATAGATGATTTGACTATTCTGGTGGTGGAAGATTTAAAAACCAACCAGATGATTATTAAACTTATGTTAGGTAAGTTCGGTATTACTCCTGCTATCGCAGATAACGGGCAGAAGGCATTAGATATTTTAGAACAGCAGAATTTTGATATTGTGCTGATGGATTGTCGTATGCCGGTACTTGACGGTTATGCAACTACCGAGCGGTTACGCAATGACGGTTACAGTAAGCCGATTATTGCTCTGACAGCTGGAACGACCAAAGCTGAGCGTGAGGAGTGCTTTAATGCTGGTATGGACGATATTCTGTGCAAGCCTTATCAAAGTACCGAGCTTAGAGAAATGATCGAAAAATGGGGCACATAAATTGTCCCCCAAAGAGCAGATTTTGCTCATTTTTTGTTTAGATCTGTTGTGCTAGTGGTTAGAAAAACTTTCACCTTTAGCCATGCGATCATAAAGAATGACATTGACTGCTGCGGCCAGGTTCATACAACCCTTGGTTGGTACGTAGATCGTTTCCCGGCAGAATTCGGTGATCTCTTTTTTTAACGTGCCGTCTTCAGGGCCAAAGATATAAAAAGCCCGCTGTGGGTGCTTGTAATCAGGCAGCGGTTTGGCTCCCTCAACCAGATCGACGGCAACCGGTACGCAATCGTGTGGAATGATGTTTTTGAGATCTTCAACGCCAATTAACGGAATATCGAGAATGCTATTTTTGGTGTCAGTACAAAACTTCTTAGCAAGGTCATAGCGTGTGCCTGTGTAAAACACACTATTGACGCCATAGCAGCCAGCGGCACGCATGACAGAACCAACATTTTCAGGGGTTTTGGGATTGAATAGCCCAACACAGGCGTAACCTTTGCTCATAACACGTATCTTTCCGAAATTTTCAACAGCGCGAGATTATACGGATTCTGACGGAAAATGGCAGGGGAAGAGGTTAATGAAGTATCGGTGCGTATAAAAGTGGGACAACCCGGCACGAAGAGGGTACCGGGGTCATTAACCCTGCTTACTGGGTTACCACGTTAGCCGCAGCACTTTTTGTATTTTTTGCCACTACCGCATGAACATGGATCATTACGGTTTGGTGTCTTCTCAAAAACAGTGGTTTTTGGTTTGTTGATCAGCGTCTCAAGCTCCACAAGGTTTTCTTCTGCCTCACTGTTTACTGTTATCGTGGCAAATAGTTCATGTTGCTTGAGTAAAGCTTCGGTCTCTGTTTTTTTCTCATCGCTATTCACGACTAGTTGTAGCGGGTTGATTTCAGTTCCCAGTTTTTTGGCCTGATTAGTATTGAAGCCGTAGCTTTCGTGTTTAGGCTTTTTCTCAATGCGACCTTTAAAGAAGAACTTAGACATATGATGATCCTGGCTTAAATAAGATAGTTTCAAGCTCTTAAAGCATGAAAGCGGGCGATATTAACGACTTCAACAGCTTGCCGCAAGTGATCACACCTTTTCATATTGCTCATTGAGTGGTTGTTCATTTTTCATTAGTGTCCTATCGTAAACATATATCATAAAATAATTATATCTAATTCAACGAGTAAGATAGCGGACAGTAAACGCTGTCTGAAAAATAGATTTATGCATGGAGGCCTAGATGTACAAATGCGTCTCATCGTTGTTGGTGGCGATGGTTATAGCTGGTTCTGTCTCTGCTAACGAGGTGATTGAGAGTCGCTCGTTAGTCGGGTTTGGTAGTGCTAAGTACCCAGCCGACTTTTCCCACTTTGACTACGTAAACCCTGATGCACCTAAAGGAGGGCAGGTGACCTATGCTCAAGTAGGCACCTACGACAGCTTTAACCGTTTTGCTTCACGTGGTGTTTCTGTTGCTGGCAGTGAGGCTATCTACGATACCTTATTTGTCTCATCTGAAGATGAGATCGACAGCTATTACCCCTTGATTGCCGAAAAGGTTCGTTATCCTGATGATTACGCCTGGATGGAAATTGATATCAATCCTGATGCCAGGTTTCATGATGGTAAACCGATCACCGCTGCTGATGTTGCCTTTACCTTTGATAAGTTTATGAAGGAAGGGGTCGCCCAGTACAAGGTGTACTTCAAGGATGTTAAATCAGTAACGGCCCAGTCTGAGCGCACCGCAAGGATAGAGATGGTAAAACCAAATCGTGAGGTGCTGTTAGCTTTAGTGCAGGGGATGAATGTGCTGCCTGAGCATTTTTGGAAAGACAAGAACCTAAGTGAGCCTCTTAATGCCCCTCCTGTTGGCAGCAGTGCGTACAAAATCACTGATTACAAGCCTGGTCAAAGCGCGACCTATTCCTTGGTCAAGGATTATTGGGCCAAAGATTTGCCAGTAAATGTTGGCAGACATAACTTCCAAACCATCAAATACGATTATTATCGGGATGAAACGGTCACGCTGGAAGCGTTCAAGGCTGGCGAGTATGACATCCGGGAAGAGAACGTGGCCAAGTTTTGGGCGACCTTGTATCAAGGGACGAACTTTGACAAAGGCTACATAGTAAAAGAAGAAATTCCACATCAAATTCCTCAATCAATGCAGGCGTTTGTCTTTAATACCGAGCGAAGCTACTTTAGTGATCCCAAAGTTCGTGAAGCCTTGTCTTACGCGATGGACTTTGAATGGATGAACAAAAGCCTGTTCTATAACCAGTACACCCGTACCCGCAGTTACTTCCAAAACACCGACTATGAAGCTAAGGGCTTGCCATCTGAAGAAGAAGCAGCGGTCTTGGCACCGATAAAAGATAAAGTGCCAGCCAGAGTGTTTACCGAAGAATACCAGCCTCCTAAGTCTGACGGTTCCGGCCGTATACGTGTTCAGCTACGTAAAGCCCTTGCGTTGATGAAAGAAGCCGGCTGGGAGGTGCAGAACAAGGTAATGACCAATGTCGAGACTGGCGAAACCTTTACCTTTGAATTGCTGATGTACAGTCCGACCACCGAGCGTCTAGCTATTCCGCTACAGAAGAACCTGAAGTTGCTGGGTATTGATATGCGCTTACGCACAGTGGATACCACGCAATATATCAAGCGCTTGAGAGACCGTGATTTCGATATGGTGTCGGCTGGCTACGGTGCCAACCCATACCCAAGCCCGAATTTAATGATCGCTTGGAACAGTAATTTTATAGACAGCACTTACAATACGGCTGGGGTAAAAGATCCGGCGGTTGATTACCTAACCGAGCAAATTGCCGAAAATCAGGAAGATCCTGACAAGTTATTAAGCCTAGGCAGGGCGCTTGATAGAGTATTGCAGTGGAACTTTTATGTGATCCCGCAGTGGCATATCAGCATGTTCCGGGTGTCGAGCTGGGACAAGTTTTCCCGTCCCGAGCTACGACCAAAATATACCCTAGGTAAAGATACGTGGTGGCTTGATACTGAAAAAGCGGCCAAGTTACCTGAGAAACGGCGGTAATTATGTCGGCTTATATAATTCGACGATTGTTGCTGGTGATCCCCACTCTGTGGGCGATCATCACCATCAACTTCTTTGTGATTCAAATTGCACCCGGTGGGCCAGTTGAGCAGGCGGTAGCCCAGCTTGAAGGTCATAGCTCCGGGATCATGGAGCGCTTTACTGGTGGAGGGCAGGAAGTCGGCTCGCTCGAACCTTCGGATAATGGTTCCGGCTATCGTGGTTCCCGTGGCCTAGATCCTGAAGTGGTCGACGCTATTAAGAAGCAATTTGGCTTTGATAAGCCATTGCTCGAACGTTATCTCGATATGCTCAAAGATTACGCGACCTTCAATTTTGGCGAAAGCCTGTTCAAGGGCGGTAATGTCATCGATCTGATCATAGATCGTTTGCCGGTATCTATTTCGCTTGGCCTGTGGAGTACCTTGATCATTTATTTGGTCTCTATTCCACTGGGTATCAGCAAAGCCATAAAACATGGCTCACGGTTTGATGTGTGGAGTAGTGCGGTGGTGATTGTGGGCTATGCGATCCCCGGTTTTTTATTCGCAATTTTGTTGATCATTTTCTTTGCGAGCGGCAACTATTTCAGTTGGTTCCCGCTACGCGGATTAGTGTCATCGAATTTTGATCAACTGAACTGGTACCAGCAAATTATCGACTACTTTTGGCATTTAGCCCTGCCTATTCTGGCCATGGTCATTGGCGGTTTTGCGACCCTGACCATGCTGACAAAAAACTCGTTTCTTGATGAAATCAATAAACAATATGTTGTAACGGCTCGGGCCAAAGGGCTGGATGAAAGCAGCATTTTGTACCGTCACGTTTTCCGTAATGCCATGCTGATCATTATTGCGGGCTTCCCTGCTGCATTTATTAGTATCTTTTTTACCGGGGCAATGTTGATTGAGGTGATGTTTTCTTTAGAAGGGATAGGGTTGCTGGGTTTTGAATCGACCATACAGCGCGATTATCCTGTGGTATTTAGCTCCCTGTATATCATGACCCTGTTGGGGCTAGTGATGAATATAATTTCGGATATCACCTACACATTGGTCGATCCCCGGATAGATTTTGAGGCACGTTAGTGAAACTTAACCCATTAACCATGGAACGTTGGGCAAGATTTCGAGCACATAAGCGGGGCTACTGGTCGCTATGGATCTTCTCATTACTGTTTGTCTGCAGCTTGTTTGCAGAAATTGTAGCCAATGATAAACCGCTGGTGATCCAATTTGATTCACAGTGGTATTTCCCGATTGTGACTCCCTACGCCGAGACTGAATTTGGCGGCGAGTTCGATGCCGAAGCCGACTATACCGACCCTTATGTCGCAGACTTGATCGAGGCTAACGGCTTTATGATCTGGCCGATCATCCGCTTTAGTTACGATACCATTAACTACGATTTATCCGGACCTGCACCGTCGCCGCCAGACCGTGTTAACTGGTTGGGTACCGATGACAAAGGGCGGGATGTCTTGGCACGGATCATCTACGGATTTCGGATATCGGTGTTATTTGGCTTTGCCCTTACTGTTATTTCTACCGTCATTGGTGTCATCGTCGGGGCCTGCCAAGGGTATTACGGTGGGTGGATAGACTTGTTTGGACAGCGCTTTATTGAAGTGTGGTCTGGTATGCCAACGCTATTTTTGCTGATTATTTTGTCGAGTTTTGTCGAGCCAAATTTCTGGTGGCTACTGGGGATTATGGTGTTGTTTAGCTGGATGGGATTGGTGGGGGTTGTTCGTGCTGAATTCCTCCGTTGTCGAAACCTTGATTATGTCAGGGCTGCGCAAGCAATGGGAGTAGGTGATGGGCGTATCATGCTACGCCACATGCTGCCCAATGCCATGGTGGCGTCACTTACCATGATGCCGTTTATTCTTAGTGGTTCGGTGACAACATTAACGTCATTGGACTTTCTCGGGTTCGGTTTGCCTGCCGGCTCGCCGTCATTGGGGGAATTACTGGCGCAAGGTAAAACCAATTTGCAGGCACCATGGTTAGGCTTGTCTGCCTTTGTCGTTCTTTCAATCATGCTGAGCTTGCTGGTGTTTGTTGGTGAAGCTGTGCGTGATGCATTTGATCCCCACCATCAGAGGTAACCATGTCGCAACCTATTATTACCATTGAAAACCTGTCGGTGGGCTTTCAAAGCGGAAAAGCTGTCAATCAGGTGACTTACAACGTGAGTTTGGATATCCGACGCGGTGAAACACTGGCGCTGGTGGGGGAAAGTGGTTCAGGGAAGTCTGTGACGGCCAATGCCATTTTGCGATTGTTGCCTAAATCTTCGACGCACTATATGAGTGGTCATATCCATTATGATGGCATTGATATGATGCGGTGTAGCGAGCGTGAGATGCGTGGCCTTCGGGGCAATCGTATCGGTATGATTTTCCAAGAGCCGATGATGTCTCTCAATCCGTTGCATAAGGTTGGTCGTCAGCTGTGCGAAACACTGGCTATACACCGAGGTACCCGACAACGTGAAGCGCAGAATAAAGCGCTAGAATGGTTGAAAAAAGTAGGGATAAGGAACCCCGAGCAACGCTTAGAGTCTTATCCTCATGAGCTCTCAGGTGGTGAACGGCAACGGGTGATGATAGCTATGGCCCTCATTAACGAGCCGGAGTTGTTGATTGCTGATGAACCGACCACCGCATTGGATGTCTCGGTTCAGGCCCAGATCTTGGATCTGCTCAACGATCTGCAGCGGGAAATGGGGATGGCGATACTGTTTATTACCCATGATCTCAGTATTGTTCGCAAGATTGCCGACCGTGTTGCCGTCATGCAAATGGGCCGGTTGGTTGAGACCAATACGATGACCGAAGTATTTGAACGCCCTCAAGATCCCTATACCATTAAACTGATCAACTCAGATCCAAGTGGCGAGCCGGTACCTGTTGATATGGCGGCAAGCCCGATGTTTGAAATCAAGGATTTAAGGGTATGGTTTCCGATTAAGGGCGGTATCCTCAAGCGAGTAAAAGATCATATCAAGGCCGTGACTGATGTGAGCTTTCTACTGCGTACAGGTCACAGTGTAGGCTTGGTCGGGGAGAGTGGTTCGGGAAAGTCGACAACAGGTATGGCTATTCTTAAGCTACTAGAAAGTACAGGGGAAATAGTGTTTTGCGGTGAGGATATTTCGGCATTTAATCGTAAGCAGATGCTACCCCTACGCAGTAAGTTTCAAGTGGTTTTTCAAGACCCATTTTCTGCTTTGAATCCAAGAATGTCAGTGGCACAAATCATTGGTGAGGGGTTAAGAGTTCATCAAGATTTAACACCAGAACAAGAAGAAAAAATGATTTGTGATGTGATGCGTGATGTGGAGCTGGATCCTGAAACACGTCACCGCTATCCCAATGAATTTTCCGGTGGCCAGCGCCAGCGCGTTGCGATTGCACGGGCGCTGGTACTAAAACCGTCATTCATTCTATTAGATGAACCGACATCATCACTGGACAGAACGGTTCAATTTCAAGTGCTTACACTGCTTAAGCATTTACAGCAGAAGTATAATTTAACTTACCTTTTTATTAGCCATGATCTTAATGTGGTGAAATCACTCTGTCACTATACCTTGGTGCTTCGCCAAGGGCAGGTAGTGGAGCAAGGCGAAACCCAAACCTTGTTCAGTGAGCCGCAGCAAGACTATACCAAGCAATTAGTATCTCTTTCAGTTGTTTAGAAGTGTCTGGTAATACCAGCTAATTGTAGCTGGGATGTAATGTGCTTCTCCTACATAATGAGTCTCCCAAAAGGCGTGGTTCTCATAATCGACTAGAATGTGACCAGTTGACGGTTTTGCCTATTGCTGTGATAGGTAAAACCTTCTGGTGCTTTTGAGTCGTGTTGATTACATTCACAACACAATAAAATGAATAACTTGTCCTGATTGATTCAGGCGAGTGGGAAAGCATTATGGTTAAGCCTGAAAATAATTGTATCGTCATCTTCGGCGCGTCGGGTGACTTGACCCATCGCAAGTTGATCCCAGCCTTTTACCACCTTTTCGCGAATGGATTGCTCTCAGAAGAATTCGCAATTTTAGGGGTAAGCCGAACTCACTATTCTGATGCTGAGTTCCAACAGAAGCTCAAAGAGTCACTGACTGCCAACGAAAAAGTTGACCCTCAGGTACTAGATGCTTTCTGCCAACGTCTCCATTACCAAGCCATTGATACCAAAAGTGTTGAAGATTACGCCAAGCTGAAAATGCGTTTGGATGATATCGAGCAGAAGTGTCAGACTAAAGGCAATACCACCTTCTATTTGGCGACACCGCCGAGCCTGTACAGTGTGATCCCAGAGTGTCTTGCTGCGCATGGTTTGAACAACGAACACAATGGCTGGAAACGCCTGATTGTTGAGAAGCCGTTCGGGTATGATTTGGCAACCGCCGAGCAGCTTGATAAAGACCTGCACGCACATTTCCAAGAACACCAGATCTACCGTATCGATCACTACCTCGGTAAAGAAACGGTTCAAAACCTGCTGGTGTTCCGTTTTGCCAATACCATGTTCGAACCGCTTTGGAATCGTAACTTCATCGATTATGTTGAGATCACTGCTGCTGAATTTCTTGGCGTTGAAGAGCGTGGTGGTTACTACGATGGTGCAGGTGCGGTTCGTGATATGTTCCAAAACCATTTGCTACAAGTACTGGCAATGGTGGGTATGGAGCCGCCGGCAGCTATAAATGCCGACTCTATGCGTGATGAGGTGATGAAGGTCTTCAAGAGCCTTCAGCCATTGTCCGACAATGATCTTCAAAATAACTTAGTACTGGGCCAGTACACTGAATCAGATGTCCGTGGTAACCACCTTGACGGTTATCGTGAAGAGCCCGGTGTGGCGGAAGATTCGCGTACTGAAACGTACGTCGGTTTGAAGATGTTTATCGATAACTGGCGCTGGAACGGCGTACCTTTCTATGTCCGTACCGGTAAGCGTTTGCCAACCCGCGTTACTGAAGTTGTTATTCATTTCAAGAAGACACCGCACCCAGTATTTGGTGCCGATGCGCCTGAAAATAAACTGATCATCCGTATCCAGCCTGATGAAGGCATTCTAATGAGCTTCGGCCTTAAGCAGCCTGGTGCTGGATTTGAGGCTAAGGAAGTGAGTATGGACTTCCACTACGAAAGCCTTGAAGAAACACATATGCTGACGGCTTATGAGCGCCTATTGCTTGATTCGATGAAAGGTGATGCCACCTTGTTTGCGCGTACCGATGCGGTGAAAGCGTGTTGGCAGTTTGTTCAGCCAATTCTGGATTACAAAGAAAACCCAGAACACCTTTATGGTTATGCCGCGGGGACTTGGGGGCCTAAAGAAGCCGACGAGCTATTATCTCGTGACGGTCGTGAATGGCGCTTCCCATGTAAGAACCTGACTAATACTGATTACTGCGAGCTATAAGTGACATGAATTACCATATATTTGAAAGCGCTGAACAGGTTGTTCAAGCTCTAGCAAAAAGCTTGAAAGAATACAGTGAGCTTGGTCGTCCAGTCCATATTTCACTGTCCGGTGGTAGTACGCCATCTCAGCTTTTTGCCTATTTGGCTGACTCGGAATTTGCCCAATCCATTCAATGGCAGAACCTCCACTTTTGGTGGGGTGATGAACGTTGCGTGGCGCCGGACAATGATCAGAGCAATTACGGCCAGGCCAAAACCTTGTTGTTTGACCACATTTCGATCCCGGCTGAGAATATCCACCGCATTCGTGGTGAAGATTTTGCAGCAATGGAAGTGCTCCGTTTTGCCGAAGAGATGATCTCGGAAATTCCTGAGCACAATGGGACCCCAGAGTTTGATTGGATCTTGCTCGGTATGGGAACAGATGGCCACACTGCATCATTGTTTCCAGGGCAAACCGATTACGAGACAACGGAAGTTGCAGCCATCGCTGCACATCCAGAGACTCGCCAGCTCCGCGTGACGAAAACAGCACATCTGCTGGCAAATGCTAAACGTATTACTTACTTGGTTTTAGGTGCAAGTAAAGCGTCGGTAATCAAAGAGATTGCCGATAATGCACCAGCTGCACAAACGTATCCCGCAGCCAAAGTCAGCTCAACGGCTGGCAAGACCGAGTGGTATTTAGATTCAGAGGCAGCCAAAGAGCTGGCATAAGGAGAGAAGTAAATGAAAGCAGATATTGGTGTTATCGGGTTGGCTGTCATGGGTCAAAACCTGATCCTAAACATGAATGACAACGGGTTTAAAGTCGTTGCTTACAACCGTACTGTTGCGAAAGTTGATGAGTTTTTGCAAGGACCGGCGAAAGGTACCAACATTGTCGGTGCGACATCTCTTGAAGATCTGGTTAGCCAGCTGGAATCACCACGTAAGGTGATGCTGATGGTTCGTGCCGGTGACGTTGTTGATCAGTTTATCGACAACCTAGTTCCACTGCTAGACAAAGGCGATATTATCATTGATGGTGGTAACACGAACTACCCAGATACTAACCGCCGTGTGGCAGCACTACGCGAAAAAGGTATTCGCTATGTTGGTGCCGGTGTATCAGGTGGTGAAGAAGGTGCACGTTTCGGACCGTCTATTATGCCCGGCGGTGATCCAGAAGCATGGCCGCATGTGAAGCCAATTTTCCAAGCTATTGCCGCTAAGACCGAACAGGGCGAAGCGTGTTGTGACTGGGTCGGTAACGAAGGTGCTGGCCACTTTGTTAAGATGGTCCACAACGGTATCGAATATGGCGATATGCAGCTGATCAGTGAAGCCTACCACTTCATGAAAGAAGGTCTAGGCATGTCGCATGACGAGATGCAGGCGACGTTCGCTGATTGGAACAAAACCGAACTGGACAGCTACCTGATTGAAATAACTGCTGATATTCTTGGCTACCGTGATGAAGACGGTGAGCCGCTAGTGGAAAAGATCCTTGATACTGCTGGCCAAAAAGGCACCGGCAAATGGACAGGTATCAACGCCCTGGACCACGGTATTCC
Organism: Photobacterium sp. DNB23_23_1; assembly: GCF_052873815.1. NCBI lineage: Bacteria > Pseudomonadati > Pseudomonadota > Gammaproteobacteria > Vibrionales > Vibrionaceae > Photobacterium > Photobacterium sp. DNB23_23_1. The sequence goes on along the minus strand of NZ_JBNNXT010000012.1, from coordinate 22,507 downwards.
GCTCACACTGATCACTGACTCAGTGTTTGCCCGTTGCCTATCTTCACTGAAAGAGCAGCGTGAGCACGCAGCGTCACTATTCAACAACCCAATTACAGCTGTTGAAGGTGATAAGTCTGCGTGGTTGGATGCCCTTCGTCAGGCACTGCTTGCGTCTAAGATCATTTCTTACGCACAGGGCTTTATGCTGATCCGCGAAGCATCTGAGTCTAACAACTGGGATTTGAACTACGGCAATGTTGCTCTAATGTGGCGTGGTGGCTGTATCATCCGCAGTGCATTCCTTGGCAATATCCGTGACGCGTTTGAAGCAAACCCAGAGCTGGCTTTCCTTGGTTTGGATAACTACTTCAAGGACATCCTAGAAAGCTGCCTGCCAGCATGGCGTAAAGTTGTGGCTAAGTCATTCGAGACCGGCCTGCCAATGCCTTGTATGTCTTCTGCGCTGACGTTCCTTAATGGTTACACGACTGCTCGTCTACCAGCTAATATGCTGCAGGCACAGCGTGATTACTTTGGTGCTCATACTTATGAGCGTACCGACAAGCCACGTGGTGAGTTCTACCACACCAACTGGACCGGTACCGGTGGTGATATTTCTTCAACAACTTACGATGTGTAATTTGTAACCTAAAGAAGAATGACGTAAATATTAGGCGCTGATGATTCAGCGCCTTTTTTTATGGGCAGCCGGTGCCAGATATCAGCGAAAAGCTAATACCAACCTGGATAAGTAGTTGATCAAGTATTTATGTAGGTCGGTATAAGCCAGGCCGTAATTTTTAAATGCAACCTATTGCTCTTGGTTGTAATTGTTGAGCTGCGTAATAAATGCTCGGGGATAAGTGATGCAGCTGGTTAAACAGAGCAAAATTGTGAGCAAAGGAGGGTTTTTGGGTTTGTTTGCTTGGTTTTTAAACACTTGGATAACAACCTCGTAGCAACAAATTTGGGTTAATCGACCTAGATCACGCTATCAGGTAGGGGCTTTAACTGCCAACTGTCAGCAACGCTCGATTTATGAGCTATAGATCACGCCAAATTGAATGATGAAATAAAATATTTAACAATCGGGTTACAATGTGATTATTATACTGACGAGCATTAACCAATCATACAGGGAGTTTTTTAATGCAGTCGTTAGTAGATTTTCTCAATGGAATAATTTGGAGCCCAGTGCTGATTTATCTGTGTCTGGGTGCCGGTCTGTTTTATTCCATTACCACACGTTTTGTACAGCTTCGTCACTTCAGAGAGATGTGGCGCCTATTGTTATCGGGTAAAAGTTCCGCTCAGGGTATCTCCTCTTTTCAGGCACTAGCCGTTTCTCTTTCTGGGCGTGTAGGTACAGGTAACATCGCTGGTGTTGCTGCGGCTATCGGTTTTGGTGGTCCGGGTGCGGTGTTCTGGATGTGGGTTGTTGCTTTCCTTGGGGCTGCAACAGCTTACAGTGAATCTGCCTTGGCTCAAATTTATAAAGAAGAAGATGAAGATGGCCAGTTCCGTGGTGGTCCTGCTTACTACATTGAGAAGGCCATGGGGCAGAAGTGGTATGCTTGGATTTTCGCTATTGCGACTATCTTTGCCTGTGGTGTACTTCTTCCAGGTGTTCAGTCCAACAGTATTGGTAATGCGGTTGAAGCAGCCTTTGGCTCAGGCCAGATGATTGAAACAGCCATAGGTACAATCAGCCTCGCGAAGATTGTTACTGGTACGTTTGTTTCTATTATCCTAGCGTTCATTATCTTTGGTGGCGTAAAGCGTATTGCTAACTTCACTCAGATAGTTGTACCTTTCATGGCGCTTGCCTACATTGTGATCGCCTTTGTTATCATCCTACTGAATATCAACATGGTACCTAGTATCTTTATGATGATTATCGGTGATGCCTTCACACCGATGGCGGGAGTGGGTGCGGCAATTGGTTGGGGTGTTAAGCGGGGCGTCTACTCGAACGAAGCGGGTCAGGGAACAGGCCCTCATGCCGCCGCTGCTGCAGATGTACAGCACCCAGCTCAGCAAGGCTTGGTACAGTCGTTCTCTATCTATATCGATACCTTGCTAGTGTGTTCGGCAACAGCGTTCATGATTTTGATTACAGGTGCATACAACGTACACGGTGGTGCAGAGGGCATGTTCCTTATTCAGAACTTGGCGGCTGATATTGGCGCTAACGGTCCGGTATTCACCCAAATGGCTATTGAGAGCGCAATGCCAGGTATAGGCAAACCATTCATTGCCTTTGCACTGTTCTTCTTCGCCTTTACGACTATTCTTGCTTACTACTACATTGCAGAAACCAACATTGCTTACATTCGCCGCTCAGTAAAAGTACCAGGCATGATGTTTATCCTAAAAGCGGTATTGATTGTTGCGGTATTCTACGGAACGGTAAAAACCGCTAACCTTGCTTGGGCAATGGGTGATGTGGGTGTGGGTTTGATGGCCTGGTTGAATATTGTCGGTATCTTGATTATTTTCTTCCTATCTAAACCCGCTCTAAAAGCGCTGAAAGATTATGAAGAACAGCAAAAAGCGGGCGTGACAGACTTTACGTTTGACCCGGTTAAGCTTGGTATCAAGAACGCTGGTTTCTGGGAGAAGAAACTTCACGGAAAGGTGACATCGGAAGAGGTTGAAGACGCAGAACCTGCGAAGACAACCATCTAATCGATTGATCATTAAACAGTAAAAGGCCATTGGGTAATACCCAATGGCCTTTTTTGCTGATAAGAAATGTTGTGAAGCGAAATGGGAAACAGAACGTACGTTTACGAGTGGTGGCATCATATTGCCTGTCGATTGACGTGTATGACGTATCGGTCAACAAAGACAACTGATTAACCCGATTGGTTGATATGATGAATTGTAAAGATGAAGTTGTCTTTATATAAAGCTGTTAGCTGTACCCACAAAAGGATAGTACGATGATCAAAATTAGAGATTATGTTGAAGCCGATGCGCAGGCGCTATGGGATATACATTTCCATACTATTCGTAACATAAATATCCGTGACTATACTCAAGAACAAGTCGAAGCATGGGCTCCTGAGTGTTTGGATTTGTCTATCTGGAAAAAACGCCTGAAAGGCTTGACCCCATTTGTAGCGGAAATTGATGGTGTCGTTGTTGGCTACACAGATCTTCAAGCTGATGGTTTAATTGATCACTTCTTTTGCCATCACAAGTATCAAGGGCAGGGTGTTGGTAAGACATTAATGAATCACGTGTTTAATGTTGGTAAAGAACGAGGAATTTCTCTTTTTTATTCAGAAGTTAGCATTACAGCTAAACCATTTTATGAGTACTTTGGCTTTAAAGTAGTGCAGGCTCAAGAAATGGATGTTCGTGGACAAAGGCTAAACAACTTCGTAATGGAAAAATACAGCTTACAAAGAATTTAAGACGGATTCCCAACGCTTGGCACTTTTGGTTCAATTTGGGTTAAATGATTTACTAATCAATGCTTTGAGTGCATTTTCACCACTTGATACGGCGTTGGAAGCAAGAATGTATGAGCACTATAGAATATCTAAAGTTAGACGATGTAGATTTAACGGAGTTAATGTTTACATTAAACGAAGATTCACTGAGATCACATTTGATTGATCATCCATATTTCGATGAGAAGTCCATCCGTTCGTGGGTGGAGGGCAAAATCGATACGGATTCGATGACAGGCTGTAAAGTTCGTGCCGTTATAATCGATGGTGTTCTCTCGGGCTGGTGTGGAATTCAACCGGACGAGTGTGGCTTTGAAGTAGCCATTGTTATCTCAAAAAAATTTTGGGGTTCTGGCGTCTCAATCTTCAGAACTCTTTTACTCTGGGCCGGTCAACTTGGGCATAAAGAGGTTGTTTTTCACCTTTTAGATTCGCGGCGCGAATACAAGTCGCTTGCAAAAAAAGCAAATAGAGTTCGTAGTAGTCAGTTGTTGGGTCGTAGGTTTAATACTTACTATTTTCCAGTAGATTCGGTGGGGTAAATTGCTTCTAACAAGACGGTCAAACTGACGTCTATTCCATCGCTTGTTTATGTGTGGCGTTCGCTACGCTGCCACAACACAATCAACTACATAGCCGCAGCTTACCGCGGCGTTAGCTATTTCTCGTATATAAAGGAGTTTCAGTGGTAAAAGTTCTCGTTAGTTCGTGCTTGGTTGGAAATAAAGTTAGATACAATGCAAGTTGTTTATCAATCCCAGAGCCTGAGTTGCACTGGCTTAAATCAAACGTAGATCTAGTGGTCTTTTGCCCTGAGGTGTCGGCAGGTCTACCTACTCCGAGAGCTCCTGCTGAAATAATCACAGGGAAAGGCGTTGATGTGCTTGATGGTTTGGCGAACGTTGTTGGAAATGATGGCATTGATGTTACTACACCATTTGTAAGTGGGGCGGAGAACGCTTTGGAACTCTGCCAAAAACAGCAAATAAAGTATGCGGTACTCGCAGAGGGTAGCCCTTCTTGTGGTAGTTCAAAGATTTACGATGGTACATTCAACGGGATTAAAATCGATGGCTCAGGGGTAGCTACGGCATTGTTAGAGCGGAATGGTATTAAAGTCTACAGTCAGCATACGATAGCTAAACTCCAAAGTACGTTGGAAAAACAGAGCTAACAAGAAATTTAAGAGTGATTCACAACGCTTGGCGCCGTCACTTTTAAGTAAGTTTAGTGTTATATAGTGACCTGCCCCCAATAACTAATCCAGATTGGTATAACAAACGCTTCAAGTCGTGTTTTTACACGTATGCCGAACTTGCTGCGCTCAGAAGGTCAAAAAATACGTTAAAGTGCACTCTTAACACTACTTATGCCTAATCGGGGGACATGTTGCGCAGTTGACAGCTTTTCCGGTTCGAATGATCGCAAAAAGGCAGCCTTGTGGCTGCCTTTTGTCATTGCGGAGGTAGCAAATGGTTAGTCAATCAAACCGTACTGCTCGCGAAGTACTGAGACGATTTCAGCCTTCGGGTTTTCAGACAACTGGATTTTCTGGCCCGTGATTTTCTCGGCAATCTCGGTGTAGACCTTAGATAAATTCATCAGCGCATCTACCGGGAGTTCGTTGTCGCGGGCGAGGGCGAAACGCTCGTCCATACGATCTTTGTTTAGCATGATGTCTGGATCTGGGAAGTGGTTGAGCAACATCTGGCGGAAGCCTTCTTTCGAGTTCTCAACGATTTCACCGTTGCGGTATGCTTCACCATCCCAAATACGGGAAGAATCCGGTGTACCAACTTCATCCATGTAAATCAGCTTTTCTTTACCTTCGGCATCTGTCACGTAACCAAATTCAAATTTGGTATCGACGAAGATTTGATCCAGCGAGGCCAGCTCTTTGCTGATCACATCAAAACCTTCCTTGAGTAGTTGCTCATAGCGACTGATGTCATCGGTGCTGCGGAAGTTGAATGCTTCGAAATTGTTCATAAGATCAGAACGGGTGACGTTGACATCGTCGACTTCAGGCACGCCCGGAATACCGGTAAGAATGCCCTTAGTTGATGGTGTCATCAGTAGCTCAGGTAGTTTCTGATCCTTCTCTAGTCCTTTTGGCAGTTCGATACCACAGAAGTTGCGTTCGCCTTGGCTGTATGCACGCCACATAGAACCGGTAATGTACTGGCGGCAAATTGCCTCGACCATAACAGGTTTGGCTTTTTGTACAATCCACACAAACGGGTGGGGGATATCAAGGATGTGGCTGTCGGCCAGACCATTTTCGCGGAACAATTTGAACCAATGGTTAGAAATAGCATTAAGAGCCGCACCTTTCCCCGGTACACCTTTCAGGCCGCCTTCTGCGTGCCAGATGCAGTCAAATGCAGAAATGCGATCACTGATCACCATGATTGCCAGTGGCGCATCAGGTTGAACGTTGTAGCCTTTCTCTTTTATCAAGCGACGGCTATCTTCTTCGGTTAACCAGTAGACGGAACGAACTTTACCGCTATGAACGGGTTTATCAGTTCGGATTGGCAGGTCATCATTTACAGCGAGAACTTGATCAGCAAGGCTCATGGCGAATTCCTATTTCAAAAGTTAAACGAAGGTAAACCGTAGTGACATGACAAGAATAGTTGTTCATGCCAAGGTCTTAAGACCTATAATGGGGGCGATAATAACAGAACTCGGGTGGCCTTTCAGCTAGAAAAGCAAACGTTTGCGCAAATTTATTTTTCATTCTAAGAGTGAATTTTTGTGAAGCGATTTCAAGTGGTCATATTTTATTCAGGAGACAGGGCATAAGTATGGCAAAATCAGTCTCCATTTTTCGATGCAAGGCCCATCATGACCCGTTATACCAGTGAACAATCGGCATTTATTCATCATCAAAGCGGGAATGCCCTTTGTATTGCCGGTGCCGGGACGGGCAAGACCACCACCTTGGTGGGGTTAATCGAGCAGAAAATGGCGACAATACCGGCCCAAGAAATGCTGGTGTTGATGTTCAACCGCGATATTCGCACTGATTTTCAGACCAAATTGCGCGATAACGGCATCCAAGCGCAGGCACCGGTACATACCTTTCACAGTTTTTGCCTGAAGTTTCTTAACCAAACCGGTTTTATCCGCAATACCGGGTATCGGGTCAACTTTCAAAGCGGAGAAAGTGATAAGGCGCTGGTGAAGGCTATCTTAAGGGAGCTTTCTGGACTGGAAAAGACCTACCAGCGTCAGCAGATGATCAAAGATCCGAAAACCATTGAGTTACTGCTGAGTTTTATTGGTTTGGTCAAAGCCTACATGCTATCGCCGCATGAAGTTTTCAGGCTGGCTGAAATCAACCGTGACTACCTGTTTATTATTGACGCTTATGAGCAGTTTGAAACACTGAGAAAAAAACAGCGCTTGTTGTTTTTTGATGATTGGCTGGTGGAAACGGTCAAGCTGCTCGAAAGTGATGATGCGATTCGTGAACACTTTCATCAGCATTGCAAGCTGGTGGTGGTCGATGAGTTCCAGGATATTAATACTGCCCAGTACCGTTTGCTGAAACAGTTGTTGGGGCCGCAAACCCAGTTGCTGGCGGTTGGCGATGTTGACCAGTGCATCTATAAATGGCGGGGCAGTGCGCCGCAGTTTATGCTCAACTTTGAACAGGATTTTGCCCCTGCGAAGACTTACACCCTGTCACAAACATTTCGCTTTGGTCATAGTCTCGCGTTGGCAGCAAGCCATTTGATTGCCAATAACAAAGAGCGCTTCAGTGAGTTTTTGACGGTTTCGGGAGAAGGCGTTTCTGATACTCAAGTCATAGAGTGCGGCTCTTCCCGACAGGTCGGTGAAATTGCCAATACAATAGGAAAGTTCCTAGCGGATGGTGGTCAGCCTTCCGACGTGGCAATTTTGGTACGACGCTGGTCGCAAACCTTGTTGTTTGAGCTGGCTTTTCTGAGTAAGCAACTGCCTTATCACATGCCTGTGCCTTCTGTGCTGGCCCATAGCCGAGAAGTAAAGTTACTGATGGAGTTGGCCACCTTAGTCACTCCACGCTTCACTGATCTCTCTGTGGCGCAAAAGTCTGGCTTGCTGTTTAGTCTGATGTGTTTTCCGCATTGTTACGTACCTAACAAATCATTGAAGCCTCTGTGCGAGCAATTGGCAGGCATGGAGCCTTCACAGTGGCTAACGTTCATAGGGCGTTATGAAAAGGCCAATGCGACACTCAAGCTGGATAATTTGATCGAGCGTGTAGAGTTGTTGCAAAGGTTCATGCGTAAGGGGAGCTTCAAAGCGTCACAAGTCTACAAGCAGTATCGTAGTGAAAGTGGATTGGATAGTTGGATCTGGAAGACAGAAGCAACCGCATCAGAAATTGAGGAAGCGGTTGAGCGGTTGGACAGTGTGGCAACCGTACTGGAAGCGATGGATCAGACCTGTGAAAAAGCGTTGCAGTACTTTGAGTATTACACTCAACAATCAGGTCAGAAAAGCGATAATACAAAGACACGTGCTTCAGAAAATGAAGAGCAAGATAGTATTCAGCTAACAACTATTTTTCGTGCCAAGGGGTGTGAATACCATCATGTTCACCTGCCTTTTTGGGACAAAGAGGCTTTTCCCTATGTTAATCGTGCGTCCGGTACTGTGGGCGCGGATCTGGAAGAAGAGCGTCGATTGGCCTATGTGGCATTGACCCGAGCAAAAGAAAAGGCCTTTGTCTATTACACCACACCAGATAAACCCACAGTGAAAACGACCAATGCCAGCCGTTTTGTATTGGAAGGAAAAATAAACATAGCACAGGATTTGGGATCAAAACTGTATCAGCAAGGTGAGTTGCCGTATTACTCAAGCCCTGTTGCTGAAGAATACTGCCGCCGTATGGGGCGTGAACAGGATGTTGTTGAGCCTCCGATAAAAAAAGTTAAAAATAAGCTTGTAGCGAAAGCGGTGAGTATTGATGGCAGTAAGAAAACCGCTACGGGGTCGGATGGTAGTGGTGATTACAGCTACAAATGGGCAATGCAGCAACCTTTACCGGATAACGCAGAGAAAGTGATCAGGGCGATGGTGAAAACCAAAAATGCCAAATATCTAGATGGTGAGATAAGCCGTATTGTCAGGGAGTTGCAATCGGTGTCCGAGACTAAGAAAAAAGTGTTGGTAAACCGCCTCATCGTTGCCGCCAATGCGAGAAGCATGGTTCGTCGATAAGGTAGTGGCTCGCAGGTGAAATTATTAATGCCTAATATAAACTAAGCCTCATCAGAGGCTTAGTTTATAAGACTTATACGCGGTTCAGTTTAGTAGTACTCGATGCCTTCGCCTGCTTTGACCAAGGTACCAGCTTCGTTGGTTAAGATCTTATCAAGCTCGAACAGAGATCCGATAGCGGCATTACCACGGCCGCTGTTGACGAACTGACACACAGCATCCACTTTGGGACTCATAGAGCCTGCTGGAAAGTTGAAGTGAGACAGGCCTTCAGGTGTAGCAACTTTCATCTCAGCTTGATCTTCTTTACCGTAATTACGGTAAATTGACCCGTCGGTTAAAATGACAAACAAGTCAGCATTGATGGTTTCAGCCAGCAGTTCAGCGGTTAGATCTTTGTCGATAACACACTCTACGCCTTCCATTCGTCCTTCTTCACGGCACACTGGCACGCCGCCGCCACCGCAAGCGATAACCACATTACCGCTTGTTAGCAAGGTTTCAATTTGCTGTTGCTCGATAATGGCTTTCGGCATTGGCGATGGCACAACACGGCGGAAGTATTGGCCGTCGGCTTTGAATTGCTTGTTACTAACAGCCATGATCTCTTTGGCGCTTTCTTCGGTGTAAACCGGGCCGACAAACTTCGTTGGGTTTGCAAAAGCTGGATCATCTTTGCTGACTTCGGTCTGTGTAACTAGCGTCGCGACAGATAAGTTGGCATCGATATTACGTAGCTCTTGCTGAAGCATGTAACCTACCATGCCGCAGGTTTGAGAGCCTAGAACATCCATAGGGTAAGGGGTCGTTTCTGGGGAATACTCTTGATAAGCGCTGTTTTGTTCCATTAGTAGGCCAACCTGAGGGCCGTTACCATGTACGATGACGACTTCATTATCGGTGGCAATAGCAGCAATGCTGGCTGCTGCTTTTTGAATATTGATTCTCTGATTTTCTGCTGTTAGGGCTTGGCCACGAGCCAATAGAGCATTACCGCCGAGTGCTAGAACTATGCGCATGATCGTATCTCCATTAAATATTCTTTGTTTTATTTTTTGTGGTTTACTTTGGTTAAAGCATGAAAATAGGTTAAGAGAATTATGTATTTCTAACTGTGATAATTATCCGGTTTTATTGTTATCTTTATTAGATAAATTTTTATGGTTGTAAGCTTATTATGATTATTTATCCAATAATTAAAATGTACTTCATATTTATATTGCTATATGCGGTATAGGTTTTGATAAAAATAGAATAAATTTTCCGTGAAATAATTGTCAAAAATTGCTATCAACCTCACATGTCAAATGCTGGCTTAAAAGCGAAAGTGAGTTTCTGTCTATGGTGTACGTGTATATTTTGTTTCAAACTTGTAATCAGCTGGGGGTGGTTTTTATTACCCTTTCTTTAGATTTCATCAAAGCACTGTTGGATGTGACGTAATCATGGAAGACGTCGATTTTTTCTCTTTTAGTTCTTTCCCTATTTATTTCGAGTTAATGCTGAATCAAGCCTGAGACGATATTGTTGAAATATGTGCCACTCTACGCCTACATAGTGAAATGTGGATCACAGATATTTAATTGAAGAGACGTGGTTTGAAGGTGTTTTGGTACAATCCGGTTTTGAAAAATGTCAGGGAGTTTTCACATGGAATTTTTACGCGGCTCATCTTCACCTCCCCATCCTGACCCCTTGAACTTAGCGCTACTTACTACGGCTGAATTAGCGATGCTAGGTATTACGCCATCGTTACCAAAACAAGATTGGCAGTTAGCGATTAAACCTTTGTCTCAGTTAACAAAAGAGGTTAATTGCTTAGATGATGATTATCATCAGGTACAGGCTGTGATTGAAGAAAATCAGATGACAGCCTCATTAAATAATCAACAGCATAATCGCCAGTCTGATGACGTGAGCGATGTTGCCTTGGAAGTTTATGCCCAAGGTGAAATTGTTGCAGTGGCAACATTTAGCCGATGTTTGGAAGACTATAAAAATCCACGTAAATCGACCGAGTTGTTCTATGAACTGACCTTGCATAGTATTTATGTGAAAAAGGCGTTTCGGGAACTAGGGCTTGCGACTTGCTTGTGCGAGTTAATTATCAATATTGCCCGAACGGATTGTGATGACTTGTTCCGAAAGTTGGCACAGCGATCTATTCAATTGAAACTCTGGTTCTCTGCGTTGGCAATCACTCAAGGTGGTGAAGCGATTTGCGATTTACTCAGTGAGTCGTTTGTAGAAATGGCCGATGATGTCATTGACGACTTGATCGAAGAGGGGGTCCCTGTCCGCTATCAGGAACCCATGATCTTTGTTGATTGCCTGGCTTAAAGCCTTTCACCTATCAATGCATTGCTAGGGGAAGACAATATGACAGCAATTCAAGCTTAGCAGTGTGCTAATTATGGCGACTCAATCGTCGTTTGGCATTGGATCGAGAAACCAAATTATCAAACAACGGGGCAAACAGGTTGGCAAACAAAATGGCTAACATGATGCCTTCTGGGTAGGCGGGGTTTACAACTCGGATAAACACCGTCATGACACCGATGAGGATCCCGTATGCCCATTTACCATTGTTGGTAAATGCTGCCGAAACGGGGTCGGTGGCCATGAAAAACATCCCGAATGCGAAGCCACCCAATACCAGATGCCACCAGAACGGCATGTCAAACATGGGGTTGGTATCAGAGCCAACAAGATTGAGTAGTGTTGCGGTGACTATCATCCCCACCATAACCCCGGTGACTATGCGCCAAGAAGCAATCCCCATCAGCATGATCATCAAGCCACCAAGTAGTAGGAACAGAGTAGAAACCTCACCAATGGAGCCTGGAATATTGCCGACAAACGCATCCATCCAAGTGATCGCTTCCCCTGTTGCATTGTGCACCATTGCGGTTGAACCACTCTCGGCCCATTGGCTCAATGCGGTTGCTCCGGTGTAACCATCTGCTGCGGTCCAGACCATCCCCCCGGAGATCTCAGCCGGATACGCAAAATACAAGAATGCTCGACCAGCTAGTGCAGGGTTAAGAAAGTTTCGGCCTGTGCCGCCGAACACTTCCTTGGCGACAACTATCCCGAACGTGATCCCCAGTGCGGCCTGCCACAAGGGTAACGTTGGTGGCAAGATGAGAGCGAATAAGATGGAAGAGACAAAGAAGCCCTCGTTGATTTCATGCTTTCGCACGATGGCAAACAAGACTTCCCAGAAGCCACCAACAATGAACACAATGATATAGAGTGGTAAAAAGTAGAATGCCCCAAGAAGCATATTACTGGCCCAACCGGCAGAATCGGCAAGACTGCCACCGAGAGCAAGTGTCGCGGAGTACTGCCAATTCTCACTGATCAGTTGCTGGATCTCTTGCTGAGTATATAAGCTGTTGAGGGCAATAACAGTTTGTTGCCCCACATTGTACATCCCCCAGAACATGGCAGGAAAAACAGCCAGCCAGACCATAATCATGATCCGCTTGAGGTCGATACTGTCTTTGACATGGGTAGATCGTTGGGTCACTTGTCCCGGTGTGTAAAGCAAGGTTGCGAATGCTTCATAGAGCGGGAACCACTTTTGGTATTTGCCTCCTGGCTCAAAGACGTGTTCAAGTTTCTCTAGTGTCGATTTTAGACTCATTGTTTAGCCCTCACGAATAGCTGGCAAGGTGGATGCCAGCATAACTACTGCTACGGGCTGAGTGGCAAATTCGATTAGCAATGATCTAACTATAACGCACCTTACGTGCTGAGCAAGATGAACCATACTGTTAAGCAACGCGTAAAACAAAAGGCATTATTTTCATTATTTCCGTAGCCCTGCTTATTCGGTAACAAGCTTTCAGAATAGGTACTAAGGAGAATCCATGAATGAACTCGCGGTCGATCTCGCTAGATTTCAGTTTGCGTTCACAGTCTCGTTCCATATTATTTTTCCTGCTTTTACTATCGGACTCGCCAGTTACCTTGCTGTATTAGAAGGGTTGTACCTCAAGACCGGTAAACACAAATATATCGAGCTGTATCAATACTGGATAAAAATTTTTGCTATCAGTTTCGGGATGGGGGTTGTTAGCGGTATCGTCATGAGCTACCAATTTGGCACCAATTGGAGTGTCTTTTCCGATAAAACCGGCCCAATTCTTGGGCCACTCATGGGTTATGAGGTTTTCACTGCATTTTTCCTGGAAGCGGGTTTCTTGGGTGTCATGTTGTTCGGTATGAACCGGGTCGGCAAGAAACTGCATTTTATGGCGACAGTGATTGTGGCTATCGGAACCTTGATGTCGGCGTTTTGGATCCTTTCTGTCAACAGTTGGATGCAGACACCTGCCGGATATTCAATGAATGAACTTGGGCAGTTCATTCCCGAAGATTGGTGGGCGGTGGTGTTTAATCCGTCGTTCCCATACCGGCTTGTACACATGGTTCTTGCTGCTTTCTTGACGACGGCTTTTGTGGTCGGCGGTGTAGGCGCATACCATCTACTGCGTTCGCAGAATAATCATTTAGCGAGAACCATGTTTTCCATGGCGTTATGGATGGCGGCAATCGTCACACCGATCCAGATTGTGGTGGGTGATTTGCACGGTTTGAATACGTTAGAACATCAGCCGGCAAAAGTGGCGGCAATGGAAGGGCATTTTGAAACCCAGCAAGGCGCGCCATTGATTTTGTTTGGATTACCTAACGAAGAAACGAAAGAAGTTGATTACAAGGTTGCTATCCCACATTTGGGTAGCCTGATATTAACCCATGAATGGAATGGTGAAGTGAAAGGGTTGGATGCTTTTCCAGACGATGAGCACCCACCAGTTTCTATTGTGTTCTGGAGCTTTAGGATCATGGTTGGCTTAGGCTTTATGATGTTGGCGATAGGGCTTTACAGCTTGTGGCTACGCAAAAAAGGAGAGCTCTATTACCATACCTTGTTCCATCGTTGTTGTGTCGCGATGGCACCAACAGGGTTTATTGCCTTGCTGTGTGGTTGGATAACCACTGAGGTGGGGCGGCAGCCTTATACAGTTTATGGTCTGCTAAGAACAGCTGATTCTATTTCTCCTGTGAATGCGGCGGCGGTTAGTGTTTCTGTCGCTGCGTTTGTGGTGGTTTACTTCTCGGTATTTGGCGCCGGTATTTTTTACTTACTTCGCTTAATGCGCAAACCTCCGACCAAGTATGTTCTACCGCCTACAGCGAGCCTTCCTGATGTTGGGGATGAAGACAACGAGAAGCAATCATTGGCTGCTTCTAACAAATTGAATATGTGAGGGTTCGGTTATGGATTACGCATTAATTTGGTACATCCTCATTGCATTTGCTGTATTTGCTTATGTCATCCTTGATGGTTTCGATTTAGGTATCGGTATTCTGTTTATCTCTGCAGAGTCCACCAAAGAGCGGGATTTGATGATGAACAGCATCGCCCCGGTTTGGGATGGCAATGAGACTTGGCTTGTCCTTGGCGGTGGTGGTCTTTTTGCGGTATTTCCTTTGGCTTATGCGGTAGCAATGCCAGCTTTGTATGCGCCGCTCATCATGATGTTGCTCGGTTTGATTTTCAGAGGTGTCGCCTTTGAATACCGTTTTAGAACCAAGCGCGGTCAGTTCTTGTGGGACAGTTCGTTTTTCCTCGGCTCGCTGATTGCGACATTTACCCAGGGAATGATCCTCGGTACGTTGCTTCAAGGGGTTGAAGTTACAGGCCGTGCATATAGCGGTGGCTGGTTCGACTGGTTTACACCGTTCAGTGTGTATTGTGGTTTTGTCACCATTGCGGCATATACCTTGTTGGGCGCATGCTGGTTGCTGATAAAGATGCCAGAAGGCATGTATCAGCGATTTTATGTGATTGCCAAGCGGTGTGCGCTGATCATGGTCGTGATGGTTGGGATCCTCAGTTTATGGCTACCATTGGGCAACGAAGTTATAGCTGACCGGTGGTTTAGTTTCCCTCAAGCACTGCTATTTTTATTGATACCAGGCTGTTCAGCCTTTCTGGTTTATTTATTATTTAAAGACTTAATGGAGCATAAGCCCGTGCAGGCTTACTTGGTGGTGCTTGGTTTGTTCTTCTTGGCATTCCTAGGGTTTGGAGTCAGTACTTATCCATACATTGTTCCTCATGCCATAACATATGCTGATGCCGCAGCGCCAGATACCAGTTTGAAATTCTTGCTCAGTGGCGCAGTGTTCTTGTTGCCATTGATCATTGCTTACACGGCTTATTCATACTGGGTATTCAGAGGCAAGCTGAAAGAAGATGAGGGGTACCACTAATGATCAATCCGTGCTTCAAAAGATGGTTGTGGTTTGTGGTGCTTTACCTTGGTGGCATCTTGGCTGTTAGTTTGCTTGCTGCTGCAATTAAGTGGGCATTAGGTTAGAGAGCGTTCTCCGAAAGCCGCCAAGCTGGCGGCTTTCTTATTCTCTTAAGCGGTTCACTGCACTTAGCTATGCCTATCTAACTCGTTAGACGTTGCACTTGTTACTGGCATTGGTGGTGGAGAAAAAACGTTACCTAAATGTTTCTCAACCACATCTTCGGGATCAACCATTTGGGATTGGCCGTCTTTTTGCGGTGCTATTGCGTCGCGTTCATCTAACCGTTGTTTATGGTCTCTCCCTAGCATGAGCAGGCATGGGGTGAGTATCAATGTCAATAAAGTGGCAAAGGCAAGGCCCCCAGAGACAGCCGTTGCTAACTGTGACCACCACTGAGTGCTAGGAGCACCAAACTCGACTAATCGGTTAATTAAGTCAATGTTCATTTCAAGCACCATAGGCAACAGGCCTAAAATAGTGGTAATTGTGGTTAGCATTACAGGGCGTAAACGTTGTGCGCCAGTGTGCATGATGGCGGTGATTTTATCCAATCCGCTATGACGCAACTGGTTATAAGTATCAATCAGTACGATATTGTTGTTGACCACAATTCCCGCTAATGAAATGACTCCGATACCTGACATAATGATGCCAAAGGGGCGTTGGAAAATAAGTAGCCCAAGGAAGACACCAACAGTGGAAAACAAGACTGCGCTAAGTATCAGCAGTGCTTGATAGAAGCTATTGAACTGGGTAACCAATATCAGTCCCATCACTGCAAGGGCGACCAAAAAGGCATTTTGTAGGAAGGCAGAAGACTTCTCTTGATCTTCATTCTGACCTCTAACGATAACCTGTGTTCCCTTGGCGAGGGACATTTCTGCGATAGCCGAGTTAATGACGGGCAATTGTAAGCTTAAGTTGTAACCCGTTGCCATATCGGCCATAACTTCAATGACTCGCTTGCCATCAAGGCGGTTGATGGTGCCTTGTTTCGGAGAGGGAGTAATACTGGCAAAGTTGGTAATTGGAACCATACCATACCGTGTTTTGACCCTCAGTTCATCAAAGCGGCCAATATCACGCTTGTCTACTGGGTATCGAACAAGAATATCGACTTCTTCATCGGTGTCATCGGGCAGGAAGTCACCGATTTTGAGCCCGTTTGTGACAAACTGAACAGTATTACCCACCAAGGTTGCGTCCCCGCCAAAGCGGGCGGCGTCATCACGATTGATATTGATTTCCCAGTCTATACCCTCTTTATCCGCAGAATCAGAGATATTGGTGAAAGCTTGGTGCGACTCAAGCCAGTAACGGACTTGGCGAACAGCATCATTCATGTCGTCGGTATTGTTACCGGACACTTCAATGATGACATCATGCTCGCTAGGCGGACCGGCTTGCGGAAATTTGAACTCGAGCTCTATACCGGCAATATCGGCTGTTTTTTCCCGCATTTCAGCAATGATGTCTTTGATGGGGCGGCGGTCTTGCCAATCCATCGGGTTGAGCTGGATTTGGCCGATTTCATTGCTGCCTCCCGTTCGGGTATAGACACTTTTAATCCCCTCGGTACCCATAATTCGCTGCTCTATTTGGCTCATTAGCACATCTTTTTCATAGATAGACAAGTCACCATGGGAGCGAGCTTTGATGGTAAAGTGGGGTGGATCAACCTCAGGAAAGAAGACGACACCTAACCCGGCCTTGCTATAGGCAACACCAACAGCAATGGCAAAAAGAAAGGCGGCAATTAGTATTTTAATTGGGTGTTTAATGGCGATGGCCAAGCTCGAAAGGTAAAGCTTGGTGAGCCCTTTTGCTTGGCTAAAGTCGCCTTTTTCTAGGGCGATTTTCCGTTGTTGTTCAGCCTTTGTGGTGTACTGCGGTTTACCGACAACGCTCCCCAAAACCGGTACGAAGAGTAGTGCCATCAATAATGATGCCGATAAGGTCGCAATCAAAGTCAGTGGTAAGTAACGCATGAACTCCCCGGTAGTATCTGGCCAAAATAGCAATGGCGCAAAAGCGGCGAGGGTAGTGGCGGTCGAGGCGGTAATTGGCCAGGCCATGCGCTTGGCGGCTTCTCGGTAAGCTTGCCTGCGTCCGGTTCCCTCCTGCATTTTTCGGTCAGCATATTCGGTGACGACAATGGCACCGTCTACCAGCATGCCGACAGCCATAATAAGCGCAAAGAGGACTATCATGTTAACTGTGATGCCGCTAACGGCCAGCATTAATAAACCGGTAAGGAAAGCGCCGGGAATAGACACACCGACTAAGAAGGCGGTACGAGTCCCTAAAATGGCCAAAATCACAATGACAACCAAGATAATGGCCGACATAATGTTGTTCTGAAGATCGTTGAGCATGGTGTTGACATCTTCAGATTGGTCGAGGGTATACTCCACCAACAGGTTATCCGGCCACTCATCCCTTTTCTTTGCTTCCTCGACAACCGCCTTGACGACGCTGACGGTCTCGATGATATTTTCGCCAGCGCGTTTTTTGACATCAAGCACGACGGCAGTATCACCATTGAGGCGAGCAAAGCTGTCAGGATCACGATAAGCACGGCGTATTGTGGCGACATCGCTGAAGGTCACGACTTTGTTGCCATCCACCTTTATCGGCAGTTCAAGAATATCTTTCAACGAATCGAATACTGAAGGAACCTTGACCGAAAATCGACCATATCCGGTATCGACAAACCCTGCTGCTACCACGCGGTTATTACGGGCAACCAAGTTAAAGACATCTTCTTGGTCAAGGCCGTAGCTCTCCATCAATAGTGGTTCGACAATCACTTCAACAACATCTTCCCGATCCCCGGCGATATCTACCTCAAGGACTTGCTTGAAACTTTCCAACTTGTCTTGCAGTTCACGTGCAATCTGAATCGTGGTCCGCTCTGGTACGGTGCCGTAGAGTACCAGTGATAGCACGGGTTCATAGCTGGCTAGAGTCACTTCATTAACCGTCGGTTCGTCGGCATCGTCGGGCAGTCTGGTTTTAGCGAGATCAACCGCCTCGCGAACATCCGTCAGGGCAACATTGATATCTGAGCCCACAATAAACTCAAGGGTTACTGAGGCATGGCCTTCAGAGGCGATGGCGCTCATTTCCTTGACCCCTTCGATAGAGCGTAGCTCTTTTTCCAGTGGCCTCACTAACAGGCGTTCTGCATCAACAGGACTAATCCCCTGATGGCCGACAGAGACGTAAATAACTGGAATCGTGATATCCGGGTTGGACTCTTTAGGAATGATTCGGTATGTGATGACTCCTGCCAATAAGATCAGAACGAGCAAGGTGAGCATGGTGCGTGAGCGATTTATCGCTGCGTCAATAATGGCAAACATTATTCACTCCCGCCAAGGTCAACTGAATTGTGTCGAACAGGTATGACAGTATCGCCATCCCTGACAAATCCTTGGCCTGTAGTGATGACTTCTACGGTATTCTCAGTACCGCCAAGCCAGACACCATCAGGCTCAACTTTGACGATTGAAATAGGCACGAAATGTACTTTATCGTCAGCAGCCAAGGTTTTGATCCCAAGGTTACCAGCTTCATCCAGCGCCAGCATGGAAGGTGTAATTTTGATTGCAGGCTCGGTCGCTAAAATCAATTCGAGGTTGGCACTGGAACCAGCCGTCAGTGTCATATCTGGATTACTGATCTCTACCTCGATAGGGTAGGTATTGGTTGACTCGCTGGCAACTGCACCGCGAAAACTGAGGGTACCTGTTGCGGCAAAACCGGTAACCAGTTTGACTTCAGCCTGCTGGCTTTTGTAGATTTTATCGATGTGACGCTCGCTGACATCGGCGCTGATCACCAGCGGGTCTAAATCAACAATTGAAATGATGGGATCACCAACACCTAAGTAGTCGCCTTTTTCAATATAGAGCAGCTCAATGACGCCATCGAAAGGAGCATAGATTTCGGTATTGGCCAATGCAAGTTCCAAGCTTCTGACTTGTGCTTTGGCTTCAATCAGGTTGGCTTCGGCCTGACTAAAGGCCACTTCGCCCTGCAGGCCACGCTTTTTCAGTGATTTTGACGCATTGAATTCCTGATTTCTGACTTTAAGAATGGCATTAGCACGAGCAAGTTGAAGCTCTCGGTCTGCCTTATCGAGTTGGATCAGGGGTTGACCGGTTTTAACACGTTGTCCTTTACGTATTAATAAATTATCAACTTTTCCGGCAACTTCTGCACCTAGGGTGGCCTTGCGGTTAGGGGCAGTACGCCCGTATAGCGAAAGAGTACGAGTGACAGGCTGCACCGTAAACTGTTCGGTGACCACCTTGGCCAATGGCGGTGGAGTGGATGCATTGTCTTTTGCTGCTTGGGATTCAGGTGTTTCATCGGGATGGAGCTGGTGGCCACTGAACAACCAAAGGCTTAATCCGAACAAAATCAATGCGGAGATTATCCAAGGTTTACGCCGAAAAAGTGCCTTGATTGATGTCATCTGTTACCGTCCCTAGTAATCAAATTATTAGTATACATTGTTAAAAATGGGTAACCAAAAGCGCTTTAACAACAGTCAATTGCATACTAACAATAAACGGCTCGAATGTTAATTTGAAGAATTTGAACTGAGTCGCTTAATAAAAATAGTACGTCGGTCGCTTACAAAAAAAGTGATTTATCAAAAGCGGTCTCTCTATGAAGGAACAAATCACGATATCGGTTTCCTCGATCCACGGGTCAAAACATTTTCAACTGAGTAATATGGCTCAACGTAACCTGCGTTGGTTGGCCATTACTGTTGTGACGATTACTGTGACGACGGTTGGTTGGATGATGTATTTAAAATCTGAAGCCGATGATGCGAAATATAAACAAATGGAATTGGAAGCCCGGTCATCATCGTTGACTGAAGAGCTTGATCAACTGAACACGCTAAAATTTGACCTCGAAGCGGATTTGGATGCTCGTGAAAATCGTTTGAGTGGGGTTTCGGATAGGCTTCGCGAACTCGAAACCTTGTTAGGTGTTGATGTGACTGTTGAAGCCAAAGAAATTGAACAGCGTTTGGATGTTGCAGCCATCAATTCAGCCGTCCGGGTTACCATTCTCGAGGGGTTACCTAATGGGTCCCCGGTGGGAAATGTGAGGCAGTCCTCTCAATATGGTTATCGGACTCACCCTATCACGGGTCGAAGAACGCTGCACCGCGGGTTGGATTTTGCGGTTAATACCGGCACGCCGATTTATGCACCGGCTGACGGGGTAGTCGAAACAATACGTCCGAGTAATGAAGGTTCAGGTAACTTCCTTCGCCTTCAGCATACTTTTGGTTTTTCGTCGTCTTATTCCCATTTACACAAATTTGCTGTGAAGTCCGGTGAATTCGTTAATAAAGGTGATCTTATTGCGTACTCCGGTAATTCAGGTTTGTCATCCGGGCCGCATTTGCATTACGAAATACGCTTCGTTGGACGGGCATTGAACCCTCGGCCGTTCGTCGATTGGAGCTTGGATAACTTTGAACATATTTTTGAAAAAGAGAGAAATATTCAATGGGCATCTTTAATAAAGAAAGTGGAGCAGCAGGTCAGCAAACAATTACAACTGTCATCGCAGCGGGATGTGACATCCAAGGCGAACTCAAACTAAGTTGTGATATGCAGGTTGACGGGATAATTGATGGCACAATGAAGCTGGAAAAAAGCCTGGTTGTCAGCCGCACTGGCCGAATCAAAGGAGAGGTGTGGGCTGATAAGATTATCGTTAATGGTCAGGTAGAAGGTATCTGCCATGCTAATTCCATCGAGATTTTGGATAAAGGTGTCGTATCAGGCAGCATTTACTGTGATAACTTGAGTATTGATCGCGGTGGTAAGTTCTTTGGTACGACATTCCCGGCAGAAACCCAGCATGTCGTCGAGTTTACCCCGAAAGCGAAGACCGATGACAAAAAGGAAAAACCGGTAACTGAGCAAAAATTGAAAAAGGCACAGTAGCAAGCAAACCACTGTCCATGAGAAGCTTTAATCCAGTTATTTCAATGAGGCCGTGAAGGGAACTTCACGGCTTCTTTATTATCGCTCATATGTCTGTTCAAGATACCCTACAATGTCTTTCGACTCGAACATGGCCTTATTGGTGTTGGGATCCATCAAGAAGGGGACCTGTACGTTGCCGTATAGCTTAAAGAATTCATCCCGTTTGGTATTAGCAAGGGGATGATAAGGTTTTAGGCTCCATCGCATGTTGGCCGGCCCCATGTCGGAGATCTGCTGCTTGCCAATATTAATCAAAATATAAGTTAGTTCCAGTACGCAGAGTTTTTCACGAACTAGTCTTGCGAATGGACTTGATTCAAAACTATATAAAATTAGTGGAAGCTCAGGTTGATAAGAGGGGCGAGCGTTAACCCCTGACCTCAATCGTACTGTTGTCGCCATGGTTGAACTCAGTTGGTTGGTCACTTTTCCCAGTAAAGACGTCGACACGCTTACTTTGCCGTAGTAGCGGTTTAAATAGGTGAGTATTGACTCCGCCCCATACATCGCTTTTGATTGGTTGTTATCGACAAAAAGAGGAAGGCGAATATCACCGTATTCGGATTGTAGTGACGCTAAATTTTTACCGCCCTTTGGGCAGGGTACAATGAGAATATCTAAGTTTAGCTGGGTTAGTGCTTCGCGTACCTGTCGGCATTCGGCATCATTCTCTTGGTCAAACAGCATCAGTGTTTGCTCTGGCTGCTCGGTTTTCTTATCTGCAACTGTCCCGTGCCAACATCGGTAAGTAGAAGCAAGGAGTGAACTTGTAACATTTAAAAGATGATTCATTTACCTACAATCCCTGTAGAAGAAGGGCATAATTCCCATCTGCCATTTTAAGCATTAAAATCGATTATAGTCAGTGACTAATATTGCATATTTAATGCAATTAAGGCATTGAAATACTGGAAGGGTAGAGAATCCTAACGCAAAAAAGCCTGCTCAATGAGCAGGCTTTTGCTTCTTACGAAAAGAAAGTGGTGGGCGATACCGGGCTCGAACCAGTGACCCCCTCCTTGTAAGGGAGGTGCTCTCCCAACTGAGCTAATCGCCCGAATAAACGCTTGGGATCCTCAAATGAGGTAGTGCGTTTACTGGAATTTGGTGGGTCCGGGCGAATTCGAATCGCCGACCCCTACCATGTCAAGGTAGTACTCTAACCAACTGAGCTACGGACCCAAATTTTGTTCTTCTTAGTGGTTAAGTAAGAAGTTGGTACGACCGAGTGGATTCGAACCACCGACCCCCACCATGTCAAGGTGGTGCTCTAACCAGCTGAGCTACGGTCGTACTGTATCTTCAAAAGAAGATGGTGCGTCTGAGTGGATTCGAACCACCGACCCCCACCATGTCAAGGTGGTGCTCTAACCAGCTGAGCTACAGGCGCATATTGCGTTCTAGTAAAACTAGAAGTTGGTACGACCGAGTGGATTCGAACCACCGACCCCCACCATGTCAAGGTGGTGCTCTAACCAGCTGAGCTAC
>NZ_JBNNXT010000011.1:0-132360 GCF_052873815.1 Photobacterium sp. DNB23_23_1 | reverse complement strand
ACAAAGAGATCATGAGCGAACACCTAAAACAAATATCAGCTGTCACTCAAGAAGCTCGGCACGCCGTTGTCATTATGGATGGTGCGGGATGGCATACTGAAGATATTGCGGATAAATTTGAGAACATTAGCCTCATTAAACTTCCACCCTATTCGCCAGAGTTAAATCCAATCGAACAAGTGTGGAGTTGGTTAAGGCAACACTATCTAGCCAATCAAAGCTTCACAGATTACGGTGACATTGTTGACAAGGTATGTATGGCTTGGAACTTGTTTTTGACGAGTCCCCAAAGGGTATCAAAAATGTGTTCAAGAGAGTGGATCAACCTGACCAGTTAATTTTCCAGTTTGGTATAAGAAGTCTCGTCGAAAGGCGAGACTTTCTTGTATCTAAACAGTCTTGCCGTTTTTTCGTTTAACATTCAGGGATAGAGAGTTCTTTTCTACGTGAAAGGCCTGTTATCACTGGCTTTCAACCACGAAGAATGGTGCTAGTAGCTCAAGGATGGTTTCTCGGAAAGGTTCGTGTGTCTTGCTACCTAATAGCTCTGCAATTTCCTGCCCTGTTGGCGATAAACGGTAATACGTGAAACTCAGACCTTTTTGGTGTGGAATGAGCTGATAGGTATGGTTCTGGTAGCTAAATGGAAGCGCTATACCTGATGCTAATTCTCCCGACTCTAATTCTCTTTTCAATATAAGCCCTAGCTCTAATAAGATAAGCAGATCGGAGTAAGGTAGAGAAAAGTTACCCAGAGGAACGGAATGCAGGGAGGGGGCGAACAGGCTGGGTAGAAACTTATGTTTTGCTTTCAAGGCAGTCAGGAGCTTTTTGCTTTTGTCATTGCCAAAATGGCATGAAAGCGTACAGGCTCGGTGGAAGACTTGTGCTTCTTTGTGGGTCATATTACGAAGCGTATCAAGCGTTTTTAATGATACTGAGCCTGGGGACAAAAATTCTTGTCTGAGAATACGACTCCACAGTTGTTGCATTGAACTATTACGTATTTTTTTTGCTATCGAAGTAAAGTAGTTAAGCCAATCAGGGTCAATACTCTTGGCTTTCTCTAGAGGGGTTGTATCGAAGGTTAGCTTGAATATCTTCTCAAGATTTTCTTGTTGGAAATATTGTTCTTTTTTGTATCGGTCTTCATACCTTTCTGAAAGTGTATGTGGCCCATCATTAGTTATTTGGAAGCTGACACCGAGTTCTTCAGCAATCGTACTAATGATACTGGGAGGGGATTTTTTGGTTTTTTCTTTGTCCTTTGTTTGCAGTTCAAGAGGCGGGGATACTTTGCTCTCGCCTTCCATAGTGATCACCCTTAAATGTTTGAGGGCCAGCTTCAAGAGAAGCTGGCTAAATTGATATTACATATCGTCGTAGTCTTCGATGGCGCTTCCTTCCAGCAGATAGCCCACTTCAGCAAGGTCATGGCTCACGCTTTGTGTTTTCAATGTTCCCACGACGTAAACGACATCCCATAGCTGTTGTATCGGCGCTCCTTTCGGGAACTTTACGTAAACAATCTGATTAGGTGGCGGCGGTGGTACGTGGATACATGCTCCAAAGTAAGGAACTAAAAGAAACTCGGTGATGGTTTTATCATCCCCTTCTAAGGGGATCACAAACCCCGGGATTTTGACCGTACTTCCGTTCAGTTCTTCTCTGACGTTGCCAACCATCGTTTGTTTAGCTGCATCTCCGTCATGATTGAGGATCGGCATCTGGTTTGCATTGAACTGAGTGCGTTCTTTTTCTGGGACTAAATCTATCCAGTCCAGCGTTAAAGCTTCATTCGCAGAGCTCAGAAGTGGAAACCAACAGCAAAGTGCGAGTAGCCATCTTTTCATGTAATTATACCTTTATAGTCATGCCATCCGAGAGTGAATGTTGATAGGCGCGGATAGCAGGAATGATCCCCACTAGCATACCAGCTAACTGAACGAGTACTAACAACAACAGTTCATGGCTTGTAGGAGCAGTGATCGGAATGAGTAATCCAAACTGCGCCTGAATAATCGGCTGAGTTATCATCAGAATCAAGTACAGTAAAGAAGTGCCAACGGTGACTCCCAGTGCGGTCAGGAGAGTCGCTTCACTCGTCAGGAGAAAGAATATGTGGCCAGGTCTAGCGCCCATGGCTCTAAGGATCGCCATTTCCCGCCGCCTCTCATTCAGGCTAGTCAATAAGCTGGTCAACATTCCGAGTAGACCCGCGATCACGACAAAAACTGAGACAACCAGCAGGGCTTGCTCTGCTACTGACATCATCCCCCAAAGCTCATGAAGCGCGATACCCGGCATGATGGCACTTAACGGCTCTTTGGTGTAAGTATTGATATAGCGTTGCAGAGCAAAGGTTTGGATTTTTGAGTTGAGGCCCAGCATGAATGCTGTGATCTGCTTGGGAGCGAACTGTTGAGTTGCCAGCAATTCTGCATCTGGAGTTGGACCTAGGCGGGCTCCGCTTTCCCAGCCAACATGAATGGCTTCAATCGCGGGTAGAGAAACATGAACACTGCGGTCTACAGGGGTGCCGGTAGGTTCAAGGATACCAACGATTTTAAAGGGTAGATTATCATGACGGTTAAAGGACTGGTCACTGATCCCGTGGGCAATGATGATTTCATCGTTAATCTTGTAATCGAGCTTTTTAGCAACCTCAGCACCGATCACAGTTTCAAATAAGCTATCGAACGCCTCACCCTGTGCTAGCTCTAGGGGTTGTTTCTGCCCGTAACGATAATGCTCAAAATAGTCGCTGTTGGTTCCGATGACACGGAAACCACGATGAGAGTCGCCTAATGAAATTGGAATCGCCCATTTTACTGAACGGTGTTGACTGATCTCTTGGAAGCTTTGCCAGTCTATGTTGTTGGTGGCATTGCCTATCCTAAAAACAGAGTAGAGCAATAGATTAACTTGGCCAGAGCGAGATCCGACGATGAGATCTGTCTCTGAGATAGTATTAGCAAAGCTGGATTTGGCCTGAGTCCTGACTTTTTCAACCCCAAGTAAAAGGGTAACCGAAATAGCAACAGTCAGTAATGTCAGTATTGCGGTGGTTTTTCGATTGGCTAGGCTCTGCCAAGCGAGACGAATGATCGGCCCCATTTAATACCCCCTTGCCGCTTGGTTGATAACGTTCAGATTAATACTGCGGTCAAATAGCGCTTCGAGCGTTTCATCATGGCTGACAAACAACAATGTTGTGTCTGATTTATCACACTCAGCCATTAGCAATTTAATGAAGGCCTCGCGGTTATCATGATCTAAGGCAGAGGTAGGTTCATCTGCAATTAGTAATTTAGGCTTTCCAATCAATGCCCTTGCGGCGGCAACGCGTTGTTGCTGTCCAATACTGAGTTCGCTGATTGGGCTGTCCAAACACTCTGTGGGTAAATGCAATTGGGTCAGCAGTTGCTTTGCTTGTTCATACATCCCTCCGGAAATTTGCTGTTTACGTAATGCAGAGAACCGGCAAGGGAGTAGAACATTGTCGATGACAGAGAGATAAGGTAGCAAGTTGAACATCTGGAAGATGTAGCCAATATGATCGGCCCTAAATCGGTCTCGGCCGGTCGGTTTTAGGCTGCTGAAAGGTTGTCCTAGTAGCTCAACTGTACCGGTGGTTGGCTCGTTGATTCCTGCTAATAAACTCAGAAGGCTTGATTTCCCGCTGCCGCTAGGGCCTTTGATGAAAACTTTTTCCCCTTTCTTCACTACCAGTGTAGGGATATCCAATAGTGGTTTGGTTTGTCGGGGCCATTGGAATGTGAGTTCGCGAATCTCAATGATGCTCATGGTTTGTCCTGAAATGGGGAAGAACTTCCCCATTTTTGGTTGCAGAGGTGTTAGAAACGGAAAGTGATGACGTTTGAGGTCAATGATCCTCCTTTCTGACCTTTTTCCGTGATGGTGTTAACCGTAATACGCTCAGTGGTTGGGAAATGGGTAAACCACTGGGTTTTGACTTCTGTGAGTTGACTGATATCGCTACATTTGTAGGTGTATTGCGCTGTGAACTCACCGTGGGCACCATGGTTATGACTGTCATGCTCGTGGCCGTGGTCATCATGGTTATGACTGTCATGCTCGTGGCCGTGGTCATCATGGTCATGGCTGTCATGCTCGTGGCCGTGATCATCATGACCATGATGGTTTTCAGCCTCTTGGCTAGTCAGTGTTTCCGTCGCAAGGCTTTCAACCAACTGGCATTTAGCATTAGCCGTGAATACCCATAGTGACTCTGGCGCTTTAAGTTGCTTGATAGCGTTGTTAATCGCAGCCTTCTGTTCGTCCGTTTGTGGTGCGTGTTCAAAGCCAACGATATCTGCGCCCGGAGCGTGGATCTCCATCAATAAGTCTTGCCCGTCTTGGGCTATATTGACTTCAACCACGCCATGGACATGGGCATCATGCTGACGAAAGTGATCTTCTGCGAAAGCTGAGCTAGATACGGATAGGCCAAGGCTGACGAATAGAGCTGCGACAGGTGAAAGTGATTGATTAAAACGCATGGTTACCCCAATAAATTGTTAGTGATTAAAAATAGTAGTGTTAACGATCAGGGAAAACGGCGGTGACCGGGCTATCGGAGAACGGTGACGTAGAAAAACTTGCTGGGGCATCGTGTTGATGATGGTCGTGCGGATCTGTTCCGTTCCGGGGAAGTGATTATGTTGAACAAGGAAACTGTCATGGACGATGTGGCAGATAGAACAGTCAGTTGCATGGTGGTGGTCTGACACTGCTTCAAGTTGGTGCAACACGGAAACTGGCCCGATGGTTACGATCAGGCTGATCAGTATAAAGCTAAGGCTGTGTGTCCAATAACGTTTGAAGTTCACTTTGATAAAATGAAAACCATATCCATGAGGTGTAATAATATAACATTACTACTTTCTCCATAATATGGCTTTCATATCATTTTGATCTTAATTGAGGTTTATTAAGTTACCTTAAAGGTTACTTTTTACCAACTCTAGTGCCTGTTCGATTTCTTGGGATGATAGTTTGCCTTCTTTTACAAACAGTACCTGGCTACTCTTATCAAGGACAATAATAGCTGAGTCCTCTGCAGCAAGCTGCCACGACTGATGGACGGTACCATTGGCATCCAGCACCATTGAAGACCAAGAAAACTCTCGCTTGCTATCTTCAGCAGAAGATTTTACGAAACTCCCTGTGCCCCAGATCGCATCATCTTGATTGATGATGGTTGTGGTTTGGTATTTTTCATCAGGAAAGTCTGCCGCCGTGATGGCACTGATTAAATCAGCATTCAGTGCCTTGGCTGAACTACGGCCAGCAATGGCTTGGATAACTCGAACCTTGCCTGCTAACTGCTCGCTGTTCCAATCTTGGTAGACAATTTTGTCATCTTGTAGGGTAATTTCACCTTTATCAGCAACCTTAACAGCAGGAAGTGTATCACCGACGGTTAGGTTATGGGCAAAAGCAGTCCCGGATAGCAGTGTGGCCAGTAAGGCGAAAAGAGGCTTCTTGTTCATTATTTTTTCCATGATTTATTAGACGCGTCATTATCTTAGATTACTGCCATTAAGCTGGTTTAACCAGTTTGTAAAGCCTTGAACCCAATCACGAAAATATAACACTAAGTGCGTATTCAGGGCCGGGGGACGATGAAATGCATACCATCTTGGTAAATAGTTATTAACTGGCAAGTAACTTGCTTAATTATTCTGTCTTGGAAAAAGGAAACATCCGGGCATTTTCAAGGTCTATAGTCTTAGTGATTTTTGTGAGGGAACCATGTTAAGAGTATTCAAAAAATATCGACCAAACCAAGTTGCTCGATACGTAAAAAGTTACTTTCGGGGGCGACTATTTATTATCGGTGTCGGGGCTTTTGAATTTGATTGTGGGCGTTTATTACCACCGAAAAAGCATGACACCAAGGCGCTGAATGTGCTGAGCGAGGTCAACCGTGAGATCCAACTCCTTAGTGCAGAAGCTTTTTGATATCGCTATTGCGGAGGCATGCATATGCCGGTTCCACCTAGCCCGCAATAGCCATTAGGGTTCTTGGCAAGATATTGCTGATGGTAATCTTCGGCAAAGTAGAACGTACCTGCAGGGAGGATTTCAGTGGTAATAGAAGCGTCGAGTAATGCTTGTTGGTATCGAGCCTTGCTGGCTAATGCCTCTTGATAGTGTTGATCTGAATAGGTGTAAATTGCCGAGCGATACTGGGTGCCCACATCATTACCTTGTCGCATACCTTGGGTGGGATCGTGGTTTTCCCAGAACAATGTCAACAAGGTGTTTAGGCTGATCTGTTGTGGGTCAAAAATGACCCTGACGACTTCGTTATGACCTGTTTGCCCGGTGCATACTTCTTTATAGTTTGGGTTAGGGGTGATCCCACCGCTGTATCCAACAGCTGTGCTGTATATGCCTGTTTGTTTCCAAAACAACCTTTCTGCTCCCCAAAAGCACCCCATTCCGAAAGTCAGTACTTCCATTCCTTGAGGGATCTCGTCATTGAGTTGAGTTCCGTTCACTGCATGGGGTAACGAAGGCATCATTGGGGTTGCTCTGCCTATCAGAGCCTGGCTTTCTGTTGGTAAGATTTGCTTGGATGACGACATGGTTATCTCCTTATTTTGATGTCACTGACTTTCTTCAAAGTAGAGGAAACGGAAAAGACATTCAACTTTGGTGGATTTTCGAAGCAAAAGATTGGCAGTTAGGGCTGTGCTTTGTCAGAATTAACCATGCACAAACATAAAAAAATAATGCGCTAACCAATGAAGTAAATAAGAATGAAGAGACCTTTTTTGCGGTATGGCCTGGCAACACTTGCGCTCACCGTTGCTATACCGGCTTCAGCCGCGACCTCTTTGAAGATAAAAGGGTTAAAAGGAAGCCTTGAGGATAATGTTGAAGCTTATGTATCAGCGATCCCTGAAGATGACTACAGCACTTCTTTACGCTTTCGCGAGCAGCTAGAGGGAGAGATCCGCGATGCGCTTAAAGCGTTGGGGCACTATAACCCCACGATTATTTTTTCCGCAGCAGAAGACGACAGTGAGCTGGTCGCTCAGGTCGAGGCCGGCCCGAATACAACCATAGCTCGAAGTCATATTCTTTTGACTGGCATGGCCCAAAATGACCCTGACTTTCTTGCTCTTGTTCGTACCAGTGGGTTGGGGCTTGGTCAGACGCTAAACCATGGAAAATATGAATCTTTGAAGTCTTCACTGACGAGTCTGGCGTTGAGAAAGGGCTATTTTGATGGTGAATTGAAGGTCAGTCGTTTGGAGGTTGCCCCGAGCCGTAATGAAGCATTCATCACGATTGAATACGCTTCTGGTCAGCGCTATAACTTTGGTGAAACAGTTTTCGAAGGTAGCCAGATTGAGCTAGATCGCCTGGAGTCACTTATGCCTTACGAGGAAGGTGATCCTTACTTAGCCTCTACATTGGGTGAATTTAACCAGCGTTTATCCAATGTTGGTTGGTTTTCTTCGATATTTGTCGGCGGTGAAATTGCCAACCTCAAAGACGAAGAAATTCCTGTCAGCGTGGTGCTCAAGCCACAAGTTAAAAACCAAATTGAAACTGGTATCGGTTATTCGACTGATGTGGGGCCGCGCCTGAAATTCAACTGGCGCAAACCTTGGTTAAATAGCAAGGGCCACAGTTTGAGCATAAAAACAGAGTTGTCTGAGATCCAGCCGAAAATTGAAGCGACCTATAAAATCCCGCTTGATGACGTCTTGAATGATTATTACCAAATCGTAGGCGGGATCCGCTATGTCGATAATCACGATACTATCAGTACTGAAACCAATTTGGCCGTTGAGCGTCATTGGCGTTTGGAGTCGGGCTGGAAACGAATCGCTTCAATGCGCTTGCTCTACGAAGACTATACCCAAGGTAAAATTGAAAGTGGCAATTTGTTTATGGTGATCCCGGGGATCAAATATGACAAAACCCGTGTTCGAGGTGGTGCTATGCCGACATGGGGGGATAAGCAGCTGATCTCTATTGAATATTCCGATCCGGTATTAGGCTCAGATACTCGCTTGACTCGATTACGTGGACGTTCAGCTTGGATTCGTAGTGAAGGGGAGAACCACAGAGGATTGTTCCGAGTAGATGGCGGGGCGGTGATTGCCGATAACCTGACCGATATCCCACCTTCAATGCGCTTTTTTATTGGTGGTGATAATAGTCTGCGAGGTTATAGCTATGAGTCAATCTCGCCACGTAATGAATTAGGGCTTAGAGAAGGGGGTAAGTATATGCTTACGTCCTCGCTTGAGTACCAGTACCGTGTTTATGGTGATTGGTGGGGGGCCGTATTTTATGATTATGGCTCAGCCTGGAATGACAGCCCTGAATGGTTAGCTGGTACTGGGGTGGGGGTTCGTTGGGCCTCGCCAGTGGGACCTATTCGTGTTGATTTTGCCTGGGGACTGGACAAAGAAAAAGATAAATTCCAGCTGCACTTTGTATTGGGGCCAGAAATATGATTTGGGTAAAGCGCTCAGCGATCGCCTTGTTGGCACTACTGATGGTGGCGGTTATTGCCATCGCTGCACTGTTGTATACGCCTGCAGGGATTAAAGTTGCAGTATGGGGGGCACAGAAAGTTTTGCCATCACTAAGTGTTGGAGCGAGTAATGGGAGCCTGTTGAATGGCTTTTCTTTACAGCAGGTGAATTATAGCGATGACAGCATCGACTTATCCCTAGCGCAGTTGGCCTTGGATATCGAAGACAGCTGTTTGTTAGCACCTGCAGTGTGCATTTCAGAACTTGCGGTATCCGGAGTGCGCTTTTCGATGCCTGAATTGCCCCCCTCAACGGAAGAGGTTGAAGAGGAAGTCCCAGCTGAACCGATGACAGAGTTTAGTTTACCTATTCCGATAACTCTGTCTCGCTTGGTACTGGATGATATTGAACTTAATGTGCTGGGCAATAAGGTCGCCTGGCAACACTTTTCTAGTGCGGCAGATATGTTGGGGGATACACTGACCCTCAAGCCGACAGACTGGAAAAATATAGATCTTACGTTGGCACCAGCTAGTGCTGAGCCGAAAGAGGTTGCTGAGCCTATGGTTACAGCACCGCAGCCGATTGTGTTGCCCGACGTCATTATTCCACTCTCGGTTAATATCCAGCGTTTTACCGTTGAGGCATTCACTCTTCATGGCGAGACGCCTCAGACCGTCGAGAAACTGGAGTTGATAGCCAAGGCGAAAGGCAGTGAGGTAGTGGTTGAAAAGCTGGAGGTTTCTGCGCCGCAAGCTGGTCTTAAAGCTAAAGCCAAGATTGAATTGGTCGATGACTATCCATTGGCACTCAAGGCCGATGTTGCCATCAATATGGACCCATTGAAAGACCATCACCTTGAGCTCAATGCTGATGGCAGTGTGGCCAATTTGATTTTGGATGCCCGTGTAAAAGGGACAGTGGACGCTTGGCTGAAAGGAAGCTTGTCAGCGCTGGATCCGGCGCTGCCTTTTGAACTCACTCTTGAAAGCCAGCACCTTCAGTGGCCTATTGAAAGCGAGCCAGATTTCGAGGTGAAAGAGACGAAACTGTTGGCCCAGGGCAGCCTTGATGGCTATAGCTTTACGCTCAAGAGTCAGATTGATGGTAAGCCAATGCCTGCCGTTGGTGCTGAGTTGACAGGTAAGGGGAGCCTTGAAAATATTGAATTAAGTCGTCTTGCTGTTGATACCTTGGGTGGCTCTATCTCTGGTAATGCCAAGGTAAGCTGGAAAGACTTGGTGAATTGGCAAGGTGAGCTGGCCTTTGATCACCTTCAACCGGGCTTGGAGTGGCAGGATGTACCTGGTGATCTCAGTGGTAAGTTAAGGACATCGGGGGGACTGACTCAGCATGGCGGTTGGTTCGTTGAATTGCCTGAATTGGTTGTTGATGGTGTGGTCATGGAGCAGCAGCTTGATCTCGTTGGGCAGCTATCGGCTAAAGACACTTCAGGTAAAGGAGAATTACAGCTGGATACTCAGGGGTTGGTGCTGAAACATGGTCCAAACGGGTTTTCAGCCAAAGGTCGGTTGACTAAAGCGTGGGATATGTCTGCTGATATTAATGCGCCGGATCTATCCCAATCCCTGCCAGGTTTGCGTGGCAGTGTGCAGGGGAATATTCAGCTGAAAGGAAAAATGGCTGAGCCGAACTTGGATGTTGATTTAGTGGGTGAGGCACTGGGTTGGGAAGAATTGGCTTCGCTTGAAAAACTGACGCTGAAAGGGCAGATCACCCCAATGCCAACACTGGACGCCGATGTGAGCTTGACAGCTTCAGGTGGCCGTTATGACAGTTTTACCTTGAAAGATTTGTCACTGTTGCTCCAAGGGAACGAAAAGCAGCATCAGCTAGTGCTGGATGTGAATGCTGAGCCAGTCAGCGCAGCGTTGCGCCTGCAGGGGGAGCTCGACAGGGACAAAGGCTGGCGTGGTGCGCTTCAGCAAGGGGAAATTGATACCGATCTGGGCGTTTGGAAACTTGATCGCTCAACAGCACTTGGTTACCGGTTTGATAAGCAATTGGCCAGTGTTGCGGCGCATTGCTGGGAGCAAGACCGAGGTAAAGCGGCATTGTGTCTAACTCAGAATATGGAAGCCGGCACAAGCGGCCGCGCCAAAGTAGCGTTGAGTAATGTCAGCTTCGATATGTTGACGCCATACCTGCCTGATACGGTAGAGCTTCAAGGCAGTGCAGGGGCGGAGGTTGAGGTGGCATGGGCACCGAAATCTACGCCGTATGTCAGAGCCAGTGTTAATTTACCTGCCGGTAGTGTGACTCAACAGCAAGACCCAGATTTGGATCCTGTCATTGTGGCTTGGGACAAGGTGGCGGTGAATGCCGAGGTTAAGCAAGATACCCTTATTGCTGATTGGCTCTTTGCTATCCGTAACAATGGCGATTTGAGTGGCCGGGCCAAAGTGATGTCCTTGAGTGGCGAGCAGCAGTTGGATGCTCATGTGAAACTTGATAGCTTTATGCTCGGTTTTCTTAAACCTTTATTGATGGACTATCACAGTTTCGATGGCCAGGTTGAAGCCGACCTCTCGGTTACGGGACCGGTTATGCACCCTGCAGTTAATGGCTTGCTTAAGGTCAGCAATGTTAAAGCTTCGGGGCGTACAGTGCCCGTTGATATAGATAAGGCCGATATCACGGCGACCTTCAGTGGTTACCAAGCTCGGCTTAGCGGTGAGGTGGTAACACCGGATGGTAAATTGAATATTACCGGTGATGGGAACTGGCAGGATCTGGCCAATTGGCGTGGACAGCTCGGCGTTAACGGCCGGGAGCTTGAAGTGACAGTACCGCCATTGTTGGCGGTGAAGGTGTCACCGGATTTGATGATAAAAGCAACGCCGCAGCAAGCCGAGATCACGGGCAGCGTTGGTATTCCCTGGGGGCGAATTACCGTTGATCAGCTGCCGGAATCAGCTGTCTCTGTGTCGGATGATGAGATCTTGCTCAATGCCG
This sequence comes from Photobacterium sp. DNB23_23_1, assembly GCF_052873815.1. Taxonomy (NCBI): domain Bacteria; kingdom Pseudomonadati; phylum Pseudomonadota; class Gammaproteobacteria; order Vibrionales; family Vibrionaceae; genus Photobacterium; species Photobacterium sp. DNB23_23_1. The sequence continues at coordinate 120,856 of NZ_JBNNXT010000011.1, read as the reverse complement.
ATCTTCAGCCTGTCGAAACAGAAAAGTCCATCCCGTTTAATCTTAAGACCAATGTGTTGGTAAGAATTGGTAATGATGTCAAGCTGTCGGCCTTCGGACTTAAAGCTGGGCTGGTGGGAGATTTGAATGTCCGCCAGGATGAAAAAGGTCCGCTTGTATACGGTGAAATCAACCTGCGTGACGGTACCTATCGTTCGTTTGCCCAGGAACTGGTGATCCGCAAGGGGCAGATTTTGTTCAATGGTCCGGCTGATCAGCCTTATTTATCGATTGAGGCGATTCGCGATCCAGACAACATAGAAGATGATGTCATTGCTGGATTGCGGGTAACAGGACCTGCGGATGAACCGAGGGTAGATATTTTTTCTGATCCGGCAATGCCACAACAGAATGCCCTGTCCTATATTTTACGCGGGAAGGATTTGGACAGTGAATCGGGTGACAGTAGTGATGCGATGGCAACCACATTACTTACTATGGGGTTAGCACAGAGCGGCCAGCTGGTGGGGAATGTTGGGGAAGCATTTGGTGTTCAGGACCTGTCATTAGATACGTCGGGTTCTGGTGATGATACCCAAGTGACAGTCAGTGGGTATATAGCCCCGGGCTTACAGGTGAAGTACGGGGTGGGTATTTTTAATTCTATTCCAGAATTTACCGTGCGTTACCGCTTGATGAAGGATCTCTATGTCGAAGTAGTTTCGGGGCTGGACAGTGCGGCTGACTTGCTGTACCAGTTTGAGTTTAACTAATCTGAGACAGGGAACGCTTTGAAAGTCTTTGTTTACGGAACGTTGCGTGAAGGGGAAGCCAATGCTGGTTTCCTCAAAGGAGCGGTTAAGCTGGGAAAAGAGCGTCTAGCCGAAGGCTATATGCTCTACAGCTTAGGTACGTACCCTGGCGCAATTACGTTACCGGATGGAGGGCCGCTATGGGGGGAGGTATATCGAATAAATGCGTGCATTTTACGGGCGCTCGATTGGCTCGAAGACTATCCGGTTGAGTATGATCGGGTTGAAATATCTACATCATATGGCAAGGCATGGATATACCTGTATAACCCACCGGTAAGCGATTTACCGGTGATCGAAAGTGGTGATTGGTGCCAACGTATTGATTAAGTCTGATTGTTATTTTGGCATAGTCTTTATTAATGCCTGATAGCTTTCTCCGTTGTAAATGTTGGAGTAGCCAAGTTTATAGAGGGCTTCTTCGGCAATCCCAGATCGGCGGCCAGATCGGCAGTAGATAAATAGTGATTGGCTTTTATCTGGGGCAAAAGTGGTCAGCAGCTCTATCTGCTCGTAAGGTATGTTGATCGCGCTTGGAAGATGGCCTTCGATAAACTCCTCGTGGGAGCGAACATCGATGATTATTGGCTTACCGGAATGTGGACCATGGTAAGACAGCCAAAACGCTTCTGGTGTAATGACTTCTGCAAAAGATGTGTTGGCCATAGAGGCTAATACAAAAGCAGTAGCTATCAATAGCCTTTGCATAGGGGATACCCTTTTAACTGTCCCGGGCTTTTTGCCCGGGAAATTGTCGCGTTGATCGCTATTTTTCCTGAGCGCGCTTAAACGACTCAAGGATTTCTTCCTTGGCTGCGGTAGCATCTGCCCAGCCTTCGACTTTCACCCATTTACCCGGCTCAAGCTCTTTGTACCGCTCGAAGAAGTGGGTTATTTGGGCTTTTAATAGTTCAGGGAGATCGTCAACATCATGAATGTGTTCATATTCTTTGGTTAGCTTGCTATGGGGCACCGCGACTACCTTAGCATCTTCGCCTGACTCGTCAGACATTTTTAGCACACCAACCGGGCGGCAGCGGATCACCGAGCCTGGAACCAAAGGAAAAGGTGTTGGTACCAGCACGTCAACCGGGTCACCATCAAGTGATAGGGTGTGGTTTACATAGCCGTAGTTACAAGGATAAAACATCGGTGTAGACATGAATCGGTCTACGAAAACTGCACCACTGTCTTTGTCGACCTCATACTTGATAGGATCGGCATTGGCAGGGATTTCAATGACAACATAGATATCTTCGGGTATGTCCTTTCCTGCAGGGACCTGATTAAGGCTCATCGTCTCTTCCTTTTGCTTGGTTAATCAATTGTTGGTGTTGTTGAAATTATAATACCAACAACCTTCTTTTATTGTCTAATAGCAATAAGTTGTAGGCGTGGTTAACACTTTGAAGGTGAAAGAGGTACTGCCGGAAGAAAACAGGCTGAGTTCTTCAGCCTGTTTGTTTACTTAGTCTTGCTCAGGGAATTCAGCCAAGAAAGCCTCGACTTTCTCTACCATGTTGGTTGAACCGACAAAGAAAGGAGCGCGCTGGTGGAGCTCAGTCGGTTTGATATCCATGATTCGGCCAACACCATCTGAAGCCTTGCCGCCAGCCTGTTCAATCAGGAAGGCCATCGGGTTGCACTCGTACAATAGGCGCAGTTTACCCGTTGGGTGGGTTGCTGTGCTTGGATACAAGTAGATACCGCCTTTTAATAGGTTACGGTGGAAATCTGAAACCAGAGAGCCGATGTAACGTGATGTGTATGGACGGTCGTCTTCTGGTACATTTTCCTGGCAGTACTTGATGTACTTCTTCACTCCCATCGGGAAGCGGAAGTAGTTACCTTCGTTGATCGAGTAAATTCTTCCGTCTTCAGGGGTTTGCAAGTTTTCGTGTGACAGGCAGAACAGACCCAAAGATGGATCATAGGTAAAGCCGTGTACACCGTTACCCGTTGTATATACCAGCATGGTTGAAGAACCATAAATGATATAGCCGGCAGCCACTTGCTGGCTACCAGGTTGTAGGAAGTCCTCTTGCGTTGGTGGTGTGCCAACTGGGGAAACTCTACGGTAAATAGAGAATATAGTACCTACGGAAACGTTTACGTCGATATTCGAAGAACCATCCAATGGATCCATCAAAACAACGTATTTAGCGTTTCGGTTCAACTCTCTGTTGAACGTAACGGCTTCGTCTTCTTCTTCACTGGCTACGCCGCACACTTGGTCACGAGCTTCCAGTGCAGCTTTGAACTTATCATTGGCATACACATCGAGTTTTTGTTGCTCTTCACCCTGAACATTCTCGTCGCCGAACGAACCTGTGATATCGGCCAAACCAGCCTTGTTGATTTCACGGTTGACGATTTTCGCCGCAAGTTTAATCGAGCTCAGCAGGGAAGAAAGCTCACCGCTGGCGTGGGGGAAGTCGTGCTGTTTCTCGACAATAAATTCGCCAAGGGTTCTAATATCGGACATATACAATCCTTGCATCTTGTTGTCATTGGGGCAGTTAAGTCAGGTACAATGTCTCTAATGGACAATTTTTATACCCATATTGGCATTTTGCCTTTTATAGTGTGTGCTCTATTTTGAACAAAATATTGTATATAAAGATCTTTTTTATGGTAACGAAGTAACGCATTAGCGTGAAATTAGTGAAAATTACCGAGTGAGACGACAGTTATGCACATCCATATTTTAGGAATTTGTGGCACTTTTATGGGCGGAGCGGCGATTCTTGCCCGCCAATTAGGCCATAAAGTAACCGGTTGCGATGCCAATGTTTATCCACCTATGAGTACCTTGCTTGAATCTCAAGGTATTGAAATAATTCAAGGTTATGACCCTTCTCAATTGAATCCAGCACCGGATTTGGTTGTTGTTGGTAATGCGATGAGCCGTGGAAACCCTTGTGTGGAATATGTGCTTAATCAAAACCTGCGATATACCTCGGGGCCGCAGTGGCTGCAGGAGATTCTGTTGCATGACCGCTGGGTTCTGGCTATTGCTGGCACCCATGGTAAGACCACTACAGCCAGTATGCTGGCTTGGATCTTGGACGATTGTGGATATAAACCTGGTTTCTTAGTCGGTGGTGTGCTCGGAAACTTCGGTGTTTCCGCGCGTTTAGGCGAAAGTATGTTCTTTGTCGTTGAAGCGGACGAATACGATAGTGCTTTTTTCGATAAACGTTCTAAGTTTGTTCATTATCGACCACGAACTCTGGTTATGAATAATTTGGAGTTCGACCACGCCGATATTTTTGATGACTTGAAGGCTATCCAGCGCCAGTTCCACCATTTGGTTAGGACGGTGCCGGGAAATGGGCGGATCCTCGCGCCGACAGGAGTCAAAGCGATTGATGAGACATTGGAGATGGGCTGCTGGAGCGAATTGGAATTTATCGGTGAAGATGGTCATTGGCAGGCCAATAAGCTTGATGCGGCCGGTAGCCGTTTTGATGTCCAGCTTGATGGTAGCAAGGTCGGCACTGTTGATTGGGATCTTATCGGTGATCACAATGTTAGCAATGCTCTGATGGCCATTGCGGCGGCCCGCCATGTTGGAGTGACAGCAGATTTGGCGTGCGAGGCGCTAGGTAAGTTTATTAATACCAAGCGGCGCTTAGAGTTAAAAGGCGAGAAGACCGGGGTGAAAGTCTATGATGATTTTGCCCACCACCCGACGGCGGTGGAGCTGACGCTAGGTGGCCTGCGTGCAAAAGTGGGTCAGCAGCGTATTCTGGCGGTATTGGAGCCTCGCTCGAATACCATGAAACTCGGAGTGCATAAATTGGATTTAGCCCCGGCGCTGGCAGCGGCCGATGAGGTCTTTATTTACCAGCCTGATAGTATTCCATGGTCGGTGGATGAAATCGCTGAGCATTGTCAGCAGCCTAGCCAAACCGATACTGATTTGGACGCTTTGGTGAGCAAGGTTGTGGCAAGTGCCAGTTCTGGTGATAACATTTTGGTGATGAGTAACGGCGGTTTTGGTGGTATTCACGGCAAGCTTCTTGCTGCCCTGGAGGCGGCGGGTGAGTGAGGCTAACCGTGATAAACGTATTACTCTTGCATGGACCGGTGCGTCCGGTGCGCCATATGGGCTGCGTTTGCTGGAGTGCCTATTGGCGGCGAACTACCATGTCTACTTACTGGTTTCATCGGCAGCGCGGGTGGTACTGGCGACCGAGCATGGTCTGAAACTACCTGCTGGTCCTGATGCGGCCAAGGCGACATTGGTGAAGCATTTAGGCTGCGCTCCAGAAGGACTGGAAGTGTGCGGCAAAGAAGACTGGTTCTCGCCGGTGGCATCTGGCTCAGCAGCACCCAAGCAAATGGTGATCTGCCCTTGTTCGGCTGGGACTTTGGCATCGGTGGCCCACGGCCTGTCGGATAACCTGCTGGAGCGGGCAGCCGATGTGGTGCTCAAGGAGCGTGGTCAATTGTTGATGGTTGTACGGGAAACACCGTTCTCGACACTTCACTTGGAAAACATGCTAAAACTGTCGCAGATGGGCGCAACGATTATGCCTGCAGCTCCAGGTTTTTATCACCAACCGGCGAGTATCGAGGATTTGGTGGATTTCATGGTGGCGCGCATATTGGATCACCTCGGGGTCGAACAAGGTTTGGTACCGCGTTGGGGCTATGACCAAAGAAAGTAAAACGATTGTATAAAGAAAAGCCCGCTCTGCGGGCTTTTTTGATCGTGATGTTGTTAACTCCCGCCAGATTCGGCCAGATGGGCCTGCGGTTTGAGAACCAGCACATTGATCGGGGAGTTTTCTACCACTTTAGCAGCGACCGAACCCAGCATCACTTTGTCCAGCCCAGATCTTTTGTGGCTAGGCATGATGATCAAATCAGCTCCAACCCGCTCGGCATGATCCAAAATCGTCGTCCATGTTTTCCCTTCAGAGACATGCTGGTGATGGACAATTTCCGGCGGAATGTAGGTTTCGGCAAAAGCTTTGAGTTGCTGCTGGGTGTCCTGCATCATTTTGCGGGCTGCATCCTTGGGAAAATAGCTGGATACCATAGCCATATGAATGCCGGGAAGCACGTTAAGCAAGTGGATGGTGGCATTGGAGTGCTGGGCATGCCAGACAGCCAATTCAACCGCTTTGTCTGCGAATCCTTTATCATTAAGGTCGACCGGAACCAAGATTTGCTTATACATACTATTCTCTTTGTTCTCGAAGGGAGAGGCTTCTTTTAGTGTATACCAAATAAGGCTGGCCCTTTCGTGATGAAAGGGCCAGATTTGCGGTTTACTTGATGTGGCTTAAGGTTTTAGCCCGCCTGCGTTGATTCCAGCCTAGTGTCCCTAATAGCAGTAACGTAGGTATAAATACCCACTCTTTCATTGGACGAGCAGCCGGAAGGCTAACAGTAGTGATTTCCCAGTCGAAGTCGATGCCAGCCTGCTCGGCTGGGCTACCAAACTCAACCATGTCGACGATCATTTTATCGTCATCCTGACGCAGCATCAGGCCGGTGGAGTCGATACGATCATCGGGAGATACCGCTTCTTCATCAAACGGCAGTAGCACGTGTTTGGTGACAAACTTTCCTTCCAGGTTTTCCCCGCTAACTTGCAGTTCTAACGGTTGACCAATAGCGAGCTTATCCGCCGCATCCGCGATCAAGGTGCCTGGCATCTCATGCTTCGGCGGGTAGACCATATCCCACCAGAATCCCGGTCGGAACAAAGTGAAGGTGATCAGCAGCAATGCCACGACCTCCCACCATTTCGTTTTGGTAAACCACCATCCTTGTGTCGCCGCGGAGAAGGTTAGCATCGCTATTATTGCCGAAGTGACTGTCAGCATTAGGTGCCACCAAGAGTCGATATTCATCATCAACAGTTGGGTGTTGAAGATAAACATGAACGGCAAGATGGCGGTTCGGATATCGTAGGTAAAGCCTTGGATACCGGTCCGGATAGGATCGCTCTTGGCGATGGCGGCTGCCGCAAAGGCTGCCAAGCCTACCGGAGGAGTGTCATCGGCAAGGATTCCGAAATAAAACACGAACAAGTGGACGGCGATCAATGGGATGATCAGGCCGTTCTGAGCCCCAAGGGTGACGATAACCGGTGCCATCAAGGTTGAGACCACGATATAGTTGGCGGTAGTCGGCAGACCCATTCCGAGGATCAAGCTGATCAACGCGGTGAAAAGCAGCATCAATATGATGTTACCACCCGAGATAAACTCGACAAACTCGGTCATTACCAGCCCAATCCCGGTTAGGGTAACCACGCCAACCACGATACCGGCTGCCGCTGTTGCCACACCGATCCCAATCATGTTGCGGGCACCGGATACCAAGCTTTCAAGCAAGTCGACCACCCCTTCCTTCCCAGCTTCAGCTAGCGTCTTTTCCTTATTGAACATCGCCAGTAACGGGCGTTGAGTTAATAGAATAAAGATCATAAACACGGTCGCCCAGAAAGCGGATAGCCCCGGCGAGAAGCGTTCAACCGTTAAGCACCATACCAAGACGACAATAGGCAGCAGGAAGTAAAGACCGGACTTCATCGTCGGCCCCGGATCCGGGACTTCGGTGATCTCAGCGTTTGGATCTTCTAGCGTGTGATCTTGATAGTCAGCAGCGACTTTGATTAGTGCCACATAAGCGATCAGGACCACCATGGCAATCATCGGTGTTGCTGCGGCTCCAAATACATCTTTGGTCCAACCGACCCCGTAATATACCAGCGCACTAAGAACGACCAAGGCGAGAATGGTGCCGCAGAAAGACAACAGGCTCTGGGCAAGTGTCGGCTTGTAACGACGTTCCAGACCAGACATCCCTGCTTTGCAGGCTTCTAGGTGAACAATGTAGATCAGAGCGATGTAGGAAATGAGTGCCGGCAGCAAGGCAGCCTTGATGACCTCGACATACGAGATCCCCACATACTCAACCATCAGGAAGGCTGCTGCCCCCATGATCGGTGGAGTCAACTGGCCATTGGTTGAGGCCGCGACTTCTACGGCACCGGCTTTGGTGCCCGGGAAACCGACTTTTTTCATTAGCGGGATTGTGAAGGTACCGGTCGTTACTACGTTGGCAATCGATGAGCCAGAGACCAAACCTGATAGCCCGGAGGCGACAACCGCTGCTTTGGCTGGACCGCCCCGCATGTGACCCAGTAGCGAAAAGGCGACTTTGATAAAGTAGGCTCCAGCACCTGCTCGCTCGAGCATGGCCCCGAACAATACAAAGAGGAAGACAAACGAGGTCGATACGCCGACCGCGATACCGAACACCCCTTCAGTGGTTAGCCAAAGGTGCGACATTGCCTTATTGAGGCTGGCCCCTTTATGGGCAATGACATCCGGCATGTGCGGGCCGCCGAAGGTGTAAAGCAAGAATACGGCTGCGACGACCATCAGAGGTGGCCCCAGTGCGCGTCGGGTTGCCTCAAGCAACAGCACCATACCGATGACCGCGACCACGATATCCATTTGGGTCGGTGCACCGGAGCGGCCGGCTAGCTGGGTGTAGAACAAATAGATATAGGCAGCGGCAAAACTCCCTGCAAGAGCAAGGATCCAGTCGACCAGTGGGATCCGGTCACGTGGTGAGCGTTTCAGTGCTGGGTAGGCAGTAAATGCCAGAAAGATGGCAAAGGCCAAGTGAATAGAACGGGCTTCGGTGTCGTTCAGGACGGCAAAATTGAAAATAAACGGTAACGGTGAAGCGTACCAAAGTTGGAACAGAGACCAACAGAGTGGAACAAACCACAGGATACGTCCAGCCAGTCCAATCGGGCTCCGTGCCCCGGTATCCGCCTGAGCCACCATATCTTGCACATCTGTCGACGATTGCGTTGTCTTCGTCATGCATAATCCTTCTTCGATGGGCTAGGGTGTGATTAGAATTTCTTGGGATAAATACGAGAAACAGCAAGCGCCATGATGCGGCACTTGCTGGACAGTGTTGCCTATCAGCAGGCTTACTTCAGGTAGCCTGCTTCTTTGTAGTATTTCACGGCACCAGGGTGTAGCGGGATAGACAAGCCATCTTTGACCATATCTTCAGGCTTGAGGTTGGCAAAAGCCGGGTGCAGACGTTTGAAGGTATCGAAGTTTTCGAACACTGACTTCACGACAGCGTAGACAACGTCATCTGATACGTCGCTAGAAGACACCAGTGTTGCTGCAACACCGAAGCTATTGACGTCACCATCTGTTCCTTTATACATACCACCCGGTACGGTGCTTTTGGCGTAGTACGGATTGTCTGCCACGATTTGGTCAATTTTAGGACCCGTTGCTGGGATCAGCTTGGCATCACAAGATGTGGTGGCTTCTTTGATCGAACCGTTTGGATGACCGACGACATAAACAAAGGCGTCAATCTTGTTGTCGCAAAGCGCCTGTGAACGCTCGGAGCCTTTTAGCTCAGAAGCCAGTTTGAAGTCTTTGTTGGTCCAGCCCATCGCGTCCATGACAACACCCATGGTGGCGCGGTCGCCTGAGCCAGGGTTACCGATGTTCACACGCTTACCTTTCAGATCTTCGACACCGTTGATGCCAGCGTCGGTACGGGCAATGATGTTGAACGGTTCGGTGTGCAGTGAGAACACTGCGCGTAGTTTCTTGTATGGCCCTTGTTCTTCGAACTTGCTGGTACCGTTATAGCCATGGTACTGCCAGTCAGACTGGACGATACCGAAGTCTAGCTCGCCAGCACGCATGGTGTTGACGTTATAGATCGAGCCACCAGTAGACTCGACTGAACAGCGAACATTGTGTTCTTTACGGTCTTTGTTGACGAGCTTACAAATTGCACCACCAGTCGGGTAGTAAACACCCGTTACAGAGCCGGTTCCGATAGTGATGAAGTCTTGGGCATTGGCCATGCCAGTGGTCATTACTGCAGCAGCAAGTGCACTGACTTTGACGAATCGCTTAAATGCCATGTTTGTCCCTTCCTAATTGTTGTTATTTCCAGAGAAAAGCCTTTTCCATCTGTGGTAAGGCGTGCTTACCTGAGGGTAATTCATCGCTGAATCTGGTTAATGATATCAAAACAAAGTAATAAGTTTAAAACTATGTTAATGAGGGTGGGGCGATTACAACGTGGAAATAGTTACTGACAGTAAGAGGGGATGGAATAATTATTTAAAGCAATCAATGGCTTGTGCTAGGCGTGGCGATTCGGTGAAAGTTTGTCTTATTGTGACAGAACTCTCACTATACTAGGCAGTCAATCGCATCGTTTGCTGCCTAGTATCGTGGTATGGATAAGCAATTACTTGCTGTAGTCGAACAGATCGCAGACAGAGTCGTAAAGCTCTTCTGTTGAGATGGTATTGGTTGGGGTGATAAAGATGGTATCGTCGCCAGCAACCACTCCTAAGATCCCTTCAGCTTTGCCAAGAGAGTCTAGTAAGCGGGCAATAACTTGGGCTGCACCCGGGCCGGTATGGATAACAACTAAAGCGCTGTTATAGCCAACTTCCATCACTAACTCTTTGAGAGGGCTACTTGTTGTGGGTACGCCAAGCTCGATTGGCAGGCAGTAGACCATTTCCATCTTCGCATTACGGGTACGCACTGCACCGAACTTCGTCAACATGCGAGAGACTTTGGATTGGTTGATATTGTCGAACCCCTGAGCTTTCAATGCGTCGACGATTTCGCCTTGAGAGCTGAATTTCTCTTCTTTTAGAATTAATTTGAACGCTTTGACTAAGCGCTCCTGTTTATCTGAATTTCGCATAAGTAAATATCATGTCCAGGGACGAGGTGCTGTATTCTGGCACAATTTTTTGGATTCAAGCAAACAGTGTTCAAGTAAACTGGTGCATGCATCACCATTCTAGACGTAGAAAGTGAATAGTTATTGATGAATATGCAGGCTCTACTCTATGTGAACGTCAATGATTCAAGAGGGGATGTTATAGGGATGTAGCACATTTTGTTCTTGCCTATGCGTGATATCGCAAAGCTGGTGGCATCTGATTGAATTTCTTTATCGGTTACTATAACGTCAGTTCTGCTTGTGATATGAAATCAGTGTTTTAAATCAACTGTGATTTCATATGATTAGGTCTGAAATTATATACTTCTATCGTAAGGAGAACGAACATGAAAGTTGCTGTAATTGGTGCGGCCGGTGGTATCGGTCAGGCTCTTGCCCTGTTGCTTAAAAATCGTCTGCCAGCGGGTTCGGATCTGGCTTTGTATGATATTGCCCCTGTAACACCAGGTGTTGCGGCTGATTTGAGCCATATCCCAACTCCTGTTTCTATCAAGGGGTATGCCGGTGAAGATCCAACGCCTGCACTAGAAGGTGCTGATGTTGTTCTTATCTCTGCGGGGGTTGCCCGTAAACCAGGAATGGATCGTGCCGACTTGTTCAATGTGAACGCAGGTATCGTGAAGTCATTGGCTGAAAAAATTGCCGTGGTTTGTCCAAAAGCGTGCGTGGGTATTATCACTAACCCTGTAAACACCACTGTTGCTATCGCAGCTGATGTGTTGAAAAAAGCGGGTGTTTATGACAAGCGCAAGCTGTTTGGTGTGACCACACTGGATGTTATTCGCTCTGAGACATTTGTCGCTGAGCTGAAAAATGTCGACCCAGGTGAGATCCGTGTACCGGTAATCGGCGGTCACTCTGGTGTGACAATTCTACCGCTACTTTCACAGGTAGAAGGTGTTGAGTTCACAGAAGAAGAAATTAAGGCGCTGACACCACGTATCCAGAATGCCGGTACCGAAGTGGTAGAGGCAAAAGCGGGCGGTGGCTCTGCAACTCTTTCTATGGGTCAGGCGGCTTGTCGCTTTGGTCTTTCTTTGGTTCGTGCACTGCAAGGTGAGACTGGCCAGGTTGAGTGTGCTTATGTCGAAGGTGATGGCAAGCATGCACGTTTCTTCGCACAACCTATCTTGCTAGGCAAAGAAGGCGTCGAAGAAGTGATGGATTACGGTACGCTGAGTGCATTCGAGCAAGAAGCGCTGGAAGGTATGATGGATACGCTTCATGGTGACATCGCCAAAGGCGAAGAGTTTGCTGCGAAGTAATCTGTAAGCGAATTAAAAGAAGCGGCCAATGGGCCGCTTCTTTTTTATCTACACAGAGTGAAAATGAGGGAAGATCGTCGTCATTAATTAATAATAATGATCACAGCCGGTGTGCAGTTGAGGCTGGTCGACAAGATCATTGCAGTTGATATTGATCCGGCGGTGATCTTTCATGCTCTCAATGATCACGGTGTTGTGTTCTTGATCCACGTCGATGACTTCGGCGACCCCATTTTGAAACTCCACCCACATACCAGACTTGAGCTCTTTTGCTTGCATAATGGCCTCCTGACATGATCATCAATGATCCAGCCTTTATTGATATAACTATAGAATATTGTAATTGCAATGAGTGATGACGATCTTTGGCTGGGATCGGGTCATAAAAAAAGCCTGCCGATTGGCAGGCTTAATTAAGCAATATGATAGCGTTATTTGTTGCGGTGGACCGCTAGGTGGGCCAGTTCAATCAAGGCGACTTTGTATTCGCTTTCGCCAATCGGAGCTAGGCTGGCAATCGCTTTCTCGGCCTCTTCTTCCGCTCGTTGTTGGGTATAGTCAAGCGATCCGGCCTGCTTCATACACGCAAGGATCGGCTCTAGCTTATCAAGGCCATTGCCCTTCTCAATCGCCTCTCGGATCATCGCAGATTGCTCTGTATTACCATGTTGCATCGCGTGAAGCAGAGGAAGGGTCGGTTTGCCTTCGGCCAGGTCGTCACCGACGTTTTTACCCATCTCATCACCGTCGGCATTGTAGTCCAGTACATCGTCGATCAGTTGGAAGGCGGTGCCGAGGTAGCGGCCGTAGTCTTGCAGGGCCCGCTCAATCTCTTCTGGTGCGTCTACCAAGATGGCGGAGATCTGGGTTGCGGCTTCGAACAGACGGGCTGTCTTGGAGTAGATGACCTGCATATAGCTGTCTTCGGTAGTGTCGGGATCGTTGCAGTTCATTAACTGCTGTACTTCCCCTTCAGCGATGACATTGGTTGCTTCGCTCATGACGTCAAGGATCCGCAACGATCGTAGGCTAGTCATCATCTGGAATGAGCGGGTGTAGATGTAATCGCCCACCAAGACACTGGCCGCATTACCGAACATAGCATTGGCGGTGGCTTTACCACGGCGCATATCTGACTCATCGACGACGTCGTCATGTAGCAGAGTCGCAGTATGGATAAATTCCACAAATGCCGCAGCGGTTGTGTGCTGTTCACCTTGGTAACCAAGGGCACGGGCTGCCAGTACAGCAAGCATCGGGCGTATGCGTTTGCCGCCGCCGCTGACAATGTAAAAACCTAGTTGATTAATGAGGGCTACATCTGAGTTCAGTTGAGCCAGTATCTTCGCGTCGACTTGTGCCATATCATTGGCAGTGAGCGCTTGGATAGCTTTGAAATCCATTGTACATCCAGCAAAATAATGTGCCGCACCCGGCGGATTGTTATGCGTGTCGGTTGATGGCTTAACGGGTTTTGACCCAAGCTGAAAAACCAGCCCAATTAGGATGGGAAGTGGCTCACAGTAAGGTTCAAAGGGGTTGCATAGTTAAGATTTGTTCATCAACCGATATAAATTAATTATCGAATATTACACTAAAATGCTGCAATCTTCATAACCTCGATTGCGTTTAAATCAATGACTTTTATTACTGACCAGCTTTTCGCCAATTTTCTTTGCACAAGCGCTTGCCAGTAGCCCTGATTTCGCGTAACATTCGCGCCCTATTGATGACAAGATTAAGCGCATACCCATTGCCCAAGTTATACGTGGCAAATGGCCTATGCGGACAAGCGGAGTAAGACATGTACGCTGTTTTCCAAAGTGGTGGTAAACAACACCGTGTAAGCGAAGGCCAGACCTTACGCTTAGAAAAACTAGACGCTGAAACTGGCGCTAGCATTGAATTCGACTCAGTTCTTCTAGTCGCTAACGGCGAAGAAGTGACTGTAGGCGCACCTTTTGTAGCTGGCGGTAAAGTAACTGCAGAAGTAGTTACACACGGTCGTGGCGATAAAGTAAAAATCGTTAAGTTCCGTCGTCGTAAGCACTCTCGTAAGCAAGCGGGCCACCGTCAGTGGTTCACTGAAGTCAAAATTACTGGCATCAGCGCTTAATAACAGGAGAATTTAAAGATGGCACACAAAAAAGCTGGCGGTTCTACTCGTAACGGCCGCGATTCAGAAAGTAAACGTCTTGGTGTTAAGCGTTTCGGTGGCGAATCTGTACTAGCAGGTAACATCATCGTACGTCAGCGTGGTACTAAGTTCCACGCAGGTAACAACGTAGGCCTAGGTAAAGACCACACTCTATTCGCTCTATCTGATGGTAAAGTGAAGTTCGAAGTTAAAGGTCCTAAGAACCGTAAATTCGTTTCTATCGAAGCTGAATAATTTCAGTCTCGACACGAATGATAAAGCCCTGCCTACTGGCGGGGCTTTTTGTTTATGGGGGGCTTTATGCCACAGCAAAATCCCTTTGTTGGGATGTCCCTGGCGTTGTTGACCGCCGTATTTTGGGGAGCGCTGCCCATTGCAATGAAGCAGGCTGTCGAGGTGATGGATCCCTTTACCATCGTCTGGTATCGATTCATGACAGCGGCCACTGGATTAGGCCTGTGGCTAGCTTACCGACGTAATCTGCCAAGCCTTAGTAGGCTAGGGCGTCAGGGAGCTATTCTTATGTTGCTGGCAAGCTTGGGGCTTGCAGGTAACTTTGTACTGTTCAACAGTTCGTTGTCGTACCTAAACCCGGCTGTTGTCCAGGTGATTATGCAGCTGGCACCAATGATGTTGCTGTTGTCCAGCGTCTGGTTGTTTAAAGAAACGCTAGGCAAGCACCAGGTTGTGGGCGTGATAGCCCTATTGACCGGGTTGCTACTGTTTTTTAACGAGCGTCTGGCTGAGCTGTTTACCAGCATGAGCGCGTATACCACCGGTGTGTTGCTGGCGGTCGCTGCTGCGATGGTGTGGGTGGTTTATGCCTTGGCCCAAAAGCGAATGCTACGTCAGTTTTCGTCGTCGCAGATCTTGTTAATGATCTACGTGATCTGCGCCTTGATCCTGACGCCGGTCGCCACACCAAGCCAGATCCAGATAATGGATCCCCGCCAGTTGGGTATGCTGATTTTTTGCTGCCTCAACACGCTAGTGGGATACGGGGCGTTCGCCGAAGCGATGGCACGCTGGCAGGCATCACAGGTTAGTGCGGTGATCACTTTGGCGCCTTTGTTCACGATCCTGTTTGTGGATCTGGCCAGCTTAATTTGGCCTGACTATGTCGTGCCAGCAGCCCTGAACCAATGGGGTTATGCCGGAGCTATGGTCGTTGTCGGTGGTGCGATGTTCAGTGCTATCGGTCATCGCTTGCTGAAGCGAAAGTAATACTGGGCACCAGCGTTGCCCGCGGTTGTGCGTGTCAAAAGGTCAGATAAGCATGACATTTGGTTGTACAATAGGTTAATAGCTACTTGGACAGAGCGATCCGGGTTGAAGAGTTTTAACGCCACAGTGCGGAGAAAGAGATGAAGTTTGTAGATGAAGCGGTGATTCGAGCCGATGCTGGTGACGGTGGTAATGGTACCGTTAGTTTCCGTACCGAAAAGTATGTACCGAAAGGCGGACCTGACGGTGGTGACGGCGGTGACGGTGGTGATGTTTACCTACTGGCCGATGAAAACCTCAATACATTGATTGACTATCGCTTTGTAAAATTTTATGCCGCTGAACGTGGCGAAAATGGTCGCGGTGGTAACTGTACTGGTAAACGTGGTGCCGACAAGGTCTTAAGCGTTCCAGTTGGTACCCGTGCTGTCGATGAAGAGACCGGTGAAGTCATTGCCGATTTGACGCAGCATGGCATGAAGATCATGGTATCTAAAGGTGGTTTCCATGGTTTGGGTAACACCCGTTTTAAGTCTTCTGTAAACCGTGCTCCGCGTAAGAAAACAATGGGTACCAAGGGCGAGGTTCGTCACCTTCGACTAGAGCTATTGTTATTGGCTGATGTGGGGATGCTTGGTCTGCCAAATGCAGGTAAATCGACATTCATCCGTTCTGTATCAGCGGCAAAACCAAAAGTGGCTGATTATCCGTTCACCACTCTGGTGCCAAGCTTAGGTGTGGTTCGTGTTGATAGCGAGCGTAGCTTTGTTGTTGCCGATATTCCGGGTTTGATTGAGGGTGCTGCTGACGGTGCCGGCTTGGGTATTCGTTTCTTGAAGCACCTTGAGCGCTGTCGTGTACTCTTGCACATGATCGATCTGCTACCCGCTGATGGCTCAGACCCGATTGAAAATGCATTTACAATCATCAACGAGCTTAACCAGTACAGTGAAAAGCTAACCAATAAACCGCGTTGGCTGGTATTTAACAAAGCTGATCTGATGCCAGAAGAAGAAGCGCAAGAGAAGATCGAAGAGATCTTAGACGCTCTGGCATGGGACGATGATTACTATTGTATCTCGGCACTAAATCGTACGGGAACCAAAGAGCTTACCTACGATCTTATGCGTCAGATCGAATCAATGCCTGCTGTTGACTTTGAAGATAATGACGAAGAGTCTGAAGAGAAGAAAGTTGAGTTCAAGTGGGATGATTATCACGAACAGCAAATTAAAAACGCTGAGAAGAGTGATGACGATGATGATGACGACTGGGATGATTGGAACGAAGACGATTACGATGTAGAGATCATCTACAAGCCGTAACCAAGAAGTACTCAGTACGATGAAAAACCGCCTGCAAGGGCGGTTTTTTTGTGCCTAATCAAGATGATATTTGTAAAATTGTATGATAATTCATCATCCAGTTCACAGATTTGAGGCAGAAGACACAATGGAAGAGTCAAGCGGGGCATTGACCGAGCCGGTACAGCGGGAGATTTCTCGCCTTGCGGTATTGGCGGGACAGCGGTTGTTGCAACATGGAGCGGAAAGTACTTTGGTGATGGATGTAGCCAGACGCTTGGGGTTAGCTTTGGGTGTCGACAGTGTTGAGGTCTCCTTGTCTGCCAGTTCCATGGTGCTGACGACCCTTAGCCATGGGCGTTGCATCACGACCACTCGCCGATGCCAAGACCGCGGTATCAACATGCAGGTGGTGACCGAAATCCAGCGGGTGTGCATCATGGCCGAACGAGGGGTGCTGGATGTCAACGGAGTACACCAACGGCTAGAGAAGATCAAGCCCATGCGCTATAACCGGTATCTGGTGATCGTGATGATCGGTCTGTCGTGTGCTTCTTTCAGCCGCCTAGCGGGCGGGGATTGGCCAGTGTTCGCTTTGACCTTCGTGGCATCGGCGGTGGGCATGTTTGTCCGTCAGGAGATTGCTCACTGCCATTTCAATCCACTGCTCAACTTCGGTGTTACCGCTTTTGTGACCACCCTGATTTCCGGGGTCGGGCAAGTGTATCAAATCGGCGAAGCTCCGTTTTTGGCTATGGCCTCATCGGTATTGATGCTGGTGCCAGGTTTCCCGCTTATTAACGCGATTTCAGACATGGTCAAAGGATATTCCAATATGGGGATCGCCCGCTGGACCATGGCCAGCTTGCTGACCTTGTCGACCAGTATGGGAATCGTAGCGGCCATGAATGTACTGGGTGTATGGGGATGGCTATCATGATTTCCACCACATTTTTGCTCGCTCTGCTCAATGATATGTTTTTTGCCATGATCCCAGCGGTCGGCTTTGCGTTGGTGTTCAATGTGCCGCCGAAGGCACTGAAGTATTGTGCCATTGGTGGCGCACTGGGCCATGGCTGTCGTTTTGCTTTAATGCACGGGGGGCTGCCGATTGAGTGGGCGACCTTGTGTGCAGCGACGTTGGTCGGGGTGATAGGTGTTCATTGGTCACACCGTTTTCTGGCCCACCCCAAGGTGTTTACCGTCGCGGCGATGATCCCTATGGTACCGGGGGTGTTCGCCTTTAAAGCGATGATTGCCTTGGTTGAAATCAACCACCGGGGATTTACCCCTGAGCTGTGGGGATTGTTAGTTGAAAACATGCTTAAGGCGGTATTTATCGTGGCATCTCTCGCAATCGGCCTGGCGATGCCCGGCTTGCTGTTTTATCGCCGTCGTCCTGTGGTATAACTCTTGCCGACAGGAATAGAGGAGAAAGCAATGAAGATCAGTATGGTTGCCGCGATGGCTAAGGCGCGGATCATCGGTAAAGATAATGCCATGCCGTGGCATCTACCTGCCGACTTTACTTGGTTCAAGAAAGTCACGATGGGCAAGCCGGTGGTGATGGGCCGCAAAACCTTCGAGTCCATTGGCCGCCCTTTGCCGGGCCGGCACAATATCGTGATCAGCCGCAATGCTGATTACCAAGCCGAAGGGGTCACTGTGGTTGCTGATATCAATGCGGCCAAACAAGCTGCCGGCGATGTCGATGAACTGATGGTGATCGGTGGCGGCAGTATTTACGCTGCTTGCTTGGAAGAGGCCGACCGCCTTTACCTGACCTTTATTGATTTGGATGTTGAAGGTGATACCCAGTTTCCTGATTGGGGAGAAAACTGGCAGGAAGTGCACTGCGAATCGTATACGGCAGACGAGAAAAATGCCCATGATATGCGGTTTGTGATTTTGGAACGCTAACCAACCCAGTAGCGATCGGATTAAAAAGGCTTGCCAATTGGCAAGCCTTTTTATGATTGGTGTAAGGGGAAGTGCCTATCTGGCATGTACCGGGCAGGCTTGCTCGAAGCGCGCGCCGTCTTCCCAGCGCAGCAGAGTCATGCTATTGCCCCATACGCAGCCTGTATCGAGGCCTATCACCTGATCGTCTTCATATCCCATCAGTGCCGCCCAGTGGCCGAAGATCATCTTCTTGCCTAGCTCAGGGCGCGGAAGGGTGAACCATGGCACTAGCTGGTTGCTAGCCGCTTCTTTGGGAGAGACTTTACACGCCATGTCGAGCCGACCATCCGGGTAACAGAAACGCATACGGGTAAAGACATTGATGGTATAGCGGTAGCGCTCGATACCTTGCAAGTCTGAAGACCAGTGATCGGGGCCATTGCCATACATATTCTTCAATAACCAAAGGTGGTTATCCCCTTGTAGTACTTGCTCGACCTCTCTGGCTTGCTTCTGGGCCTGTTTGAGGCTCCAGTGGGCAGGAATGCCGGCATGGGTCATGACAAAGGGAAGGGTTGGGTGCTCAGCCAGTAACGGTTGCTGACGAAGCCAGTGTAGCAATTCATCGCGGTCTGGTGCATCAAAGATTGGCTGAAGCTTGTCTTTGGTTTTGCTCTTGGCAATACCTTCGGCGACAGCGAGCAGGTGGAGGTCGTGGTTACCCAATACCGTTGTGGCTTGCTTACCGAGGCTTTTGACAAAACGGAGTGTTTCAAGCGAGAGAGGGCCGCGGGCGACAAGATCGCCGGTTAGCCAAAGTTCATCGTGTTGCGGATCGAAACCGGCAGTATCGAGAAGTTGGCGCAAGTCATCAAGGCAGCCTTGGATATCGCCAACAAGGTAGGTCGACATAATGATCCTTTAGTGGAGAATATTAGGCACTGACAGGCGAAATGGTGAAACTTCTGCGACAAACTCGTCACCGTTTTCATTGATCATGACGTAATGCCCTTCCATGACCCCGAGTGGCGTTTCAATAATTGTGCCGCTGGTGTAAGTGTATTCTTCATGGGCCGCAATGATCGGTTGCTCACCGACCACACCTTCTCCTTCAATCACCAGTTTCTTGCCATTGGCATCGGTGATCAGCCAGCGCCTACTGAGCAGCTGGGCTTGGCCAGTGCCTAAATTGGCAATGGTGATAGTGTAGGAAAAGACATAGCGTTGGTTGTCCGGTTCGGATTGCTCTTCGATGTAGTGCGTTACGACTCGGCATTTGATGGTTGGCGTCATGTTCGTTGTCATTGTTATGCATCCTTTCTTGGCAAGCTACCGGGTCTATGTCAAGAGCCCGGTAGCGAGGTCAATGTCACTGGCGCCTGCACATTTATTTGTTGTGATTTGCATCCAGCCAGTTTGCCATATCGACAAATTGTTCAAGCGTCAGGTTTTCTGGGCGCAGACCAGGGTTGATCCCCAGCGCTTCCAGCTGCTCGACAGTCAACAGTGCCTTGAAACAGTTGCGAATTGTCTTGCGGCGTTGGTTGAAACCTTCGCGGCAAACACGATCCAACCATTTAAGGTTAGTACATGGATATGGCAGAGTTTCATAGGGTGTGATTCGCACAACGGCAGAGTCAACCTTTGGTGCTGGTACAAACGACTCTGGCGGTACTTCCAGTACAGGCATTACTCGAGAGTAGTACTGGGCCATAACGGTCAGGCGACCATACGCTTTGCTGCCAGGGCCGGCTGCCAAGCGGTTAACCACTTCTTTCTGTAGCATGAAATGCATATCTTCAATATGCTCATGGAACGAGAAAAGGTGGAACATCAACGGCGTTGAAATGTTATATGGCAAGTTACCGAAAATGCGTAGCTTGTTGTTTTCTTTGATCAGCTGAGTGAAGTCAAAGCGCATTGCATCGCCTTCATGGATCGTTAGTTTATCACCAAGATCCGGATGATTGCGTAGGCGCTCGGCCAGATCACGGTCAAGTTCGATAACAGTAAACTTATCGACCATTTTGCCGACAGGCTCGGTGATCGCACCCAGACCCGGGCCGATTTCTACCAGGTTTTGGCCTGGACGAGGGTTAATTGACGATACGATACCGTCAATGATGTATGGGTCATTCAAGAAATTCTGACCAAAGCGCTTACGCGCGCGGTGGCCTAGGTGGACCTGATCGCTGCTCATGTTTGCTTTTCTACCAATTCAAGGGCGTGCGATAGCGCTGTCCAAAGGCTACCGGTGTCCGCCTGTCCGGTACCGGCTAGTTCCAGTGCGGTACCATGATCTACTGAGGTTCTGATGAAGGGCAGGCCTAACGTAATGTTGACTGATTTACCAAAGCCTTTGAATTTCAGCACTGGCAGCCCTTGATCGTGATACATGGCCAGTACCGTGTCGGCATCGGCCAGATATTTTTCCTGGAAGATGGTATCTGCTGGCAGTGGGCCAATCAGATCCATTCCTTCCTGTTGGCGGAGCTGCTCCAGCGCCGGACTGATCACATCGATCTCCTCGGAGCCTAGGCAGCCATCTTCGCCGGCATGTGGGTTTAAGCCACAGACATAAATCTTTGGTTCGGCAATGCCGAATTTGCTGACAAGATCAGCATGCAGGATACGGATAACCTGCTGTAAACGCTCTTCGGTGATGGCTTTGGAGACACTGGCCAGCGGTATGTGGGTGGTGACCAGAGCGACTCGAAGTCCTTCGGTTGCCAGCATCATCACGACCTGAGCGGTATTGGACTGCTGGGCAAAGAACTCGGTATGACCGCTGAACGACACTCCCGCTCGGTTGATCACTCCTTTGTGCACAGGACCTGTGATAACAGCAGCAAATTCGCCGTCCATACAGCCCTGTGCTGCACGTTCCAAGGTGCTTAACACATAATGCCCATTCAGCTCGTTTAGCGTGCCAGCCTCGACAGCCGCTGCCAGAGGCAGATCGGCAACCACCAAGGTGCCAGCCTGGTGGGGCTTGGCCGTTTGGCTGGAGTCATAGGCCTTAATCGCCAATGGCAAACCGAGCTGGGCTGCACGTTCTACCATAAGCTGAGCGTTAGCACAAATGACAAGTTGGTGCGGCCAATCTTGCTGAGCAAGGGCTAGCACCAAATCAGGGCCGATCCCAGCAGGCTCGCCAGGGGTTATCGCAATACGTTTAACCTTGGTCATTAGTACGTTCCGGCTGTTCTATGAAAGCGCCGGCACGCAGTTCCTGCAGCCAAGCCTGTGCTTCTTCGTTGAATTTACGGCTGAACAAGATGCGATAGGCACGGTTCTTCACGGCGGCATCGGTACGATCGACATCGCGGCGGTTAAGAACCTCGACAATGTGCCAGCCGTGAACCGTCTTGAACGGTTCGCTGATCATGCCTTCAGGCAAGGTTTCCACCTTATCCTTGAACTCTGGTACATAGAGATCAGGTGTTTGCCAGCCTAGTTCACCGCCGTTGGCAGCAGAGCCTGGGTCAGCACTCAGGGCTTGGGCGGCATCGGCAAAGCTACGCTCATCGGCCAAGATCGCACGACGGGCTTGCTCAAGCTGTTCCTGTGCACCTTCGTCGCTGAGGATCACCGATGTCTTCACCAGGATATGGCGGGCGTTGACCTCGGTAACCGAGACGGTCTCTAAACCATCAACCTGATTGATTTTTAAGATATGGTAGCCGACACCGCTGCGGAATGGCCCGACAATAGCACCGGTGCCCTGAGATTGGATTTGATCAGCAAAAATAGTGGGCATTTCTTCCTTGCGCATCCAGCCCCACTCGCCGCCCTGAAGGGCTTTAGGGCCTTTGGAGTAGCTGTAAGCCAAGTTGGCAAAATCGGCACCATCTTTTAGCTGGTTGACGATCTGCTGGGCTTCTTTGGCGACTTCATCACGTTCAACCGCCGTGGCTCCTTCTTCAACGCGAAGTTGGATGTGGCTGACGTTGTAGCGCACGCCCTGTTGTTCTTGCTGGCTGAGTTGACCTGCCAAGGTTTCAACTTCCTGCGGCAGGATGTTGATCCGGCGGCGCACCTGAATGGTACGGGCTTCACTGGCGGTCATATCGCGGCGCATTTGCTCGCGGAAAATTGAGAAGCTGATGCCATTGGCTGCCAGCGTTTGCTGCAACTGGCCCACTGTCATCTGCTGCTCAGCAGCCATTTGGTTGATGGCCTGATCAAGGCGGTTATCGTCGATACGGATCCCGAATTGCTCGGCCTGCTGGAGTTGCAGGGTCTCCATCACCAGTTTTTCCATGATCTGGTTAACCAGCACATCGTCCGGCGGAAGCGGTTGGTTCTGACCGGCGGCATTCATACGTACGGTTTTCAGCATGGCATCGACATCGCTTTGTAAGATCACGCTGTCATTGACGATCGTGACAATACTATCAAGTTGTTGCGGTGCGGCAATAGTGCCAGCAGAAAGGCCCAATAGTGCAATACCGAGCAGACTAGACTTCCAATTTTTCATAGTTCGTTTCCATCGGGCGCCGGGGCGCGTTGATTCTTGATGGGAAGGGCTGGCCCTTCCATCTATTAGTTATTGAGGTAGAAAGGGCGGCCGTAGCCAATCGAGTTATTG
This sequence comes from Photobacterium sp. DNB23_23_1, assembly GCF_052873815.1. NCBI lineage: Bacteria > Pseudomonadati > Pseudomonadota > Gammaproteobacteria > Vibrionales > Vibrionaceae > Photobacterium > Photobacterium sp. DNB23_23_1. The sequence continues at coordinate 97,832 of NZ_JBNNXT010000011.1, read as the reverse complement.
TCGCTGGTCGTCCCTATTGGGGCCAACCCAAGCCCAATCAGGCTGAACGAAATACTGAAGTTCTGCTCGTATTCTGTAGAGCTGCTCGATACGTTCGAACGTGTTTTTAAGTATTCGTTGTAGCCCAAGCTAATCATCCAACAAGACGTGCGGAAGTTCAGGCTGATCTGCCCTTCAAGCATCTGGTTTTCGGTCAAATCGTGGTAGTAATCACCACGCAGTGATACCCCGTCATAGATAGGGAAACCAGTCGAAAAACCAAGCTGTGAGATCCCGTCTTCGGTATAACGGTTTAGCTGGTCTTCGTCGAGGATGTTATCTAGCAGATACTCTTTCGATATATAACGGTAGTTGAGCTGGCTGAAGGTACTCCCCTCACGATACTCAATGGCACCATTGGCAAACTGGAGATCTTTTTTATTGGCGTCATACTGCACGCCGCCGTGGAAAAACAGCCAGTCATCGTAATTGAAATCAGACTCGAGTGCGGTTGCCGAGTAATTCGGGCTAGTTTCGTTATTACTATCCAGGTTTCGGCCCGATTCATTGAGGTAGAAGATTTGTCCTACTGCAATATTGAAACGTTCCTTGAATTGGTTATCGAAGTAGCGAGACGTTGCACCGATGGTAAACTGGTTGGCAGCGGCAATACGGTCGACACTGGAGTAGCGTTTGTCACGGAATAGTCCGTAGTAGTCTGTTTGCATCAAGGTGGTGTCGTATGCATCGTAAATGCCTTTTTGATCGACATCTTTGACATACAGGTATTGGACTTGTGGCTCAAGGCTTTGGGTGTAGCTATCACCCCAGATCAGTGTATCACGCTCGAGATACAAACCACTGTGCAGGCGGATACTCGGGACGGTACGCGAGACGCTTCCCTCTAGCTCAAGGCCTTTATCGGTGAGTTCCTGTGCGTTTGGATCAAAGTCCTGATTGTAATAGGTATACATCAGCTTAGCTTCGCTGGTCACCGACCACCAAGGCGTCGCATAAGGCAGTGTCAGGGTTGGCTCAAAATGGACGCGGTCCGCAGTCGGCTTGTCAGGATCGTCATTTTCAAACCGGCTGACATGGCTATTGAGCGAGAAATCCAATCCATACGGCATATCGTCATAATAGTAGTTCGCTTCTACCTGCGGCATCAGGCGGTAACTTGATGATACGCCAAGGGTTAATGGTTGAAAATCCCTGACTCGCAGGGTCGAATCCCAATTCCGATCGCGATAAGACACTTCGGCAGTTTGTAGCAGATTGTTGTCTTCTCGTTCACCAATACTGGAGTCGATATCGGAGAAGTAAGTAGGGTCACTGACCTTGCTGTAGTCAATCTCGAATAACCAGTGTTGGTTATACATACCATTGTGAGACCAGTTAAAGCCCCAACGCGGATCGTTGTCTGAGTCTTTTTGGTCATTGCCCAGGTATTCACCGGATAAACTACCTGTGCCTAATTCGGTTAAATACCGGAAGTCGGCGTTGAGCTGCAGGCCTCGATTACTCATGTATTTTGGCGTGATGGTCATGTCATAGTTGGGCGCGATGTTCCAATAGAACGGCGTCTCCAGCTCAAAACCATCACGGGAGCCATAGCTGACTGACGGGTAGAGGAAGCCGGTCAGGCGCTCATCACCAACAGGAACTCGCAGGTACGGCATGTAGAATACCGGGACATCAGCGACTTCGAAGCGGGCGTTGTAGAGATCGGCAAAGGGGGAGTCTGCTTCTCTTTCGATGCTGGTCGCTGAGAACTGCCAGCTTTTATCACCCGCTGGACAGGTGGTGTAAGTGCCGTTTTTCAGCCGGTAGTACGAGATACCGTTTTTGGTCACACGCTCAGCTTCGCCGCGGCCGGCTTCACAGGTCATGTTGTAGACGGCGTTCTCCAGCTGGGAGTCTTCAGTATCGAGGTTGCTCTTGATACGGTCAGAATACACCTCGATGGTGCCATCATGGAAATAGACGTTACCTTCGGCTGTGACAACATTTGCGGGTTGTTCGAGAGTCGCAATATCCGCGGCTACTGTGCGGTTGCCCTGACGAACGATGACATCACCGGTGTAGGTGACACTTTTGTTGTTGAGTGCTTCGGCTTGATCTGCGGTGACCTTGATCGGCTCATTGTTCGGATCGGCAGGCATCTGTTCGGGGGCGATACACACCCCACGGACCATCGCCAGTTCGTCAGTCTCATCACTGACCGCAGAGCCGCCGTTGGCATTCTCTGAGGCGGCTTGGTTTGCGTAAGCCACCGTCGGGCCGAAAAGTGCCAGGCTGATCATGGTCGCCAATAAGCTGCGGGAAGTAGATGACATCTAACTAAACGTTCCTGTAATAAAGTTTTTAGCGCATTTGTTATTGTAAACTGGGTTTTGACAAGCTTTCCCAGTCAATGCCAGCTATGATAATGCAAATTCTATCCGACGGCATCTTTTGGCTCATTTTTTGGCTTTTGCTATCGGGTGTAATGCATGAGAATTATTTCTAAATTTAGCAAATTACCAGAGAGTAGCGAATGCAGGTTTGGGGCAAAATACTTGGGGCATTTTTTGGCTTCCTCCTTGGCGGGCCGTTTGGTCTGTTGTTAGGTCTCTTTTTGGGCCATAAGTTCGATAAAGCGCGATCAATAGTTTACCAAAGGCGAAGTTTTGCGGGATTTGGCGGAAATCAGGCATCCAGCGCTGAGCGTCAAGCCGAATTTTTCCACGCCGGCTTTGCCGTTATGGGGCATGTGGCGAAAGCTAAAGGGCGAGTGACCGAGGATGAAATCCGAGTTGCCAGCGATATTATGGACAGGATGGGGCTTCATGGCGAATCGCGCCGTCAAGCTCAGAATGCCTTTCGTGATGGCAAAGAGGACGGTTTCCCGTTACAAGAAATACTTGGCAAAGTACGCGTAGGTTTTGCAGGGCGAGCCGATTTAGTGCAGTTTTTCCTTGAATTGCAAATTCAGGCTGCGTTTGCTGATGGCAGTTTGCACCCGAGTGAACGCCAGCTGTTACATGTTATTGCCCGTTCATTAGGTTTTTCTGAGCGTCAGCTAGAACAACGGCTGCGCATGCAAGAAGCGGCGTTTCGTTTCCAGCAAGGTAGCTTCAACCAGCAACAAGGTGGCTTCCAACAAGCCCCGACCAAGGATCAGCTTGCTGATGCCTATGAAGTACTAGGCGTGAAAGATACCGCCACCTCACAAGAGTTAAAGCGAGCATACCGCAAACAAATGAATGAGCATCATCCGGATAAGTTAGCCGCCAAAGGCTTGCCACCTGAGATGATGGAGCTGGCCAAGCAGAAGACCCAGGAGCTACAGGCTGCCTACGATCTGATCCGCAAGGAAAAAGGGTTTAAGTAGGGCAAGAGCGGGCGTTGCGCCTTAGGCACCGGAACTAGCAAAAGCAGGCTCTAGAAGCAGAACAAAGGCGAGATCGGCGATCTTGCCTTTTTACTCTCTCGTTAATGAAAACTCCCTTTCAAACCTGATTCTGTGGTTTACCTGCCGCAAACGCATTGAGATTGTCGATGAGTTGATTGGCCAAGGTTTGAATCGCACTATCTGAACCCCAGGCGACATGTGGGGTTAGCAACAAGTTTGGTAAGTGGCTATTGGCGATCAACGGGTTGTCATTGCCAGCTGGCTCTTCGGTGAAGACATCACATCCAGCACCAGCTATGTCTCCTGCGTGCAAGGCATCGACCAAGGCTTGCTCGTCGACTAATCCACCACGGCCGGTATTGATCAAGATTGCGCTGTTTTTCATTGTTTTTAGCTCATCGCGGCCGATAAGGTTGCGTGTCCCGCTATTGAGCGGACAATGCAGGCTGAGTACATCGGCTTGTGCCAATACCGTATTGAAAGGCTGGTACCCCTCACGGCTGCTTTGGGCTCCTTTTCTATCGGCAAAGATAACCTTCATGCCCAATGCTTGTCCAAGCGTTGCCATTGCTTGCCCCAATCCTCCACTGCCGATAAGTCCCAGCGTAGCCCCGCGAATATCTTTGATGGGATGGGTGAAAAAACAGAACTGATTTTTTTCCTGCCACACGCCTTGTTGAATATCTCGGTGGTAGCCCAACAGGTTGCGGCGCAGGGCGAACATCATGGCAACGGCGTGCTCAGGCACTGAGTCGACCGCATAGCCTCGGATATTGCACACGGTGATGCCATGCTCGTGACAATAAGCAAGATCGACATTGTTGATGCCGGTGGCGGCAATGGCGATCATCTTGAGTTTGGGGAGCTGGGCCAAAATAGCGGCATCCAGAATGACTTTGTTGGTGATGGCAGTAGTTGCATCAGCAAGGCGTTCAATAACCTGCTCGGGACGTGTTGCTGGGTATTGGGTCCAGCGGTGAGCAAATGTTGGCGATGGCAGGGAAATATGGGCCGGAATGGTATCCCGGTCAAGAAAGACAATCTGTTCCATGGCGAAAGTGAGGCTCAAGAGTCAAGGATAATGCACTCAGTACACACTATCCTTGGCAGCCAACTCAAGTCCTATGGTTTGGAATAGTGATCCGGTAGGGTCTTTTGCGGAGCTTCGGCAAAGAATTCACACGGCGCAAACAGATGCATCGGATCACCGCTACGCGGATGAAAGAAGCTCAGCTCCGCGGCGTGCAGTTGCAGGCGAAGTGCCATTGCCTTGGCGTCCTGATGGGCATAAAAGCCATCCCCCAGAATTGGGTGGCCTAAGGCGAGCAAGTGAACCCGCAGTTGATGTGAGCGGCCAGTGATCGGGCGCAGGCGCACCAAGCTGGTGTCATTGCTACGTTCGAGCACCTGATAGTGGGTCACCGACGGTTTGCCGTCGTCAAAGCACACCTTTTGTTTCGGCCGGTTCGGCCAGTCACAGATCAGCGGTAAGTCGATAGTGCCGCTATCTTGCTCGATGTTGCCAAATGCACGGGCGTAATACACTTTTTCGGTACGACGGTCCTGAAACTGGATTTTGATATTGCGCTCGGATTGTTTGTTCAGCGCGAGGACAATGACACCAGAGGTTGCCATATCAAGACGATGGATGAGGTTAGCATCGGGAAAATCAGCCCGAACTCGGGTATAGATACTGTCATGGAAGGCTGGATCACGCCCGGGGTTGGATAGCAGGCCCGAAGGCTTATTTACCGCAATAATATCGTCGTCTTGGTACAGGATATCCAACCAAGGATCTTTGGGGGGGTTGTAGTCAATCTTGGGCAGTGTGCTCATGGGGTGCAGGATCTACTAAAAAGGGCCAGTGAAAGGTCCGTGGTATTGGAAGGCGGCGATAATATCAGCAATGGCTGAGAAGGCAATATCCTTGACACCAAATTTGGGGGATATAAAAAAGCCGCCTGTGCAGGCGGCTTAATCTACCGTTGTTAGTGGTTAACCGTGGCTCACGACAATCAAGCGTAGCGAGTCCAGCTGGATTTGCGCTTTGGTGATATAGCCGGTGAGATCTTGGATTTGGGTTTCAATCAACTCCAGCTCGTCGTCACGGATATTTGGGTTTACTGCTTTGAGGGCCTGAAGACGATCCAGCTCGGCATGTAGTGTCGCTTCCATCTCTGCTTGGGCTGACTCACGGATCGTGACTAGCTCGCTGGCGACGACCTGCTCGGCGCTTTCGATCAGGGCATGGATATCTTTCTGTACCGAGTTGACCAGCTTACTACCAAGGTGGCGGTTAACTGGGCTGAGCTGACGGTTAAAGCCTTCAAACTCGACTTTGGCCGACAGGTTATTGCCTTTGGCATCGAGCAAAATACGGATCGGTGTCTTGGGCAAGAAGCGGCCGATACCGGACTGCTTTGGTGCTTGGGCATCGACTACATACACTAATTCCAGTAGCAGGGTGCCGGCTGGCAGTGCCTTGTTTTTTAGCAGCGATACCGCCGTGGTGCCAACACCTTCCGATAGCAGCAGGTCAATGCCACCTTGGATCATCGGGTGTTCCCAGCTGATGAAGTGCAGGTCTTCGCGTGACAAGGCGGTTTCACGCTCAAAGGTGATAGTACAGCCGTCGTAAGGTAGGCCCGGGTAGCTTGCGACCATCATGTGCTCAGAAGGCGTGACGACAATGGCGTTTTCGCCTTTGTCGTCCTGATTCAGGCCGATCGTGTCAAATAGACCCAGGGCAAAGTTTACCAAATTGGTATCACCATCTTTGCTGCTGATTTCCTCAACCAGTTTCTGGGCGTCATTGCCACCGTTGGAATGGATTTCCAGCAGGCGGTCACGGCCTTGCTCCAGCTTGCCTTTGAGCTCTTGGTGCATCGTGGCACTTTTCTCAACCAGCTCATCTAACTGGTCACCGTCTTGTTGGTTGCTGGCCAGAAGTTCAAGCAGATCGTCACTGAAGGCATCATAGATGGCACGACCGGTCGGACAGGTTTCTTCGAAGGCATTAAGGCCTTCGTTGTACCAGCGCGCCAGCAGGGCTTGTGAGGTACCTTGCAGGTGTGGGACATGAATTTCGATATCACGCTTTTGACCGATGCGGTCAAGGCGGCCGATACGCTGTTCAAGCAGATCAGGGTTGTTCGGTAGATCAAACATCACCAATTGGTTGGCAAACTGGAAGTTGCGTCCTTCCGAGCCAATTTCAGAACATAGCAGCACCTGTGCGCCGTCTTCTTCTTGGGCAAAGTAGGCGGCAGCCTTATCGCGCTCGATGATCGACATGCCCTCGTGGAACACGGTGGCACGGATCCCTTCGCGTTCGCGCAATGCCTGTTCGAGGATCAGGGCGGTTTGGGCACGGGAGCAGATCACCAGAACCTTTTCCTGGCGATTGGATTTAAGCATGTCCAGCAGCCAGTTAACGCGTGGGTCGAACTGCCACCACGTCGCTGAATCGCCTTCGAATTCTTGGTAGATGTCTTCAGGGTACAACAGCTTGAAAGCCTTTTGCTCAACACTCATTTTGCCACCCATCATCGCGGCGACACGCATTGCCGTTTGATACTGTGTTGGCAAGTCCAGTGGATACATGTTGAGGTGGCGCTGCGGGAACCCCTTGATGGCGGCACGGGTGTTACGGAACAGCACGCGGCCGGTACCGTGGCGGTCCATCAGGTTGTCGATCAGTTCGTGGCGAACCGTTTGTTGTTGCTCTGAGTTTGCATCATCGGCTTCAATAATACGGAGCATCGGCTCGATATCTTGCTCTGGTAGCAGCTCAACCAAGGTGTTCTTGGCTTCGTTGTCCAGTTTTTCACCTGACAGTAGTCGTGATACGGCATCGGCAACCGGGGCATACTGGCGCTCTTCTTCGACAAATGCTTCGTAGTCGTAGAAGCGGTCAGGGTCGAGCAGTCGCAGGCGGGCAAAGTGGCTTTCATGGCCCAATTGCTCCGGGGTTGCCGTCAATAGCAATACCCCCGCTGTTTTATCGGCTAGCTCTTCCACCACCTGGTATTGACGGCTTGGCTTGTCTTCACTCCACTCGAGGTGGTGGGCTTCATCGACAACCAGCAGATCCCAGTCGGCATCTAGCGCTTGCTCGAAGCGGCGGCGGCTCTTGCGCAGGAAATCCAGTGAACACAGTACGTATTGGGCAGTATCGAACGGGTTGGCAGAGTCGGCAAAGGCTTCAACACAGCGATCTTCATCGAAAATCGAGAAGTGCAGGTTGAAGCGGCGCATCATTTCGACCAGCCATTGGTGCTGCAGAGTCTCCGGCACCAAGATCAGAATACGTTCAGCACGACCAGACAGCACTTGCTGGTGGATGATCATTCCGGCCTCGATTGTTTTACCCAGACCAACCTCATCAGCCAGCAAGACTCGCGGGGCATAGCGACGACCCACTTCATGGGCAATGTATAGCTGGTGGGGGATCAAACCGGCGCGCATGCCGCAAAGGCCACGCAGCGGGCTTTTGTGCTGCTCATACTGGTTTTTGAGGGCACGGTAACGTAATGCAAAGCGATCCATGCGGTCAATTTGGCCGGCGAACAGTTTGTCCTGCGGCTTGTTGAAGCGGATTTGGTTGCTGAGGAAAATCTCACGCAGGGCGACGTTTTCTTCGCCGGTATCGGTACGGGTACCGATGTAAGTAAAAATGCCGCCGGTCTCATCGACCTGCTCGACCTTAAGTGACCAGCCGTCATGGCTTTCAACCACATCACCGACATTGAACATTACACGGGTCACAGGTGCATCATTGCGAGCATAAAGGCGGTTCTCTTCACAGGCAGAGAACATCAGAGTCACAGTCCTGGCATCGGAAGCCACGACGGTACCTAGACCCAGATCACTTTCAGTATCACTGATCCAACGTTGACCCAAAGCAAATGGCATAGTGGTTAAAACCTTCTAATTATTTGAAATTAAGGAAAATGCGAAGCCGATGCGCCAGCATTTATGAACTACACTCAAAGTAATACCGTACTAGATGGTATCCATCAGCTGCTGTTAGCAGTGGGTATTGGTATATAAGTGTAAGCCAGAATTCGCACCGGTAAAAAGGGGAGTAATGTTACTGCAACCCGTGAGCAAGGTCACGGTCATTGTGATAAGAAAGTACCAAACTGTAACTGTCACATTTATTTAATTATCTCCGGTCTTTAATAGTAACAACCCGTTTTTACGGGCACAGGAAAAACTCTGGTGGAAAACCCACCGTTTTGTTACCAAGGAGGTACCTATGGATGAAGCTGGTAGGAAAGTTTTCGTTCTAGACACCAATATTCTGCTTCATGAGCCCCTCGCAGTTTATTCCTTCAAAGAGCATGACGTTGTTATCCCGATGACCGTGCTCGAAGAGCTTGATCGCATCAAGGACAGTAAGCGGGATGTGTCCCGTGATGCCCGTGTTGCCATCCGCGCCTTAGAAGATATCTTCCATGACGCAACTCCCGAGCAAATTGCCGAAGGGATCCCACTTGGCCCCGAAGGTGGCGGACTTGGCAAGGTCTCGATTTTTGCCGATTACGAAGTCACCGAAACGGTCCATGCCTTTGCCGACAAAGCCGGGGATAACCGTATCCTAAATGGCGTGCTGTTTCTCCAAGCCCATTACGCACCGCGTGAAGTGGTTCTGATCACCAAAGACATCAATATGCGACTGCGTGCCAAAGGCGCCGGGGTGTATTTTGTCGATGATTACCGTACCGATCAGCTGATTGATGACGTCAAAATGCTGACCAAGGGGTTCCACAAGTTTAGTGGTAATTTCTGGGAGCGAGTCGGTGAGTGTTATTCGGAGAATAAGGGCCGCTCGACGGTGCATACCCTGCCGTCGGAGTTGTTCGAAGCACCGTTTATTAACCAATACTTAATTGATGAGGACAGTGATTTTGCCGGTCGGGTCCAGTCTATCGACGCCGGAACCCTGACCCTGAAAGATATCGGCCACGAACGCTTGCTTAGCCGGCAGGCATGGGGGATCCACCCAAAAAACATCTACCAGGGGATGGCATTTGATGCCTTGATGGATCCGAAGATTGATTTGGTGATCCTGACTGGCCCTGCCGGGTGTGGTAAGACCATCTTAGCCATGGCTGCGGCGCTGGAGCAGGTAATTGAAAAAGGAATGTACGACAAGATCATCGTGACCCGCAATACCCCTGAAATTGCCGAGTCTATCGGTTTCCTACCGGGCACCGAGGAAGAGAAAATGATGCCTTGGCTTGCGGCAGTCACCGATACCATGGAGGCTTTGCACAAAAACGATGTGTGTACTGATGGTTCAATGAAGTACATTTTCGACAAGGCTAATATTCAATTTAAATCGGTTAACTTTATGCGGGGACGCTCAATCCAGAATGCCTTTGTACTGCTGGATGAGTGTCAAAATCTCACTGCCTCACAGATCAAAACCATCATCACCCGCTGTGGGGAAGGCACCAAATTGGTTTGTTCAGGTAACCTAGCCCAAATTGACTCCAGTTACCTTTCTCCTGTTACGTCGGGCTTGACCTATATCGTCGAGCGTTTCAAGAATTTCGAAGGCAGTGCCAACATCTATCTCAATGGCGTTGTCCGCAGCCGGTTGGCTGAATTTGCCGAGGAGAACCTGTAGCGACTGCAGGTCCGGTCATTAACCCAATAGCAAAAGCGAGCCGTTTGGCTCGCTTTTTCATGTATGGTCGCTTTAATTTCTTGTTCTAATGGCCAAGGTATTGCGTGAGGGCGGGATCGCTCGGCGTAACCAAGATATCTTGGCTCGGGCCAAACACTTTCACCTGTCCTTGACAGATAAAGGCACACTTGTCGGCAATCTTCAGTGCATCCTCCGGGCTGTGGGTGACCATCAGTACGGTCGTACCCTGCTCTCGCGCTAGCTTTCTGACTAGCTCGAGCATTTCTTTGCGCAATGCCGGATCCAGCGCCGAGAAGGGCTCGTCGAGCAACAGCAGGGGGCGCTGACGGATCAGGCACCGCGCCAGTGCGACCCGTTGCCGTTGGCCGCCGGATAGCTGCTCCGGCAAGCGATCGAGGTAGCCTTGTAACCCTACTTTCTCGGCCGCAACAATAATGTCTTCTTTTTGTTCGTTGCTCAGCTTGAGTGCCGGGCTCAACCCGAGGCCGATATTTTCATAGACGCTCAGGTGGGGAAACAAATTATGCTCCTGGAACAAGATAGAGAGCGGGCGCTTGGCCGGGTGCAACTGCTCAATGGGGTGGCCGTTGACCGTGAGCTTGCCACTATCAGGGGCAAGAAAGCCAGCTACCATGGCAAGCAATGTACTTTTGCCTGCGCCGCTCGGGCCGAGCAGGGCAACGATATCGCCAGTTTCCACTTTGAGGTCGAAACAGAGCTGGGTGGATTGGCTTGATTGCTTGGGATGGTGGAAGCAATGTTGTAAGCGCTGCAAAGTTAACATGACGGAGTCCGGGTGATCAGTCTTTCGACCAAGGAGAAGAGACCAAGGCTAAGGGTAAGCAGGAGCAGTGCCGCTACGGCGGCCGCGTCCATTTGATAACTGCCGAGTAGCTGGAATAGATAGAGTGGCAGGGTTTGAAAGTCTTGGCTGCCGAACAGGGCAATGGCGCCCAAATCGCCAAGAGACAACACAAACCCGATAGCCAATGATTGGGCAAACGGCTTTTTCAAGGCTCGCCACTCCACCAGCATCAGCCGCGATAGTCCACGCATGCCTAAGCTCTGGCACAGGGGGTCATATTGCTGGGCCACATGGAGCATTGGCTGACTGAGGGTTTTGAGGACATACGGCAGTGCCATCAGGGCATTGACGGCAATGACCACCCAAAACGCAGCAGCAAAGGCATCGGTGAACTGGCGTAGCAACAGGAAGATCCCGGTACTTAATACCAGCCCCGGTGTAACCAGAATAATGGTGCCGATCAGATCCAAGCCGTCAGCCTGCCAGCGGCGGTGCTGGAGTCGCCATTGCCGACTGGTAAGGAGAATGGCCGTTCCTCCAGTCAGAGCCAGCACGCTGGCAATACTGGCAATTTGCAGTGAGTGTTGTACCGCCAACCAGAGTCCAGGGTTGCGCAGGGCATCAAGGGTCTGGCTATTAAGTCCGGCAAGGACAACGGACAACAGCGGGGGCAATACCAGCAGCAGAGCCAACCCTATCCAGCATCCATCCCAGCAGCGGCTGGCTAGGCTATCAAACTGACTTTGGCGCGGATTGGTGATGGATTGACTGGATGTTGCCAGTGGCTTGGCAAAGCGTTGGCTCAGTAATACCAAACTGCAGCACAGCAGCATTTGCCACAGGGCCAGTATGGCTCCACCAGCTAAATCAAAGTCATAGCGTAGGGCTTGGTAAATGGCCAGTTCAATAGTGGTGGCCTTAGGGCCGCCACCCAGCGCCATAATGACGGCAAAACTGGTAAAGCACAGCATGAACACTAGGCCGATGGCATGGGGTAGCTGCTGGCGTAGTCTCGGCCAGGCGACAAAGCGGAAGGTTTGCCAGCTGGACATCCCGAGGTGGGTGGATAGCTGGTGCTGCTCAAACGGGATCCCCTCAAGGCTTTGGACAAACAGCCGGGTCGCCAGGGGAAGGTTGAGAAACACATGCGCCAACAATATCCCCTGCAGGCCATAGAGCGAGAAGCTTCCCTGCCATCCTAGTTGAGCCAGTGCACTGGCCAGCAACCCATTGTTGCCGTAGATCGCCAACAGGCCGAATACTGCGACCAGCACCGGCAGTACCAAGGTCATGGCAAAGATCCGCATTAGCAGGGCTTTGCCTGGGAATTGCCGGCGCGATAGGGCATAGGCAACAGGAATGGCAGGCACAATACTCAGCAGTGTCGAGAGCAGGGCTTGGGTAAAGGAGAAACCGGTAATATGCCGCAGGTATGGATCATTCCAAAGTAAGGCAATATCAAGATCACTGGCTTCATTGATCAAGGCGGCAAGGGCCCCGAACACGAGAAAGAGAATGAGCCCGGCAGTCATCAGGCCGGGCACCAGTTGGGGGGTACGTGCGTTCAAAAGTGAGTGCCCGCTACTTGGTCAGTGCTTGTTGCCACTCGCGTACCCAGCTTCTGCGCTGCTTGGCAACATCCTGGGCAGAAAACTCCAGCGCCTTTGCGGGCAGGGTTAGCACGTTGAATTCAGCGGGCTGCGCGACATTCGTCACCGGGTACATCCAGTTACCCGTCGGGATCACGGATTGGAACTCTGGGGTCAGGATAAAGGCCAGAAACTGATCGGCCAGTGCCTGGTTAGGGCTGCTTTTCAGTTTGGCGGCAACCTCTACTTGCATGTAATGCCCTTCACTGAAGTCGGCTGCTTTGTATTTGTCATCCTGCTCGGCAACTAAGTGGTAGGCCGGGGAGGTGGTGTAAGAGAGCACCATATCGGCCTCGCCCTTGAGGAACATGCTATAGGCTTCAGACCAACCTTTGGTGACCGTGACTGTTTTCTGTGCCAGTTGCTGCCAAGCGTCTGAGGCTTTATCGCCATAGATCGATTTCATCCACAGCATCAGGCCTTGGCCCGGTGTCGAGGTACGCGGATCTTGGTAGATGATGCTCAAGTCATCACGGTTGACCAACTCATCCAAACTCTTGGGTGGGTTCGCCAGCTTGGTGCTGTCATAGACAAAGGCGAAGTAGCCGTAGTCATAAGGAACAAAGGTGGTGTCGCTCCATCCGTTTGGCAGAGTTAACTTGCTGGTATCAACCTGATGCTCAGCCAGTAGTCCTGTTTTCTTGGCTTCGGCGATCAGGTTGTTATCAAGGCCAAGCAATACATCGGCTTTGGTGCGCTTACCTTCAAGGCGAATGCGGTTGAGGATGGATACACCATCATCAAGCGCGACAAATTCCAAATTACATTCGCACTGTGCCTCAAAGGCTTTTTCGATCGCCGGACCCGGTCCCCAGTCTGAGGCGAATGAGCTGTAGGTGTAAACCGTCAGGGTATTGTCCACGGCCAATGCCGGAGCGGCAGCCAAGGTTAGAAGAGGGAGTAATTTTTTCACTATGCGCTCCTGATGCTCTTGCGTCCGGCAAGAGGAATAAAAATCGTATGAGCGGCACAGGGTTGAGCATAAGGCTGGCATCATGCCAGCCTCGCGGGATAACAAGGCATACCGTATAGAACTCAATTCCTACGCCAGCATTAACTGGATCAGGTTCTGTGGGTTTTGCCTTAGCAATCTCAGCGACAAGCGCTCCCCAATGAGAACGCTGATTATTGTAATGTGCTGAGGTACGGGTTGCCAGTAGGAACATTCTTTTATGCTAACCCAGATATCGGATGAGCGGCGCGTTGGCTGTTTGTTGCTCCAGAAGGGGCTATTTTGCATCATTGAGTGACCAGTTGTAGTCATAACTGACATTGCCTAGCGTAACCTGTGCCCCCTGCCGGTATTGGTTGATGTGTTTTTGAAGTTGAGATTGGTTACCAAAGTCACTGCCGTACCAGTCATAAATTGAAGAAAGTGTGGTTTTGCCGCTTTGTGGGTTCACGCCTTTACGGCTGTTGATAAAGCGTACGGCTGACTTTTCCAGCAGGCGTTCGTTGTTGCTGGCGGTGAATGCGTCTGGCTGGAGATCCGGGCAGCCTAGGCTGGCACAGTTGACCACATAGTGGATACGCGGGTCACGCCAGATAGGCCGTAAGATACGGTGCTCGATATCATTGAGGGAGAGCGTTTTGCCATTAATTGTGAGTACTTGCTCATCCCATGGTCCAAAGCTGAAGAAGCCACCCAGTTTGGTGATGGACGTAATAGGGTAGTTATCGAGGATCAGCTTAACCGTTTGGGCATTGTAGAGATTTACCCAGTAGGCAAATTGCTCGTTACGGTTTAGCTGGTGCGGATCGAGTTTGGTAAGATCGCGCAGGTAGCGATCCAGTTCATACTTGTCACTGTCCGTTACCCGGCCATAGCGGAACAAGGTTTGGTTTGGCTGGACGACAAGGTATTTATCGAGCAGGCGCTGCCAGCGGTTATGATCAACCGTTTGTGAATTGGTGGTGGCGTATTGCTGCCAGTAGGACCATAGATTGGCCTTGGGGGCTGCAAAGGCGCTGGCCGATAGCAGGATAAACAGCAAACTGACAATAAAACGCATAGGGGATCCTCTGTGAAACATCATTGTCTGAAGTGGCGACAAGATTCTTGGCTATCATTAGCTTAGACGACCCGGTAGGGAATGATTTTATTGCAAAAAAGACAAAATAAAACGCCCCTAGCACAGGCTTGGGGCGTCATTTTTTACCGTTAAGGTATGCTCGGCTAAGCTAGGAACGCTGGGATGTTACGCTCATAGTCGGCAACCTTGTCTTCATGTTGCAAGGTTAGACCGATATTATCCAGACCGTTTAGCAGGCAGTGGCGGCGGAACTCATCGATTTCAAAACCGTACTGCTTGCCGTTGGCTGTTACCAGCATCGCTTCTAGATCAACGGTGACCTCAGCACCTTCGCTGGCTTCGACGTATTGGAAGATCTCATCAACGTCCTGCTCGGTCAGGCGTACCGGCACCATCTGGTTGTTGATGGAGTTACCGTAGAATATATCGGCAAAGCTAGGCGCAATCATAACCTGGATACCGTAATCGGCCAGTGCCCATGGTGCGTGCTCGCGCGAAGAACCACAGCCAAAGTTTTCGCGCGCCAGCAAGATGCTTGCCCCTTGGTAGCGTGGGGCATTCATGATGAACTCTGGGTTTGGCTGCTCGCCAGCATCATCAAGGAAGCGCCAGTCATGGAACAGGTGCTTGCCAAAACCGGTACGGGTGACCTTTTGCAAAAACTGCTTAGGGATGATGGCATCGGTATCGACGTTGGCTGCATCCAATGGAACGACCAGTCCGGTATGTTGTTTAAATCCTGTCATTGTTTCGTTCCTTCTCTTAAGCCGTCACTGCAACGTTGTCTAGTTCGCGGATATCAACAAAGTGGCCAGCACAAGCGGCTGCCGCAGCCATCGCAGGGCTGACTAGGTGGGTACGTCCGTCGCGACCTTGGCGGCCTTCAAAGTTACGGTTACTGGTTGATGCGCAGCGCTCGCCCGGACCTAGGCGATCGTTGTTCATCGCCAGACACATTGAACAGCCTGGTAGGCGCCATTCGAAACCGGCTTCGATGAAAATCTTATCCAGTCCTTCTTTTTCAGCCTGGGCTTTCACTTGCTCCGATCCCGGAACAACCAGTGCCTGCACGTTTGATGCAACCTTGCGGCCTTTGGCAATCGCTGCTGCTGCACGCATATCTTCGATACGTGAGTTAGTACATGAGCCGATAAAGACTTTATCGATTGCAAAATCAGACAGTTTTTTACCTGCTTCCAAACCCATGTAAGCCAGTGCTTTTTCAGCCGACGCCTGCTCTACCGGATCGACAAAGTCAGCCGGGCCTGGGATGGGTTGGTCGACAGCAATGACCTGGCCTGGGTTTGTCCCCCAAGTGACCTGCGGCTTGATGTCTTTGGCATCTAGGGTCACAACCGCATCGAACTTGGCATCGTCGTCAGTCTTTAGCGTCTTCCAGTATTCGATAGCCGCGTCAAGATCGCCGCCGGTCGGAGAGAACTTGCGATCCGTGATGTAATCGAAGGTCGTTTGGTCCGGAGCGATAAGGCCTGCCTTGGCACCTAGCTCGATGGCCATATTACAGACCGTCATACGGCCTTCCATGGTAAGATCGGTAATGGCTTCACCACAGAACTCCACTACGTGACCAGTACCGCCAGCAGCGGTGGTTTTGCCGATGATAGCCAGCACGATGTCCTTGGCCGTAATGCCCTCAGCCACCTTGCCTTTGACTTCGATCTTCATCGTCTTGGCACGGGCTTGTTTTAAGGTCTGGGTTGCCAGTACGTGCTCGACTTCCGAGGTACCGATCCCGAATGCCAGCGAGCCGAATGCGCCGTGGGTGGCGGTGTGCGAGTCACCACACACAATCGTCATGCCCGGCAGGGTGATGCCGAGCTCAGGGCCCATGACATGGACGATACCTTGGTATTTGTGGTTCAGATCGTAAAGGGTGACACCGAACTCTTGGCAGTTCTTGGCCAGTGTTTCCATCTGGATGCGGGCCATTTCGCCCGAGGCATTGATGTCCTTGGTTTGAGTCGAGACGTTGTGATCCATGGTGGCGAAGGTTTTGCCGACTTGGCGTACCTTGCGGCCTTTTTCACGCAGACCATCAAAGGCCTGCGGTGAAGTCACTTCATGTACCAGATGGCGGTCGATGTACAAGATCGGGTTTTCGCCTTGGGCGGCAACCGCAACATGGGCATCATAGATTTTTTCGTATAGCGTCTGAGGCGCTTTAGTATTAGACATTGCTCATTTGCTCCTTGCTGCGATTAGGCTTGGCGAACGTACTGGGCTATCTTATCGCCCATTTCGCTCGTGCTTAGTGCTGCGCTGTTACCCGCTAGGTCAGCGGTCAGCTCACCGGCTTCCAGCGCTTGCGATACGGCCTGTTCGATAGCGCGTGCAGCGGGCTCTTCGCCCAAGCTGTAACGTAGCATCAGGGCAGCAGATAGGATCTGTGCCACCGGGTTGGCAATATTCTTTCCTGCGATATCTGGCGCTGAGCCACCTGCAGGTTCGTACATACCGAACTTATCTTGGTTCAGGCTGGCTGATGGCAGCATCCCCATGGAGCCTGTGATCATCGCGCACTCGTCCGAGATGATGTCACCGAAGATATTCGAACACAGCATGACGTCGAACTGCGATGGATCTTTGATCAGTTGCATCGTCGCATTATCAATGTACATGTGGTTCAGCGTGACTTCTGGGTAGTCCTGCGCCACTTCTTCTACCACTTCACGCCACAGGATAGAGCTCTGCAGCACGTTGGCTTTATCGATGGAGTAAACGTTCTTGTTACGTAGCATGGCTGATTCGAAGGCAATACGGGCAATACGTTCGATTTCGTAACGGTGGTAAATCTCGGTATCGTAAGCTTTCTCTTGCGGGCCTTCCCCTTCGCGGCCTTTCGGCTGGCCGAAATAGATACCGCCAGTTAGCTCGCGTACCACCACGATGTCGAAGCCGCGCTCGGAGATATCGGCACGCAGTGGCGAGAATGCCTCAAGGCCACTGTGGATCTGTGCCGGACGCAGGTTGCAGAACAGCTGGAAGTGCTTGCGCAATGGCAGCAATGCGCCGCGCTCAGGTTGATCGTTAGGTGGTAGGTGCTCCCATTTCGGGCCGCCCACTGAACCGAACAGGATGGCATCTGAGGCTTCACAGCCTTTCATTGTAGCCTCAGGCAATGGACAACCATGGTTATCGATGGCGATACCACCGACATCGTACTCGTCGCAGTCTAGGGTGAAACCGAATTTCTCTTGTACAGCGGCCAATACTTTGTGGGCCTGCTGCATAACTTCTGGGCCAATACCGTCACCCGGTAGAACGGCAATTTTATATGTACCTGCCATGGTTATACTGTCTCCATTTGGGATTTCTGTTTAATTTCTGCAATTTGATCGGCGCGATAAATACTGTTTATCACGTGAATTAGTGCTTGTCCTGACGCTTCGACAATATCGGTCGCCAAGCCTGTACCGTGGTACTTGCGGCCTTTGTAGTTGGCGATGATGTCGGCCTGACCCAGACCATCTTCCCCTTCACCCTTGGCGGTAAGATCGAACTTGTCCAGTACGATTTCATAACCGGTAAGGCGATAGATACATTGGTATAGTGCATCGACAGGGCCGTTACCGACAGCGGCTTCGCATTTTTCCTCATCACCACACTGCAGCTTGATGCTGGTGGTTGCCATCACGCTACCGGATTGCACACTTAGGTAGTTGAGTTTGAAGAAGTCATCTTCGTCGCGCAGGTTGGCAAAGTGCATCAGTGCTTCAAGATCGTAATCGAAGACTTGGCCCTTGCGGTCGGCTAGCTTCAGGAAGTCGGCGTATAGGTCATCCAGGTTGTATTCGTTTTCGGTGTAACCCAGTGCATCCATGTGGCTCTTCACCGCGGCGCGGCCTGAACGCGACGTCAGGTTCAGCGCTTGGTTCTTCAGGCCAATCGACTCGGGTGTCATGATTTCGTAGGTGTTCTTGTTCTTCAGCATGCCGTCCTGATGGATACCCGACGAGTGGCTGAAGGCATTGGCACCCACGATAGCCTTGTTGGCTTGTACCGGCATGTTGCAAAGTTGGCTGACCATCTTGCTGGTGCGGTGGATCTCATCGTGTTTGATGTTGGTGTGTACACCCAATAACTCAGCGCGGGTTTTGATGATCATGGCGATCTCTTCTAGCGAACAGTTGCCCGCCCGTTCGCCCAATCCGTTGATTGTTCCTTCAACCTGGCGGGCACCGGCTTGCACCGCAGCCATCGAGTTGGCAACCGACATACCTAGGTCGTCGTGGCAGTGCACCGAGATAATAGCCTTGTCGATATTCGGGACGCGTTCGAACAACTGGCTGACGATGCCGCCAAATTCACTCGGTAGGGTATAGCCAACAGTATCAGGAATGTTAATGGTGCTGGCACCGGCATTAATGGCTGCTTCCACCATCCGACATAGGTTATCAATTGGAGTTCGGCCTGCATCTTCACACGAGAACTCGACATCATCGGTGTAGTTGCGGGCACGCTTAACGGCGGCGACACCCATTTCTATCACGTCATCGTAGCTGCGGCGCAGTTTGTCCTGAACATGGACGGTGGAAGTAGAAATAAAGGTGTGGATCCTAAATGCCTCGGCCACTTTCAATGATTCGGCTGCGACATCAATGTCTTTGGCGACTGCGCGAGATAGGGCACAGACTCGGCTGTTCTTGATGTGTTTGGCAATGGTTTGGACCGACTCGAAGTCACCCGGAGATGAAACCGGGAAGCCAGCTTCGATGACATCTACCCCGAGGCGTTCAAGGGCATAAGCGATCTGCAGTTTTTCTTTTACCGTCAGGCTGGCGGATAGCGCCTGTTCACCGTCACGTAACGTGGTATCGAAAATGATGACCTGATCTTTCATTGCTACTTCCTTTCTTTGGCTGCCGGTATTGGCATTATCTGCATCCGCTTGCGCTGGCCTGTATAAGAAAAAACCCGCGCTGACTGCGCGGGTTTTTTGAATTCTTAGTGGTGTTTCCCACTCATAAGCTACCCGCGCGATGTATTCACGATAAGGAGGAGGCTTAGGAGAAGAGATGAGAAACGCATTTTCATAATTGAAATATATCCACAAACTTGGTTAACAAATGAATACCAAATAGACAGGTGGACCGTCAACCATTAATTGCATGTTTATTTTATTTTTATGGTTATTCAGTTGATATTTAATGGTGGTCACAACAAATCTGACCAGTTGTATGCAGT
This sequence comes from Photobacterium sp. DNB23_23_1, assembly GCF_052873815.1. Taxonomy (NCBI): domain Bacteria; kingdom Pseudomonadati; phylum Pseudomonadota; class Gammaproteobacteria; order Vibrionales; family Vibrionaceae; genus Photobacterium; species Photobacterium sp. DNB23_23_1. The sequence continues at coordinate 78,109 of NZ_JBNNXT010000011.1, read as the reverse complement.
GTGGAGGATCCTGTGTAGTTGGCGGACGAACGGAGGGTATGGTGGAGATACAGCGTGGGAATGTTATTTGTTTGTTGAATCCACATCAAGGTGAGGCATTCTCTCTTATAGTAAAATTAATCAATTGATTAAATTGTGGGGAATTATTGTCCTGTTGGTATACGGGAGAGGATTTAAAATTAATCATGTGATTAATTGAGCTATCTAGGAGCAGCATGTTCATCAAACAGCAAAAACAGAGGAGGCTGCATGGTGGGTAAAGCCGGGCGTCCGGTCGGGGAGTCTGACGCCAGAGATAGGTTGATTGCCGAAGCGAGGAAGCTGTTTGTCAGCTTGCCTTACAACAAGGTGTCGACGCGGATGATAGCTAACCGTGCAGACGTTAATGTGGCGTTGATCCGCTACTACTTTGCCAACAAGGCTGGGTTGTATGAAGCCATGCTGAGGGAAACGGTGAAGCCTATCCATGCCCAGTTGAAAGTCGCCCTGGCCAAGGGGGATTTTGCCTCCATTGGTGATTTGATGCGTACTTATTATCGGATCATGGCACCCAACCCAGATATGCCCAAGTTGATTGCTCGCGCCATGATGATGGAGCCCGCCGATCTCCAGCGTCAAACCATGGAAAAGATTTTCAACGAGGTGGCCCGCCCGGCGATCGACGTGATGTTTAAGCAATTGCAGACCCAAGGGGAGCTGAGGTCTGATGTTTGTCCCAATAAGGCAAGAATGAGTTTTATCAGCTTGATGGTGTTTCCTTTTCTGATCCCACCCTCAATGTTGACCCTGCAAAATATAGAAATGGATGAAGCGTATTTGGCTGAACTTGCCGAGCACAATGTCAACTTATTGGTACGTGGATTGATGATACTAAAGGAAGAGAATAAACCATGCTGAAGAACCGTAAACTACTCCTGTTTCCTGCTGTACTGGCTGGTGTGGTGATCTTGGTGTTGGCGATAAATTTGCGTCCGTCGCCGGACGTCAAGCCGGCACTCGAGCGTGCTAGGGTGGTCGATGTGATCAACCTTGAGCAGCAACAACTTGCGCCAGTGGCGGCGGGGTTTGGCCGGGTTGCGCCGAAGGTGGAGTGGCAAGCCATCGCGGAAGTGACGGGTAAGGTGGTATACCGTCACCCTGATCTGAATAAAGGTCGGGTATTGGACGCGGGTACTATATTGCTCAATATTGACCCCTTGGATTATGAGTTGCGTCTGGCGCAGGCTGAAGCTGATGTCAGTGCCAGTCAGGCACAGCTGGCTAAGCTATCGCAGGAAGAGCAAAACCTCAAAACCACCCTCAAGATAGAAAAAAACAGATTAGCAATCAGCAAGAAAGAGCTGGCGCGCAAACAGGAACTGCGCACCAAGGGGCTAACTTCGCAGTCGACCGTCGATTTGGAGCTGCAAAATACGTTGGCGAGCCAGAAAGTGGTGCAGGAAATCGAGAACCAGCTCATCGTGTTGCCTAACGAACGCAAGGTCACCCAGGCTCAGCTGGAGGTGAACTTGTCGCAGGTGAGCGAAGCGAAGCGCTCTTTGCAGAAAACCGTGATCACTTTGCCGATCGATGCTCGGATTTCCAACGTGGATATCGAACAGGATCAGGTAGTGAATACCCAGCAGGTGATGGTGGTGGCGCACGGTATTGATACCGTGGAAATTGATGCCCAAATCGCCCTGCATGATATGCAGGTGCTGGCTGCTAGCTTGACTCAGTATACCGCCCATGCCGATGGCAAGCCTCGGGCTGACCAGCTCGATCTCAGTGCTAGAATCCAGTTGTCCAGTGGCAGCTTTATCCAGCAATGGCCAGCAAAAGTGACCCGTATCAGTGATACGGTGAGTGCCAATCAGGCCACCGTCGGAGTGATCCTTGAGGTTGATCAGGATTACAGCCAGCTATCACCGGAAACTGCTCCGCCCTTGGTTAATGGGATGTTTGTCGAAGCGCGGGTATCTGGCCAGCCCAACCCGCACTGGGTGATCCCTGAGCGGGCTTTGCATGGCGATAAAGTCTACTTGATCGATAGTGAGAGTAATTTGAAAATCCAGCCGGTGACAGTACTGTTCCGCCGTGATGGCCAAGTGGCGATCAGTGGCGAACTGGCGTCCGGTACTCAGTTGGTGGTCAATGATCTGCTGCCTGCTGTTGCGGGAATGGCGTTGAGAATTGTGACCGTAAATGGCCAGCCAGTTGAAGAGGTTCAAGAGCACGATCAGGAGCCAGCTTCATGATCCGTTATTTCTCCCGTCACCCAACCGCCGCTAACCTGATGATGCTGGCGTTGATCATCTTGGGGCTGGTGTCCCTGCCTAAGATCAAGCGTGAAACCTTCCCGGATTTTGCCCCCCCTTACATCATTGCCTCGGTGGTCTACCCTGGAGCCTCGCCTCAGGAAGTGGAAGAGAGCATCTGTATGCGGATGGAAGATGCCGTGGATGGGTTGTCTAATATCATAGAGACCCGCTGTGAAGCGGTAGAAGGCTCGGCATCGCTGATCCTTAAGCTGACCAGTAGCGAGGTGGTATCGCGGATGCTGGTGGATGTACAGACCCAGATCAACGCGATTAATGATTTTCCGTCTGAAATTGAATCTCCGATAGTCCGTGAGCTGGACTGGAATGAGCCGGTGGTTGATGTGGCGATCAAAGCCGATACCAGCCTGCCACACCTCAAGGCGTATGCCGAACAACTCAAGCGTACTCTTAAGCTTGACTATGGTGTTTCATTGGTCGACGTCAGTGGTTTCTCCGACCACCAGCTTAGGGTCGAACTTGATGAAGTTGCGATACGCCAGCTAGGCTTGAGTGTCAGTGATATTGCCAACAAATTGAGCCGGCAAAATATTAAGTTGCCGAGCGGTAATATAGAACTGGCAGATCGTAATTTATTGATCCGCTTCGATGAGCAGAAAATTACCCCGGAGACCATTGCCCGAACAGTTGTCGGGGCGGACACCCTTGGCGCAGTTTTGCGCTTGGGAGATGTCGCCACCATTACCGATCGCTTTGCCCTTGATGAGCAGAAGGTGTTGTTTGACGGTATGCCGTCGGCAATGCTGCGGATCAGCAAGAACAAGGCTGATGATGCGTTGCGGATCAAAGAGCGGGTGGCGGCGTTTGTCGAAGCTGAAAACCAGCGGGCACCGACCGGAGTGACCCTGACGCTGACCAACGATCTCTCGTCACTGTTATGGGATCGCCTGACCATGATGGTCAGAAATGGCTGGCAGGGGGTCGTGCTGGTCTTTGCCGTAATGTGGCTATTCTTCTCGTTCCGCTATTCCTTCTGGATCGCCGCAGGCTTGCCGGTCGCTTTTCTTGGCAGTATGTACTTGATGGCTGCTTTCTCTTTGTCTATCAATATTATGTCGTTAGTCGGCCTGCTGATGGCCATCGGGATCATGATGGATGATGCGATAGTGATCTCCGAGTCGATTGCTTCCCATCTGGATCGTGGGCAGAAGATCCAGGATGCGGTGTATAACGGCGTGAAGAAAGTGCTGCCGGGAGTGGTGTCATCTTTCCTCACCACTATCTGTATCTTCGGTAGCTTGATCTTCCTCGAAGGGGAGATGGGTGCGGTATTGCGGGTGGTACCGCAGGTACTGATCTTGGTACTGACGATCAGCTTGATTGAAGCCTTCCTGATTTTACCCAGTCACCTCAGCCATTCATTGCACCGGCAAAAGCAGGAGAAACTGCCACCAAAATGGAAGCAAAACTTCCTGGCCCGCTTCGAGCACTTTCGCAATGAACGCCTCGTCAAGATGGTCGCGCTGGTGGTGCAGTGGCGCTACCTGTTTGTCGGCGGGGTGATTGGTTTGTTGTTTGCTTCTTTTGCCTTATTGGCTGGTGGTGGGCTCAAGTTTGTCGGCTTTCCGGAATTGGATGGCGATATTGCCGAAGCGCGGATCATCTTGCCCCCAGGCTCTACGCTTAGCCAGACGGAAGCCGTTGTGAGCGAAGTGGTTGCTTCGGCAAAACGCCTTAATGTCCAGTGGAGTGAACGTAACGAAGGTGGCATGCCACTGGTTAAGAATATTACCGAGCAGTTCAACTTCAATGCCGATGCCGATGAGAGTGGCCCGCATGTCGCGACTGTTAGGCTCGATTTGCTCAGTGCCGAGATCCGCAATAGCTTGGTCGATGAGTTTATTGATGCGTGGCGGGAAGAAGTCGGTGAGCTTGCTTCACCGGTAGCCTTGGTCTTCAAGCAACCAGCGATGGGGCCGGGTGGCCGGGCCATTGAAGTGCGGATGCAGCATGATGACTTGGCGATGCTCAAAGCGGCTTCTATCGAGACCCAGCAGTTTTTCAATGAATTTGCCGGGGTCTCGGGTGTGCTGGATGATATGCGGATGGGTAAGCCCGAAGTGTTGATCCGCCTGCGCCCGGGAGCTGAGTCTTTCGGGGTCGATGGTCAAATGATTGCTTCACAGCTTCGGGCTGCGTATTTCGGCCAGACCGCCGATGAAATCCAAATCGGGCCTGAAAACATTGAAATTGAGGTGATGTTCAACAAAGAGCGGGCGGCGGATCTGCAGACCCTTGCAAGTTTTCCGATCATTTTATCTGATGGTAGTCAGATCCCGCTGGCCTCGGTGGCCATCCTCGAGCATCAGCGAAACTATGTCCGTATCCAACGAATTAACGGGTTGCGTACTCTCAGCGTTTATGGTGATTTGCAAGAGAGTGTGATCAGTTCTGGCGAGGTGTTGAACCAGTTTAGAACCAAGTTGATGCCTAAACTGCAACAGGATTACCCGGGGCTTCGCTTTGATTTCGAAGGGGCGGCCAAGGACACCGCAGAAACCGGACAGTCGATGGCAACAGGGTTTATGCTGGGGATCTTTGGGGTGTTTGTGATCCTAAGCTTTCAGTTCCGCAGCTACCTCGAACCCTTTGTGGTACTGCTGGCTATTCCACTGGCTTTGATTGGGGTGTTCTGGGGCCATTTGCTGCTAGGGCACCCGCTCAGTATGCCGAGCATGATGGGCTTTGTTTCGTTGGCTGGGGTAGTGGTTAATGATTCCATCTTGCTGGTGCAGTATATTCGCCACCACCTCGATGATGGCGACGATATTGAAAAAGCCGTGGTAGAGGCCAGTCGAGAGCGCTTCAGGGCGGTTTTCCTTACATCGCTAACCACCGCTGCTGGCTTGTTGCCGTTGATGTTGGAAACCAGCTTGCAGGCCCAGGTCATCAAGCCGTTGGTGATCTCGATTGTTTTTGGGATCTTTACCTCAACCCTGTTGGTACTGTTCATGATCCCTGCGGCATACGTGATCTTGTCTGACTTCAAGTTGGTACACCGCCACGAAAATTTAGCCTCTGCTTAATTGTCCCCTTTGGCAATCCTCCTGCACGGTGTGGAAGGATTGTCATTATCCCTCCTTTAAAGCGTCACTGCGTTGTCATATCCCTTTCCTAATCTGATCCAGAGTTAAATCAGCTTAGGATCTCGACAATGACCTTACTGACACCGTTACAGCGAATTGATTACGCATTTTCGGCGCTTTGCCTATGTCACCGTTTCAATATTCAAGTCGCGCGTTTTAGTCGTGCGATATCCCATACCGGGGATGGTCACCTGTATGTGATTTTTGCGGCGTTGGCATGGGTTGCTGATCCTCTGCAGGGAGCAGATGTGGTGGCAACTGGGTTACTTGCCTTCGCCTTCGAAATTCCGGTTTACCTTGTTCTGAAAAATTGCTTTAAGCGCAACCGTCCGGAAGCGCTGCCGAGCTTTATTACGCCGTCGGATAAGTACAGCTTACCATCGGGCCATACGGCCGCAGCTTTTGTTATGGCCTCGCTCATCACAGCATTTTATCCGGATACCGCTTGGTTTATCTGGCCGTGGGCGGCAGCGATAGGCTTTTCCCGTGTGCTGCTGGGGGTGCACTACATTACCGATGTCATTGCAGGGGCACTGCTGGGCGTATTGTGCTTTCAGCTGGTGAGTTTCTAAGGAGTAGCCAATAGATGAAGATCCTTTATGGTGTTCAGGGGACGGGCAATGGCCATATTTCACGGGCTCGCGAAATGGCCAGAGCGTTTTCGACATTGGGGGGGGATGTCGACTTCCTGTTTTCAGGTCGCCCCGATAACCGCTACTTTGATATGGAATGCTTCGGTGAGTTCAAAGTCCGACGCGGGCTGACCTTTGTCACTGAAAATGGTGAGGTAAGCCGTTGGAAAACTCTCACCAGTAATCATTCAGCGACGTTCTTGCGTGATGTTCGTAACCTCGATTTATCGGCCTACGATGTGGTACTCAATGATTTTGAGCCAGTCTCTGCCTGGGCGGCGAAAAAGCAGAAAGTCCATAGTATCGGGCTCAGCCATCAGAATGCATTTTTGCAAGACATTCCGACTCAGGGGCAGACTTGGTTTGATAGCATGGTACTGCGCCGTTTTGCCCCGACAGCTCAGCAGTTGGGCGTCCACTGGTTTCATTTCGACCAGATGATCCTGCCGCCGATTGTACCGATTAGCGAAGTATCGCAAGACTGTGATCAATCGGTGTTGGTTTACCTGCCTTTCGAGAACCTGCAGGCGGTGCTTGATTTGCTTACCCGCTTTACTCAAGTCCGTTTTTACTGCTATCACCCCGAGGCTAGCCATGACAGCGAGTATGGCAATGTCAGTATCCGCAGACTTAACCGGGATAGCTTTCACCATCAATTACACCTTTGCCGTGGCGTGATAGCCAACGGTGGTTTCGAGCTCCCTTCAGAGGCGATGAACTTGGGCAAGAGACTGTTGCTCAAGCCATTGCATGGCCAGTATGAGCAAATCAGTAATGTTATGACCCTAGAAATGATGGGACTGGCCAGTTCGATGAGCTACCTTGATCCCGCTGCGGTGAGAAACTGGCTGGACAGTGATTCTGTCGGCCGGGTGATAATGCCAGATGTAGCGACGGCTATTGCTCGCTGGGTGTTAGCGGGGAACTGGCATAACTGTGATGAATTATGGCAGCAGCTGTGGGAACAGGTGGAGTACCCAGAGGTCGTCGAAGAAGCAATGGTTGAGTGGTATACCAATCATAACGTCAATAGCTATAAATCGGCGATAACGACGGTTTAGCATTCCACAGCTGTGGTTGGACAAGGGCCTAAATAGGCCCTTTTTTCTTTCTTCTAACTTTTTAATTTTGCTTATAATTATAGCTTTATTTTAATTATAGATATTTTAGATCTTTTTATATCAGCCTTAAGCGTATGTATTGTATGTGTTTGTATTCTGAATTCAGTTTTTTATATATAACTGCACCAATTTGCTGATACTCGCCTATTTATTTCGTCAATCTATTTGAAACATACTGGCCTCACCCCGCAAGAGGGAGTCAGTTTTCAGAGGCATCGGATTGCCCAACTATTCACCGGCGGCATAACGGATTTTGCCCCATAACGGTAATCTATAGAGGCAAATAATGGCACGCAGAAATTCATCTATTCACCCTGCTGATGGGTATAAAATGGAATCCAACTTACGTAGTGTTGATCTCAATCTATTGACCGTGTTTGACGCGGTCATGCAGGAGCAAAATATCACCCGCGCTGCGCACAACCTGGGTATGTCCCAACCGGCAGTGAGTAATGCCGTTGCTCGATTGAAAGTGATGTTTAACGATGAGTTGTTTATCCGTTATGGTCGTGGGATCCAGCCGACCCAGCGTGCTAAGCAGTTATTCGGTCCACTTCGCCAGGCGCTGCAGCTGGTGAAAAATGAATTGCCGTCTTCTATTTTTTCGCCGGAGACGTCAACCCGTACCTTTAAGCTGGCTGTTTGCAGCCCGTCAGATATGCGTTTTGCGCCTCGAATCTTAAGCAATGTGGCCGAGCAGGCACCAGACGTGCGTGTACAGGTTGAAGTCGAGTTGGATGCCAAGCTGACCCAGAAGATGCATTACCAAGATATCGATTTTGTGATTGATTATGTGCGCTTTGACGAACCGGGCTTCTGCAGTACCGAATTGTTCAGTGATGAGCTTGTCGTGGTTGCAGCCGGTAACCACCCACGTATTGGTGAGAGCATTAGTGAAGCGGTTTTCACTCAAGAGCTGCATGCGGTTATGAAGTCTACCCCTGGCGTGAAGATGTTTGCCGATCATATCTACAATAACCACGCAAGCTACCAGGAAGCCTACCAAGGGACGAGCCTGAGCAACATTATGTATGTCGTTAGCCAGTCTGAACTGATTGCTGTGGTACCACGCTGGCTGGCCAACGTGACTGCTGCCAGCCAACAGCTGAAGATCTTGCCACTACCGGTTGAGTCAGCCAAGATTTCGGGTTATCTCAGCTGGCACGAGTCTTCACAGAAGGACAAGGGCCATATCTGGATGCGTGATCAGCTGCTTGCCGTGTGCGGTGACAGTTCTATCTAATCGAATTTAATACCGTTGTTCGAGCAGAAGTCAGCAGTTGCTGGCTTCTTAATTATTATGAGCGTGTGAATTTGTGCCGTTATACTCTTTAGTAAGCGGAAGTTAGACGTATTTCCTTACACTTTGTAGCAGCACTATTAGGGAAAGGTAGAGCCTTTGTAATACCTGGCTTTTCAATTCTGGTCGTACCAGGCAAATGGGGATTTTGTGAGGTCACAGAGTTGCCTTTCTCCCTACGTCACGGGTAGACTCCTTGCAAAATAGGCTTACAGGTGTAAGCCAGAACGGCAGAGTAGTTATGGCTAAACGTGAATTTCATATCGTCAACCGCATTCGTTCCCAAGTTGAACGTTTAGGTGATCAGGTTGCATTACGCCACCAAGTGGCAGGTCAATGGCAGGATATCCGCTGGAGTGAGTTTGGTGAGCAGATCCAACAGCTCGCGCTGGCTATGGTTGGACATGGTCTGAATGTCCAAGACAAAGTCGGTATTTTCTCCAATAACATGCCACGATGGACAGTGGCTGACTTTGCAACACTGTATAACCGAGCTGTAACTGTCCCGATTTACCCAACCAATACCCCGCAGCAAGCTGCATACATTATCAATGATGCAGCAATCCGCATCCTGTTTGTTGGCGAGCAATCTCAACTTGATGCTGCTGTTTCAGTGGCTGGTGAATGCCCTGATCTTGAGCATATCGTGGTGATGGGTGAGGTAGAGAGCCTGACCGAACACCCGTTAGTCATCCGTTTTGAGGACTTTGTGGCGGCGGCTGAAACGGCGGCGCAAGGCACCTTGGCCCAACGTTTAGATGACGCGGCAATGGATGATCTGCTGACCTTGATTTACACCTCGGGCACTACGGGGACACCGAAAGGGGTGATGCTCGATTACGCCAACATCGGTTCACAACTTGAAGGCCACGATCAGAAACTGGCATTGGAAGAGGGCGATGTATCGCTGTGTTTCCTTCCTCTTTCGCACGTTTTTGAGCGTGCATGGACCTTCTATGTATTACACCGTGGCGGGGTGAACTGTTACCTGTCTGATACGAACTTGCTTAAAGACGCCTTGGCCGAAGTGAAGCCAAATGTCATGGCGGCTGTGCCAAGGGTTTACGAGAAGATTTTCTCTACCGTCCACGATAAGGTTTCCCGCGCACCTTTCCAACGCAAGGTGATCTTTACTTGGGCTGTCAATATGGGCGCCCGCATGGCCCTGGCGCGTCAGGAGTGCCGAGAGCCATCTTGGATGTTGAAAAAAAGCCATGCGCTGGCGGACAAGCTGGTATTGTCGAAGCTACGCGCTATTCTTGGTGGCAACATCAAGTTTATGCCGTGTGGTGGTGCCAAGCTCGATGAGAGCATCGGCCGTTTCTTCCATGCTATCGGTATCAACGTCAAGCTGGGCTACGGTATGACGGAAACTACGGCAACGGTATCGTGCTGGGATGACAGGAGTTTCAACCCAGATTCAATCGGTATGTCGATGCCGGGTGCCGAAGTGAAGATTGGCGAAAACAATGAAATTTTGGTACGTGGCCCGATGGTGATGCGCGGTTATTACAATATGCCGGAAGAAACTGCCAAGAACTTCACCGAGGACGGTTTCCTGAAAACCGGTGATGCGGGCCACATTGATGAGGAAGGTAATGTGTTTATTACCGACCGTATCAAGGAGCTGATGAAGACCTCCGGCGGTAAGTACATTGCTCCGCAGGTAATTGAGGGTGCCATTGGTAAAGATCATTTTATCGAGCAGATCGCGGTGATTGCCGATACGCGTAAGTTTGTATCAGCCTTGATTGTACCTTGCTTTGAAACGCTTGAAGAGCATGCCCGTGAGTTGAACATCAAGTATCAAGATCGGATGGAGCTGGTTAAACATAGTCAGATCATCGAGTTGATTGAAAAGCGGGTGGTTGAATTGCAAAAAGACTTGGCGCGTTTTGAACAGGTGAAGAAATTCACCCTGCTACCGAGCGCCTTTTCGATGGATAAAGGTGAACTGACACCGACCCAGAAACTGCGTCGCAAGGTGATCCATGATCGTTATCACCAGCAAATCGAACGTATGTACGAAGAAAGCCACAAGGCGACGAGTAAGTAGTACTCAGTGCCAATTGGATTGGGAAAAGAGAGCCTCGGCTCTCTTTTTTTCTATCTGCCGATTCGGCCTGTTTATCGCCCTCGTATGGCGATGAGGGGGATAGCTCGGCTCTGGACTACCCTCTGGTTTGAGCAGTGTAATATGCCGATAATAAAGGTAATGATGAAAGTATATTCCTGTTGATACTATTCGCTCAGTCATTATCCTGATGGATATTTGCTCATTTCAGATAATACTTGTTAACTGCCTTCAGCCAATAGACTTGCTTGCTAAAAAAACGTTACAGTTGTTACGGTTTACTGCTTGTGTTATCACACTGAGCAGATGACATAGCATGGAAACAATTTTTTGTTTTCATTTCATTAGGCTAAGAATAAGCCCTAACTATGTGATATCAGCCTGTATAGCTAATTGAGGCGGTTATGTTTCATTGGCTGCTGTATTTCCGGCAACAGGCTAGCGCAACCCATGCTGATGTTTATTGTTTGTCCCTCCAGTCAAGCAGTTGGCATTAGGCCGCTAGCACAGCTCCCGGAATGAATTAGCTATACAGGATGGTATACGCGACCTGGAGGCAGAAATATGGAAATGTTGTCCGGCGCCGATATGATTGTTCGCTCAATGATCGATCAAGGCGTGAAACATATCTTCGGATACCCTGGCGGTTCAGTGCTCGACATCTACGATGCGCTGCATGAGAAAAGTGATATTGAGCACGTACTGGTACGCCATGAGCAAGCGGCAGTACACATGGCAGACGGTTATGCCCGTGCCACTGGCGATGTCGGTGTGGTGCTGGTAACTTCCGGTCCCGGGGCGACCAATGCAATTACCGGTATTGCAACTGCATATATGGACTCCATTCCAATGGTCGTATTCTCTGGCCAGGTTATGAGTAACCTCATCGGCAACGATGCCTTCCAAGAGTGTGACATGGTGGGTATTTCCCGTCCTGTCGTCAAACACAGCTTCTTAGTGAAAAAGCCGGAAGATATCCCAGAGATCATCAAGAAAGCCTTTTATATAGCCGCAAGCGGTCGTCCTGGCCCGGTTGTCATTGATATCCCCAAAGATATGCTCAATCCCGCCGAGAGCTACCCATATAAGTATCCAGAGTCGATTGCGATGCGCTCGTACAACCCGACGACTCAGGGGCACAAAGGACAGATCAAGCGTGGTTTAAAAGCCTTGCTCGCCGCCAAGAAGCCAGTGTTGTACGTTGGTGGTGGTGCGATCATGGCAGACTGTAGCCCGCAATTGCTTAAACTGGCTGAAAGCTTGAATATGCCAGTGGTCAATACCCTGATGGGGCTGGGAGCTTTCCCAGGTACTCACAGGAACAACCTGGGTATGCTGGGGATGCACGGTACCTATGAAGCCAATATGGCGATGCATAACTCGGATTTGATCTTCGGTATCGGTGTGCGTTTTGACGACCGTACCACTAATAATGTCGAGAAGTACTGCCCGAACGCCACTATCATGCACATCGATGTCGACCCGTCGTCTATCTCTAAAACAATTTCGGTTGATATTCCTATTGTCGGCTCGGCTGATACGGTACTTAACTGCATGTTGAAAATGCTCGATGACCAAAACGGTCATAATGACGATGCGGCGATTGATAGCTGGTGGAGTGAGATAGCGTCGTGGCGTGGTCGTCAATGTCTGAGCTACAGCAAGGATAGCGAACGTATCAAGCCGCAGGAGGTGATTGAGGTACTGCACAAGCTGACAGACGGTGATGCCTATGTGGCTTCAGATGTCGGCCAGCACCAGATGTTTGCTGCGCTATATTACCCGTTTGATAAACCTCGTCGGTGGTTGAACTCCGGTGGTCTTGGCACTATGGGGTTTGGTCTTCCCGCTGCAATGGGGGTGAAATTTGCCCTGCCTGATGCCGAGGTCGTATGTGTAACGGGTGATGGCAGTATTCAGATGAACATCCAGGAGCTGTCTACGGCATTGCAGTATGATATCCCGGTCAAAATCATCAACCTGAATAACCGTTTCTTGGGCATGGTGAAACAGTGGCAGGATATGATATACCAAGGTCGTCATTCCCATTCTTACATGGATTCGGTGCCGGACTTTGCCGCGATTGCTGAGGCCTATGGCCATGTCGGGGTGCGTATTTCCGATCCGAATAAACTGGAAGAGGAGATGGAGAAGGCACTGGCCATGAAAGATAAACTGGTGTTTATTGATATCAGTGTCGATGAAACCGAGCATGTCTACCCAATGTTGATCCGAGGTGGGTCAATGAGCGAAATGTGGCTGAGTAAAACGGAGAGAACTTAATATGCGCAGGATTGTATCAGTACTTCTTGAAAATGAGCCGGGCGCATTGTCACGGGTTGTGGGGCTGTTTTCCCAGCGCGGCTATAACATTGAGTCTTTGACGGTTGCTCCGACCGATGATTCCACTTTATCTCGATTGAACATTACCACCAATGTTGAAGATGCGGCATTGGAGCAAATTGAGAAGCAGCTGCATAAGCTGATTGATATCCTCAAGGTCAGTAATGTAACCGAGAGTGAGCATCTTGAGCGTGAGCTGATGCTGGTCAAGGTTAAAGCAAGCGGTTTTGCCCGTGCGGAAGTTAAGCGAACTGCCGATATCTTCCGTGGCCAAATTGTCGATGTGACCAGCCAGATCTATACCGTCCAGCTGGCTGGTACCGGTGAGAAGCTTGATGCTTTTATTTCGGCAGTCGGAGAAGCGACCGAGATTATCGAGGTCGCCCGCAGTGGTGTGGTGGGTATTGCCAGAGGTGAGAGGGCGCTTAAGGCCTAGTCCCTGAACAACAGAATGTCTCAGGTATAAAACACCCGGTGCTTTCACCGGGTTTTGTTTTTGTGCCTCCCTGAAAGTCTAGCCTTATTAGACTAAAGTCTAATAAGGCTAGGTGCCAACTGGGTAGTATGGCACTAGGGGGAAGCGATGAATCATAAATTCTTGGCAAGGCTGACAGTACTTGGCCTGTTGTTGCTCGGTTTCAAGGTTAGCGCGCTGTACTTCTTGCTGGCGATATTGGTGCTCAATACTCACCATAAGGAAATCTTCTGGTAAGTGGCGGCTATACCAAATCACCTTTGATCATTTCTAGGGCGCGCTCTGAGTGCGTCGCCATAATTGCGAGCGCCTGCTCAGTGTTACGATCCAGTACCGCCTTCATCATGGCTTCATGCTCACCATTGTCGTGATAGCGCTCTTCATACTGGCGGTAGCGACTAACCCAGATATGGCGGTAGCGTTCGATCTGCTCATAGACCTGGCGATATAACGCCAACATTGTCGGTGACTGGCTACCTGCTAGCAGCGCATGGTGGAAGTCGCTGTGTCGTTGCTCCCATTCGCAAAAGTCTGTGTCGGCTTGTGCCGGGTTCAATCTGCTCAGCTTGTGAAAGCTGGTGAGGATATTGATTTCCCAAGCCTCATCCCCGTGCTCGATGGCACGTTTTAGTAGGATCTTCGATAGCTCTTGATTGGTATTGAACAGATCTTCTAGCTCAGTTGCCGAGACGTTGGCAACCCAGCAGCCTTTTTGTGGGGCAAAATGCACGTATTTGCGCCAAGCCAGCTGGACAAGGGCTTCACGTATCGGGGAAGCACCGACGTTGTATCGCTGCTTCAGGTCGGCCACAACCAGTTTTTGGCCGGGGAGTAGTTCACCTGTCAATATATCCTGGCGGATCATTTCCATGACTTTATCGGCAAGGGTAGGGCTGGACACGTTCTTCCTCATTGTGTTAGATCAGCGCAAAATGCACAGTGCTATTTGTATAGGGCTATGCCTTGGGAGAATACTATATGGTGAAGTATATCGAGGAAAAAAGTGGAGGGCGATTGCTAAGTTTCATAATTGTGAGAGGTCACCACAGATCACTCTGGTAATTGGTTAGGAAACCCGCAGGGATGCCATATCGACGGCATAAAAAAACGGGAGCCGAGGCCCCCGTTTTAACAATCAGCGAAATGACACTTATAGTACGTGTACAGATGCTGTGTTAGTTGTGCCTGAAGCAACTAGCGCGCCAGATACCATAACAACGATATCACCTTTAACGCCTAGGCCAGTTTTCAGTGCAATCTCTTTACCGTGAGCGTAGAACGCGTCAGTGTTGTCGATAGACTCAACAACAACTGGAGTAACACCTTTAGTAAGAACTAGCTGTGCAGCAGTCTTAGTGTTAGTTGTTACAGCGATGATGTTTGCCGTTGGGAAGTACTTACGTACTGAACGTGCAGATTTGCCAGCTTCAGTGGCAACAACGATCAATGGAGCAGCTAGTTTTTCAGCTGTGTCTACCGCACCTTTACATACTGCTTCAGTAATGCGTAGGCGTGGGCTGTCTAGGCGAGAACCTAGCTCAGCTTTAAGCGCGCCATCAGTGCGAGAACAGATTTGAGCCATGATAGAAACAGACTCAACAGGGTATTTACCCTTAGCTGTCTCACCAGATAGCATTACTGCGTCAGTGCCATCCATTACAGCATTCGCAACGTCACCCGCTTCTGCGCGAGTTGGACGTGGGTTGTTGATCATAGAATCAAGCATCTGAGTCGCAGTGATAACCATCTTACGAGCACGGTTACACTTCTCGATCATCATCTTCTGAGCGAAGATAACTTCTTCAGCTGGGATCTCAACACCTAGGTCACCACGAGCAACCATGATACCGTCAGATTGCTCAAGGATTTCGTCGAAGTTGTCAACGCCTTCCTGGTTTTCGATCTTAGAGATGATGTGGATGTTTTCGCCGCCGTTTGCCGTAAGGATCTCACGGATTTCCTTAACGTCAGACGCTTTACGGATGAAAGAAGCCGCAACGAAGTCAACGCCTTGCTCACAACCGAATACTAGGTCAGCTTTGTCTTTTTCAGATAGTGCAGGAAGGTTTACAGAAACGCCAGGTAGGTTAACACCTTTGTTTTCACCTAGGTCACCGTTGTTAAGTACTTTACACTTAACTTCAGTTTCGGTGGTTTCTAGTACTTCCATTTCGATCAGGCCGTCGTCAACAAGGATAGTGTTGCCTTTTGCCAGGTCTTTAGCGAAGCCAGGGTAAGTTACCGCCACGCGGTCTTGGTTACCGATTACAGAAGTGTCAGTTGTGAACGTGAACTCCTGACCAGCAACAAGAGAAAAATCTTGACCGCCTTCAAGCTTGATAGTACGAATTTCTGGACCTTTAGTGTCTAGAAGAATCGCAAGTTGCTTACCTGTGTTGGCCATTACTTCACGGAAGTTAGTGATGCGTACAGCATGCTCTTCGAAGTTACCGTGAGAGAAGTTAAGGCGCATTACGTTCATGCCAGCGTCAACTAGCTTAGTAAGCATTTCTACAGATTCTGTTTTAGGTCCAATCGTACATACGATCTTGGTCTTTTTCATTGAGAATGGTCTCCGGACGAACTTTTACCCATGGGAAATTTGAGTCACAGGTTATACCTGAAAAAACGTGCGATTGATGTTGAAATACGCCGAAAAAATGTGGCGAACGTCAAACAAATACAACGTCACTCCAGTTGTTGTCTGTGACAATACAAATTTTTCAAAATATTGTCTTACAAAAGCAGTTGGATTGCTTGTGTAAGGCATCTCTTGTGAACTAAAGCAGCCGTTAACACCTAGGGTTATTGGCAAACTGTCATCAGTATAATGTAGCCGGATGACGCTTGTATGTCTGCCTGACATAAATTGGCAGGTCAAACAAGCGGCGTATGTTATCACAGTCAATCTGTTTAATCACCTTGTGATAGCGCGCAAATTTTTAACGCCCACTCAAAGAGAAGCCAAGATTATCTACACATTTCACAGATTTTTTTTGTTTTTTATCAATTGACGATTTATTTCGGAAGGGAAAATAAATCAAAAGTAGTTGGTCGGTTAAGGTTATAGCAAGGTTGGGCGAAATTAAGGCTATGACTAGCCGTACTGTTAACCATCTTTGTTCACGGTTTAATTTCTTGCTTGAAAAAGATCTCGACCAAATCACCGCATGGGGAATAGAAAAGTGGCGCAGCGAACAGCGCAAGCTTGGTAAAGCAACCGCGACGATTAACTACACCGTAAATACCTTAAAAGGGGCGCCATCCCGGGTTTGGGGGGAATCCAGGCTCCCTCTCTATATATGAGGGAGAATCGGACCAATCGCTGACTGATGTGAAAAAGCCACGGTCTTGGTACTGAAAGACGCTTTTATCGGTAATTTCAAGTTGCGCCATCACTTTGTCAGCAAGCTGGTTATGGCTGGCGTCTACCTCAACATGGTTCGCGAGTTGTTGGGTTATGCTGATTTTAATATGACTTTGCGCTATACGCATTTGACACCGAAGCATAAGGCGGCAGTGGTGGGGCAGATTATTCTGCTATACGGCCCTACAATGTCGTTTGACATGATTTTTATAAAATTTCAAAATGAAGATTACATAGTTAATTCCTATTGGTTGGTTTATGTTATGAATAAAAGAGCAACTATGTCTTTTTTTGGGGTTGCTTTCGGAACCTTGGTGCAGTTGATCCTAGCCCCTTTTTTAGCGGTTGTTCTGGGCCTAGGCGTTGGTATAGGTAATTCTGAAATGTGGGCGTTAGCGTATAATTTGGTGCCAGCTTCATGTTTAGCAAGTATTGCTATCGTCATATTCTACTTCTTTAATGGTGGCTCAAGTAAAGCTTACTGGTGGTATATTAGTCCAATAGTATTACTTGTATTTCTTGTGATTATCGCAGAATTAACAGGATAAAAATCAGCACTCACTGGAGAGTTAGAGTGATTTTTTACAGCGAAGTTATACAGTTGAGTGGCTGCAATGCGACTTTGTCACAAAGCTTATGCAAGGTTTTCTACTTCGCTCATAAAAAAGGGGGGGCACTCGATATGAATCAACCAATATTGATGTAAAGTTGAACAGGTTGTTTTTTCATCTAAAATAGGCGTATCTTTTCCTGAGTTATACCTCAACCTATAATGGTTTTATTTAACCTATCTTATAATTGGGCTAAATGGTATTATCAAACAGAAATGGAGATACTGATATTGTTTGAATTCTTGAGTTCATTATTCCTGCGGGTGATAAGTTGGTAATATTATTGCTTATCAAGTATTCTCGGAAGCTTCTCCTGTTAAATATCCCTCCACAATAAACTGTTTGTGCCTTGTCTATTAAGCGTGAAATGTTGTTTTCAACTGTTTTTTTTGACCTGTTTAAAACCCCACTAATGAATTCATTTGAAAACCCACATAGAATAAAATAAGAATATGTTTCTTGAAGAGGTGTGAAAGTATCATTCAATTTGTTTGAGTTTATTACGGTTGTTGCATTTTTTAAAGCTGCTGATTTTTTATTAAATGTGTCGTTTAGGCTTGCTGAGAAAGTATGTATTAATCCCGATTCATACAAGTTAACATCTATACCTATAACATCGCCTCTTTCATTTATAAGAGGCATTTTTGAAACGTAAAAAGCTGTGCAAGATGAATGTGTTTTTATGATATGCAAGGAAAATAACTGCACCCTATTATAAACTACACTATTATTTTGCTCATTAATTATGTCAGAGTGCTCTGTGAGGTTATGTTCTAATCTTAGAAGAGATTTCCCGATGATTTCTTTACCTTCAAGGCCAAAAACATTCTTGAAAGCTTTGTTCACAGAAACAAAATTACCATCTTTATCATAGACAGCACTAGGGTTTGAGCAATGTTTATATCTTAAACCTATGGTGTATAGATATTGTTGATTAGTTATATTCATATATTTTACTAGTGACAACATTGTGCGCCTGTTTGGCTTGGTTTACATTATAAATAAGTATTGTTTGATAACCAATAGTTCATTACTCAGAAGTATGACTATTAACTTTATCGATCGTTGTTTTTAAAACTTACTTAACGCCAATTCAGTGAGTTGTTCACTGAACTACAAGTATCATAATCTCTATCTCAGCTAATTGATGATTTGCTTGATATTGTAGAACGACAAGAGTCCGCTTTATGTGAGTGGCTTGAAGATCATAACCTCGGCGTTTTGTGAATAAGTGTTTTGGGGGGATAAACTCAAAATACGGTATGAACTTCCATAATGGCTGTAATGACGGTCTACTTACAATAATTCTGTAAGATAAGCTTAACAAAAATAAACTACCATCTGTGAGCAATTTATACCTTTAGTAACATGGAATTAAGATGAAAAAAGCAGTGGTAGCATTGGTTGTTGCGGGTCTTTTGGCTGGATGTAATAGCAGTAGTAATAATAATGATATTAGCCTTGGCGAAAAAGGAAAGGAAGAGCACCTTAGCTTTGCGCCTGGTGAAGTGCACTGGGTTACTGTTGGTGATCTTATGCCAACACAAAAAACGTTAGGTCAATTCCAAAATGACTATAAGCTAGGTCGCTGGCAGTTTGAGGAAGAGAAGCTTTTCGAAGAGTTTTGTGAGACCTACGGTCTTCGTGATTCGGTTGAGTTTTTTGATGAAAACAGTGATTTCAATGATCCTGACAGCTTCGAATGTAAAGAGCCTCGAGAGTCTGATGGTGAAATATCAGAAGACCAAAATGGCGTTGAGCGCATTATGACTTGGGTTAACCCTGTTATTGTCGGACCCGATGGTGCTTTGTATCTAACCGATGGGCACCATACGTTCAGTCGCTTCTATGGTATGGATGATGGTGGTAGCGACACAAGAGTGTTGGTGCGAGTAGAAGAAAACTTTGCATATGATGCAGATAACAATCGTACTGATATGCAAGCATTTTGGAACAAGATGCAAGAAACCAAAAACGTATATCTGTTCGAAAACGGTCATCCGATCGATCCTAAAGACTTGCCAAAAGATCTAGGGCAAGTTAGTGAAGATAACCCAGATGGTCTAATCAATGATGATTATCGCGCTCTTGTCTATCACACCCGTGATATCGGTTGGCATAAAGGTAGCGCAGAGTCGATCCCATTCCTTGAGTATTATTGGGCTGAAGAGCTGCGTCACGTGATTGAAGTTGCGGGTGCAGATACCATTGAAGAATATGTACAAGTCGTTCTGGATGCATCACGCTTCATGGTCGGTCTTCCAAGCTATTACGTGTTAGGTGATAGTGATAAAACTGCAGCTGAGCTAGGTCAACAACCAGCACTGGAGTTCAATGATACACAAAGCATCATCGAAGAGTTCATTTGTGAATGGGATGAAAAAAATGCTGAAGATGGAAAGCTAAAGCTGGGTAAACTTGGTTGGGCGTTTTATCAAAGTGGCACTGATATCGAGGACTTCCCATCTCCTTGTAACAACGTAAGTGACTACAAAGAACGTTACGATTTGTCTCGCTAATACTCAATTAAGGTATTGGGCAATTGATGTTTGTCCAATGCCTTTTTTCTGTAAGCTGCTTGAAGTCTTGAGTTTGTTGATATCTCGGCGATGAGATGTGTCTTTAAACTTTTCCTGTAGTTGCCAGTCCCGCAGAAAGGCAAAGGAGCCGGGATCAGCAGAGTGCAGCAACATAAGGGGCAATCTGCTTTAGACCGCCCAGAGAGGCGATCACGCTATACCACCAAGGAAGGTGAAAAAGTTTGGGGCCCGCTTTGCCATGCAAGGTATCCATGTGTGTTTTATTGCTTATTAAATCACAACATTTTATGGGGCAATTAGGTCTGGCAGAAAGTGCGAGTGAAAATGTGTCTTGAAAGAGTGCGAAGGAAGAGCGTCTGAACAAATATGCTACACAGCGTTCAGAAATGCAAAAGGCCTGAGTGGTTATTAACCGCTCAGGCCTTTCTGTATTTGGTGGCCCCTCCCAGACTTGAACTGGGGACCAAGCGATTATGAGTCGCCTGCTCTAACCACTGAGCTAAGGGGCCGATTGGGTGAAATTATATGGGAAGGTTGTGGCCTTGTCTAGCGAATAAAGTGTTTATTTTGCTTGCTTTTTAGGCAGTTAACTGTGTTTTCTTGATATTGTCGGCAGCTGGAGCCAAGTCATTGATGGCTGAAACTAAGGGGATAAAAAAACGGGCCCGATGGCCCGTTTTTATCAATCGTGTCAGGATGTGTGGTTATTCATCCAGGAAGCTGCGCAGAACATCTGAGCGGCTTGGGTGGCGTAGCTTACGCAATGCCTTGGCTTCGATCTGACGGATACGCTCACGGGTAACGTCGAACTGCTTGCCCACTTCCTCAAGGGTGTGGTCAGTGTTCATATCGATACCAAAACGCATACGCAGTACCTTGGCTTCACGTGGTGTTAGGCCAGCCAACACATCGTTGGTTGCCATACGCAGGTTAGTTGCCGTTGCTGCATCCATCGGTAACTGAAGCGTGGTATCTTCAATGAAATCACCTAGGTGCGAATCTTCATCATCACCGATAGGGGTTTCCATCGAGATTGGCTCTTTGGCAATCTTCAGGACTTTACGGATCTTGTCTTCCGGCATCTGCATACGCTCAGCCAGTTCTTCCGGCAATGGTTCACGGCCCATTTCCTGTAGCATCTGGCGAGAGATACGGTTCAGTTTGTTGATAGTCTCAATCATGTGAACCGGGATACGGATAGTACGTGCCTGGTCAGCAATCGAACGGGTGATAGCCTGACGGATCCACCATGTCGCGTAAGTCGAGAACTTGTAACCACGGCGGTATTCGAACTTGTCGACCGCTTTCATCAGGCCGATGTTACCTTCCTGGATAAGATCCAAGAATTGAAGGCCACGGTTGGTGTACTTCTTGGCAATCGAAATAACTAGACGCAGGTTAGCCTCAACCATTTCTTTCTTCGCACGGCGAGCTTTTGCTTCACCGATTGACATGCGGCGGCTGATGTCTTTGATACGCTCAATGGACAAGCCTGTATCTTGTTCAAGAATACGCAGTTTGGTCGTCGCACGACGAAGATCTTCTTCGTAGTTCTTCAGGCGTTCAGCGTAAGGCTTGCCAGAGTTAAGCGCTTCGTCAATCCACTCAGAAGAAGATTCGTTGCCGGCAAAAAAGCTGACAAAGGTTTTCTTTGGCATCTTGCTGTTGTCGACACACATGCGCATGATCAGGCGCTCGTTGGTGCGTACCTTATCCATCGACTCACGCAGTGAGCTGATCAGCTTATCAAACTGCTTAGGGATCAGGCGGAATTGTTTGAAGATATCAGAAAGAACCTCGACGGCTACGGCTGTTTTTGGATCTTGACGGCCGTGGGTATCAATCGCCAGCGCCATATTGTCATAAGCGATTCGCAGCTCGTTGAACTTTTCACGCGCAAGTTCTGGATCAATACCAGTATCTTCTTCTTCGTCATCCTCGTCTTCGTCTTCTTCCAGATCTTTGTCTTCATCTTCAAGATCTGCGTCACTTAACTCAGAGCCGATGTGCGTGGCAGTTGGGGCTGCGGTTGCTTCTTCATTCGGGTCAACAAAACCAGAAATGATATCTGTTAGGCGGAGCTCCTCGGCTTCTACCTTGTCAAACTGCTCAAGTAGGTATGCGATGGCGCTAGGGTATTCGGCAACAGAACACTGAACCTGGTTAATACCATCTTCAATGCGCTTCGCGATATCAATCTCGCCTTCGCGGGTAAGGAGTTCGACTGTACCCATTTCACGCATGTACATACGTACTGGGTCAGTAGTGCGGCCAATTTCGCTTTCTACACTTGATAGGGCCTGGGCCGCGGCTTCAATCGCGTCTTCGTCCGCATTGTCTTCTGTCATCATCAGATCATCGGCATCAGGGGCTGTTTCAACCACCTTAATACCCATGTCATTAATCATCTGAATGATGTCTTCCACCTGATCAGAATCAACGATGTCTTCTGGTAGGTGATCATTTACTTCGGCGTAGGTCAGATAGCCTTGTTCCTTGCCTTTAGCAACAAGTAACTTTAGCTGTGACTGCGGATTTTGCTCCATAGACGATATCCAACTTAGGGTCTGATTGAGAATAGTAGTATGCAGATATGCAAACCGATAATTATAACAAATTTCTTAATTGATGACTACTTACTAGCCGGGACGGTTGAGTATCAGCAACTGCAATTCCCGCTTCTCTTCGACTGATAAGCCGACGGTTCTCGATTTAGCCTGCAACTTTTCGATTTGTTGTTTAACGCACTGGTCAATGACTTTGTCCATTGCGTCAAGAAAAACATCTAGAGTGTTGTCCTCTTCCTTGACAAGAGGTAGCTGCCAGGCCGCCAGACGAGCCAGCATCCCTTCGCTTTTGCTTCCGCGCCAACTCTCTAGAAGTTGTCCAGTTCTAACATTGGGGTTCGCCCGACACTTTTCAACTATTGTTAATAATAAATTTAGTCCAGCGACATCAATTCCTTCAAATGCTGCCATATCAAATTCTAGGCTATTGACAAATTCTGGGTTCTGGATGAGCAACGCGATCACTTCCCGCATCGGGGTGCGCTTAATTTCAGGCTGGCCAATTTTCTTTGGTGCGTCGGCCCCCTGTTTAGAGATTAGCTGCTGCAGCTGGCTTTCGTCGGGTAATCCCAGTTTTCTGCCTAACATCTCACGTAAATAGAGCCGCAGGGTACCGCCCGGTACCTTGTCGATCAGCGGAACAGCCAACGTACTGAGCTTGGCCTTGCCTTCGTTACTGCTGGTATCGACTTGCTGTAGCAGGGTCGAGAACAGGAAGTCCGACAGGTTCATCGACTGGTTGACTTGCTGCTCGAACCCTTCTTGGCCGTATTGGCGGATATAGGTATCGGGATCTTCGCCATCGGGCAAGAACATAAACTTGAGCTGGCGGCCGTCGTTGAGGTAGGGCAGGGCTTGCTCCATAGCACGCCACGCGGCATCACGGCCGGCTCGGTCGCCATCGTAGCAACACACTACGGTACCTGTCTGGCGGAACATCATCTGGATATGATCGCCGGTGGTCGAGGTACCCAGTGAGGCAACGGCATAGTCAACGCCGAACTGGGCCAGGGCAACAACATCCATATAGCCTTCGACTACCAGCAGCTTTTCCGGTTCGCGGTGGGCTTGCAGGACTTCGTATAGGCCATAGAGCTCGCGGCCCTTGTGGAAAATCGGGGTTTCCGGTGAGTTGAGGTATTTCGGTGTACCGTCTCCCAGTACCCGCCCACCAAAGCCGATCACTCGGCCACGGCGATCGTGGATTGGGAACATGACCCGGCCTCGGAAGCGGTCATAGCGGCGGCCGTTGTCGTTTTCGATCAGCATGCCGGCACTGACTAGCGCCTGCTGGGCTTCCATATCGCGACCAAAACGGTTACGGACTTGATCCCACTGATCCGGTACAAAGCCGATACCAAACTTTTTGACGACTTCACCGGATAGCCCGCGCTCTTTGAGGTAGTCGATTGCTAGCTGACCTTCCTGGGTACGCAGTTGGTTTTGGTAGAACTGGGAGATCTGCCCCATTATGTCGTACAAACCAAGCTTTTCTTTGCTACGGACGCCAGATTGGCCGCCACCACTGCCTTGTTCGCGCGGCACTTCAAGACCCAGTTGTGAGGCAAGCTCATCTATCGCCTCGACAAACTCCAGACGATCGAACTCCATGACAAAGTCGAGGACATTGCCGTGGGCACCGCAACCAAAACAGTGGTAGAACTGCTTTTCTTGGCTGACAGAGAATGAGGGGGTCTTTTCGTTGTGGAACGGGCAGCAGGCACCAAAGTTCTTGCCCTGTTTTTTTAGCTTAACTCTGGCATCCACAATATCCACGATGTCATGTCGCGATATGAGATCATCGATAAATGTACGTGGGATTTTTCCTGCCATAGCGTGGTGTTACCTGCTGCGTGTGGGGTGCCAAATCAAAGTGTTATCGCTGATGATAGCACTTTGATTTGGCTGCGTTGAAATATAATTGACGGGGTGCTGAATACGAACAAGCCGCGCAGTCCGGAACCGGATAGCACGGCTTGTTGCAGAAATAGGGTAGGGATTAACCTAGCTTGGCTTTCACCAACTGGCTAACTTTACCCATATCGGCACGACCCTGAACTTGTGGCTTCAACACGCCCATCAGTTTGCCCATGTCTTGCATGCTGGCAGCACCGGTTGTAGCAATTGCCTCATCCAACAGAGCGGCGACTTCGTCGTCGGTCAGTGGCTGTGGCATGAACTCTTCCAGTACTGTGATTTCAGCAAGCTCAACATCAGCAAGATCTTGGCGATTGGCTGCTTCGTATTGAGCAACAGAATCACGGCGCTGTTTTACCATTTTGGTCAATACTGCCAGCACGTCGTCATCGGTAAGAGTGATCTTCTCGTCAACTTCACGCTGTTTAATGGCAGCCATTACCAAGCGAATCGTACCAAGACGTGGTTTGTCTTTGGCTTTCATCGCTGTTTTTTGTTCGTCTTTTAGACGTTCAATCAGAGTCATAACACGTTCCTTCTGTTAATCAGACAGATTAGTACAGACGAACGCGACGCGCGTTTTCGCGAGCCAATTTCTTCAGGTGACGCTTAACTGCCGCTGCTTTCGCACGCTTACGTACAGTAGTAGGCTTTTCGAAGTGCTCACGACGACGTACTTCAGAAAGGATACCTGCTTTTTCGCAAGAGCGCTTGAAACGACGTAGTGCTACGTCAAACGGTTCGTTTTCACGTACTTTGATTACTGGCATGTAATACTCACCTCAGAGTGATTCGGTTAATGCTGATGTTCATTAAAGTATCAGCTGATTAAAAATGGTGCGAAATTCTAATCTGATCTGGGGGCATTTGTAAAGCATTCTGCAACCCTGAACTGGTTAATTTCTGTCAAGGGCGGTAGTATGGCCCTCAATTACCATAAGTATAGAGGTTGTTATGCGTATACTGGGCATCGAAACCTCCTGTGACGAAACAGGTGTGGCTATTTTCGATGATGAAAAAGGCCTATTGGCACACGAGCTTTACAGCCAGGTAAAACTGCACGCCGACTACGGTGGTGTTGTTCCTGAGCTGGCTTCCCGTGACCATGTCAAGAAGACGATTCCGCTCATCAAGGAAGCGCTTAACAATGCTGGCTTGACGCCAGCAGATTTGGACGGTGTGGCTTACACCGCTGGCCCTGGCCTAGTCGGCGCATTGCTTGTCGGGGCAACGATTGGCCGTAGTTTGGCATATGCTTGGGACTTACCCGCTGTTGCTGTACACCATATGGAAGGCCACCTGCTGGCCCCTATGCTGGAAGATAACCCGCCCCAGTTCCCGTTTGTGGCACTGCTGGTGTCGGGTGGCCATACCATGATGGTCGAAGTCAAAGGCATTGGCGAGTACCAAATTTTGGGTGAGTCGATCGATGATGCCGCCGGCGAAGCGTTTGATAAAACCGCCAAGCTGATGGGGCTGGACTACCCTGGCGGCCCTTTGTTGTCGCGGTTGGCAGATAAAGGCACGGCTGGTCGCTTCAAGTTCCCGCGTCCGATGACCGACCGTCCGGGGCTGGACTTTAGTTTTTCTGGTCTGAAGACATTTGCAGCAAATACCATTCGCGCCAATGACGATGATGATCAGACCCGTGCTGATATTGCCTACGCATTCCAGGAAGCCGTAGTTGATACCTTGGCGATTAAATGTAAGCGAGCCCTCAAGCAGACGGGATTCAAGCGCTTGGTGATTGCCGGTGGTGTGAGTGCCAACAAGCACTTGCGTGAGCAGCTGGAAGCCATGATGACGAAGATGGGTGGTGAGGTTTTCTACCCGCGTACCGAATTCTGTACAGATAACGGGGCGATGATCGCCTTTGCCGGTATGCAGCGCCTGAAAAACCAAGAGACGATGGACTTGGGGGTGAAAGCTTTCCCACGTTGGCCTATTGACCAGCTTAAGCCGATTCAAGGCGAATAAGCGGCTTACAAGATAAATCGACGAGAGAAGCAACCCTGCGGCAAGCTGTGACTCAGTCTTGTGGCGGGGTTGTTTTGTTTTTGCGCTGGAATTTATTCCAAATCTTGCTTTCCTCACCTTCCAGCAGGCGACGGACGTTGTCGTGGTGACGTAAGACGATAAGGCATGACAGCATGGCCACTGGCATGGTGTATTCGGGTTTGATCCACCAGGTAAAGAGCGGTGCGGCAAGGGCCGTGACCATGGAACCCAGCGAAGAATAACCGGTCATCAACACGGTCAGCACCCACGTACTGATCAGCAAGCCGCTTAAATCCCAGCCGATGGGAGCCAGTGAGCCTAGAGCGGTGGCCACCCCTTTCCCCCCCCTAAAATGAAAGAAGATCGGATAGATATGACCGAGACACGCGGCGATCCCGATGATCCCCAGCATGAATGGATTGACTCCGATAAAGTAGCTGATCCATACCGGCAGCATCCCCTTGAGGATATCGCACACCAGCACGCTAGCGGCTGCTCCGCGTCCGCCAAGACGCAAGACATTGGTCGCCCCGGGATTACCAGAGCCGTTTTCACGCGGATCAGGTAGGCCATACAGGCGGCAGATCAATACGGCACTGGATATAGAGCCCAGTAGATAAGCGCCGATAATGATCATGAGTACAAGTGGTGTCATGCAAGGTCCTGTAGCTAGTGGCCTCAAGTCGCCGATTTATCGATCGTCAGCCATGCTGCATGGGCCGGCATATGGTATAGTGCTCAGCCAATGCCGATAGGCAACACGATGATCATATAAATCAAGATCATAGTATATTGACGATTACGACCTGATAATACGCGTTTTTGCTCAAATTAGGTATCCGACCTCTAACAAAATTAGCGATTGAACATGGATTCAGTATTTATCGAACATCTAGAAGTCATCGCCACCATTGGTGTGTATGACTGGGAACAGGAAATTAAGCAGAAATTGGTGCTTGATTTGGAAATGGCACACGACAATCGTCCTGCCGCACAAAGTGATGATGTCGCCTATGCCCTTGACTATGCGGCGGTAAGCGATGCCGTGACAGGGCATATTCAAAATGGCCGTTTTTTGCTGGTTGAGCGGGTGGCGGAGGAAATCGCTAACCTGATCATGACCCAGTTCTCTGTGCCATGGATCAAGGTACGTGTCACCAAGCCCGGAGCGGTGGCTAATGCCCGCGGTGTGGGGGTTGTGATTGAGCGAGGAAGCAAGTGACCACGGTTTATATCAGCCTTGGCTCAAACATTGATCGCGAACGCTATCTCCAGGCCGGTTTGGCTGGCCTGAGCCTGCTAGGCTCGGGGATGAAGGTGTCGACCATTTATGAAGCTGAGCCGGTGGGGTTTAGTGGGCCGAATTTTTTTAATTGTGTCGCTGTCATCGAAACGTCTTTGTCATTGGATATACTCCTGCACGCGCTGAAGCAGCTAGAGTTGCAACACGGCCGCTCACCCAATGCGGTCAAAAACCAAAGTCGTACCTTGGATTTGGACATCCTCCTATACGGGGACACCGTACAGGACGCTTACCCGGTTCTCCCACGTAGCGATATTTATAAGTTTGCCTTCGTGCTGCAGCCCTTGATGGAGCTGTGCCCACATCAGGTGATCCCTGGTGATGGCCGTACGGTCACCGAGCTTTGGCACGCTTCTCATTTTGAACAGGCCCTTTGGCCTGTTGAGCATCATTTTGTTGTTTAGGGATAGTTATGAGTTATTTTGAAGCCTTTGTGCTGGCCCTTATTCAGGGTTTGACTGAGTTTTTGCCGATTTCGAGCTCTGCTCACTTGATCTTGCCTTCAGCCATTTTAGGTTGGGATGATCAGGGGTTGGCGTTTGATGTCGCTGTTCATGTCGGTACCTTAGCCGCGGTGATCTGGTACTTCCGTAAGGAAGTGATTTCTCTGCTGTCGGCCTGGATTGAATCTATTTTCAAAAAGCAACATAGCGCCGAGTCCAAGCTAGCATGGATGATTGTGTTAGCCACGATCCCTGCCTGTATCTTTGGCCTGTTCATGAAAGATATCATCGAGATCTATTTGCGCTCGGCGTGGGTGATCGCCTGTACGACCATCATCTTTGGCTTGCTGCTGTGGTGGGTGGATGTGCGTGCCTCGCAAAAAGACGATGAATACCAGGCTGACTGGAAGCGCTCGCTGTTTATCGGTTTGGCGCAGGCTGCGGCGATGATCCCTGGGACGTCTCGCTCTGGTGCGACTATGACGGCGGCGCTTTACCTGGGCTTCACCCGTGAAGCGGCAGCGCGTTTCTCGTTCCTGATGTCGATCCCTATTATTCTGCTGGCCGGCGGTTACCTCAGTATGAAGTTGGTGGTGAGTGGTGCGCCGATTCAGGTTGATGCCTTGATGATTGGTATTGCGGTTTCTTTTGTCAGTGCATACGCGTGTATCCATGCTTTCCTTAAGCTAGTCACTCGTTTGGGAATGTTTCCGTTTGTGGTGTACCGCCTGTTGCTTGGTGCTGGTCTGATTGCGTTTCTGGTCACTCAGTAATTTTGAGACAAGCAATTGATACAGAAAGCCCGGCCATTTGTCTGCCGGGCTTTTTGTTTCTTTATTTTGTCGCTTGCTGGGGTCTAATTCATCTGCTGGCGTAATGTGGCCAGCACCGCTGTCACCGCATCCGCGCGTCTCAAGGCGAGTTGCTCTTTGATCTCCTTCCCTTTGAAGCCGGCCTCGACGATGGGCTTTACATCGACAGATTGGGCTGCGGCAAAAGCGCCCTCGAAGATATTGGCCTGTGGGTAGGGATCATTTTCAAAACCGGTTCGTCCACGGACATCTGCGCGGCAGCAGGTCGCCAGTTGGGCCACCCGCTCAGGCTTACGCCAGGCATCGATTTGATCAAAGATGTTGATGAAGGTGGCTGGGCGTAGTTCGGCCGCAAAATGTAACTTGGTATGCTGGGCACAGACCATCAATGCGATGTCACGGTACTCATTGGGTACCCGTAGACGTTGGCATAGCTTACGTATCGCACCGAGTCCGGTTTGGCAGTGCATTCTGTGGCTTGGTAGATCTTCTTTCGGGGTCAGGGCTTTTCCTAGATCATGGACCTGGGCGGCAAAGCGAATCACCTTGGAAGTGCTGAGGCCTGCAGCTTGCTCGGCGACCAGCAGGGTATGGATACCGCAGTCGATTTCCGGGTGCCATTTTTCTGGCTGGGGAACACCGAACAAGGCATTGATTTCAGGCATGATCACCGCAAGAGCACCGCATTGGCGCAGGATCTTGAGGAAAACCTCAGGGTTGTCCGACTGCAGTGACTTTTCCCACTCGATCCAAACTCGTTCTGGGGTTAGTGCGGACAGTTCGCCGGTGACAACCATGTCTTGCATCAGCGCCATGGTTTCGGGGGCGACGTTAAAGCCTAGGTGAGCAAAGCGGGCGGCAAAGCGAGCAACACGCAGAACCCTTAATGGATCTTCGGCAAAGGCGGGCGAGACATGGCGAAGCTGGCGTAATGCGAGATCTTGCTGGCCTTGATAGGGGTCAATCAGAGAACCGTCTTGCGCCTGGGCAATGGCATTGATGGTCAAATCACGGCGCATTAAGTCCTGCTCCAGAGTGACATCCGGTGCTGAATAGCAGGTAAAGCCGGTGTAGCCTTGGCCGGACTTACGCTCGGTGCGGGCGAGGGCGTACTCTTGCTTGGTTTTCGGGTGCAGGAAGACCGGGAAGTCGCTGCCAACTTGGCTGTAACCTCGCTCCAGCATCTGCTCAGGGGTGGTACCCACAACAACCCAGTCTTTGTCTTTCACTGGCAGTTCAAGCAGGGCGTCACGAACAGCCCCGCCAACTAAATACGTTTGCACTGTTTTATCCTTTTTCGCTCTGACTGCAGACTGTTATCCATTGAGTATACCAAACCTTAAAGGCTCTCACGAATGGCTTGCGGCTGGCCGAGGTTTAAAGGCTAAACGCTTGTCAGGCTTGAGCTGAAGGGCTATACATTCAGTAAAGGGACAGGTAACGTAGGGGGCTTCCCCTTCCAGGCCAACAATAAGAGATCAAATGGCATGTACAAGGACTTTTTTGGGATCACCGAGTCACCATTTTCAATTGTGCCCAGCGCACGCTTTCTCTACCTGAGTGAGCGCCACCGCGAAGCACTGACCCATATGTTGTCCAGCCTCAGTGGAGGGGGCGGCTTCGGTTTATTGACCGGCGAGGTTGGTACGGGGAAGACAACCGTTCTGCGGGCTCTGGTATCGCGTCTGCCTCAGGAAACTCAGGTGGCGATCATTATGAACCCGTCGCTATCGACCAGGGAATTGCTCGCCAGTATCTGCGATGAACTCGGCATTGAATATAACGATGAAGCGACGATCAAAGTCCTGACCGATGGGATATACCAGCACTTGCTGGCCAATCACCGAGAAGGTCGTCAGACTCTGCTACTCATCGACGAAGCCCAGCATCTGCTACCGGAAGTGTTGGAGCAGCTGCGTCTTTTGACTAACCTTGAAACCGACAGTGTCAAACTTCTCAAGGTGGTGCTGGTCGGTCAGCCAGAGCTGCAACAGTTATTGCAGCAGGATAGGCTACGTCAGTTGGCCCAGCGTATCACCTCCCGTTATCACCTATTGCCACTGACCGAAGAGGAAGTACGGGAATATATCCATTACCGCTTGCAGGCGGTGGACTGCCTGCATGAGGTGTTCCCTCCGGCCCAAACCAAGCAGATTGCCAAGGCGACAAGCGGGATCCCAAGACTGATCAATCTGGTGTGTGACAAGTCGATGCAGCTGGCCCACCAACAATCGACCCATTTGTTGAATAAAGAGCTGGTCGAGCAAGCTTGCAATGATGTGTTGAGCTGGCAGCTACCGCAATATACCGCGCCGGGCCAACTTGATGCTCCTTCGGCTTCACGCAAGCCCTTGCTGGTGGCCGTGGCCGCCGGGATCATCACCGCGGTTGGTGTGGGGTATGGGATGGGGTTGCTGTCCTTGCCCACGAGCTCAGCCTTGACGGTAGAAACCGCAGCAAGTGGGCAAGTAGTGACGGCGGAAGAGGCCAAGACGGCTGCCTCTGCCGCGGCGCCCCAGCCAGCCAAACCTGTGCTGGCTCCAGCGCAGGTACAGTCGGCACCTTCCTTGCCGCAGCAATTGTCTCCCCAGGCGCAGTGGCTGGCGGTTGTCAAACAAGCGGGATCCGAGCGTCTCGCGATGCAAACCCTCTACAGCCTATGGGGCTACAGTACCCAGCTCAATCAGGCCAATTGTGAATCGGGGAGCCGTGTCCAGCTTAGCTGCTTTAACGGCAATGGCTCATTGGAACAGTTGGCCCTGATCAACCGTCCAGCCATCGTAGCGCTCAATGAGCCTAGTGGTGAGGCGTTCTTTGCCACTATCTATGCCATCGGAAAAGATAAGGTTGAATTGTTGCTGGCTGGGCAGCGCTTCGCGGTGAGTGCACAATGGCTATCACAGCGCTGGGATGGCCAGTATACATTGCTGTGGCGTCCGCCACTGGGAGAGAACACCGCGATACGTTACGGTCAGCAAGGCCCCCGGGTACAGTGGCTCGATCACCAGCTGAGCCAGTTATTAGGGGTTATGCCGGAGAATCAGGATACCTTTGAGCAGGCATTGCTCAACAAATTACGCCGTTTCCAGCGGGCGCAAGATTTATCTGTGGATGGCATTGCCGGGCCTCATACCTTGATGGTGATTGATTCTGCACTGAATTTGCCGGGGCCCACCCTGCAACCGGAGAAAAGTTAATGTCGAAGTTACTCTCTGCTCTGGCTCAGTCTGATGCCCAGCGCGCCTCGGCAACGGTTTCGTCACGGCCTGCTTACCGTACAGGTACTGCTCCCAAGCAAACAAATCCATGGTTGCTACCGGGATTGGGATTTGCCCTGCCGGTGATTGGCATTCTGGGGTACCTCTCTTTGTCATCTGAGCAGACGGATGTGAAACCAGCGCCAGTGCGACAGGTTGTCGCGGCCACAGCCTCGATGCCAAAGGCTGCCCAGCCAGCTGCTATACCGGCTTCAGTACCAGAAACAGTATTGCTGCCAGTGGCTGAAGCCGTATCGATAACTCAGATCTATCCGCAAGAAATTGAACTGCTCGGCTACCCTCAGCTCTACACTGAGCCGTTGCCGAGTAACACAAGAGGGCCCCAGCGAGCCCGCTATAATCAAATGCCGTCATCTTCATTGCCTGTAGAGCAGGCTGCCAATGAGCCAAGTGGTTGGGACAGTGAGCCTATACCTGTAGGTAGGGAGGTTGAGCGGTCAGTGAATGATAGCTGGGATCTTGAAGCGCTCGATTATTCCGAGCTGTCCCCCGAGCTAGCCAGCCAGCTGCGGTCTGCCATCGCTGCCACCGGCGACGGGGGAACCTTGCCTCAACTGCTGCAGGAAGAACGCTTGCCATCAATGCCTAAGCCACAGGAGCCGATGGCAGCGGTATCCATTGGTGCGTTGCCGGCATCGGTTCAAGATCGTATCCCTGCTTTAAATTTTCAGACCCATATCTACTCTTCTGTACCCAATAGCCGCTGGGTGAAGGTCAACGGCAGCGAAGCCTATGAAGGCGATGAGATCGCGCCCGGAGTGATATTACGACGTATTGACCCGCGTGAGGTGGTGTTCGATTTTGAATCTTACTTGATATCGATGCCGGCGCTGTCGGAGTGGTAACCATAAAGCTAGCGGGTATGGTTACCATAGAATATTAGGCAATAAAAAAGGCAGCTAAGCTGCCTTTTTTTGAACCTGGGCTTGTAGCCAGATTATGCCCAACCGTTGTTGCGCTTGCGGCGACGTGGGATAAGGTGAGGTAGAACCAGACCGAATAGCAAACCACCACCGGCAACCATACCGCCATAGGTGAACCAGCGCATCAGCAAGTCGTCTTTTTGTGTATCCAGACGGGCACGTAGCTCGCGGATCTCTGCTTGTGATGTCATCAGCTGCTCGTTGAGCTGGCTGTTCTGGGTTTCTAAATCAGAAATTTGTTCGTTACGAAGCTTGAGAGAGCTTTGCAGGCCAGCCGTTTTCTCATCGCCTGACTCAAGGGCTTCTTCAAGTTGTGCTTTGACCTCTGTGAGCTCTTTCTCTAAGGCAGGAAAACGCACTTTCAGGCCAACTTGCGGTGAAACAAAATCAGAGTTAACCCAGCCGGTACGACCGCGGTCATCACGGACTTTACTAAATCCCGTCTCGCGATTGGTTTCCAGTAGGTCTACTTTGGTACCGGCGTTCACACTGCCCATAATACGGTATTGGGTACTTGGTCCATTGTGCATATAGGTGAATAGATTGTCGGAGATATACCGAGTTTGGGCCTGTGCAGGCATGGTCGCTATTGCACAAGCGAATAATAGTAAGCTGATTAGCTGCTTCACAATTTGATTCCTTGGGGGAGAGCCTGTTTTTCTCTAAGAGGCAAAGTCTAAGAATTTTGTGGGCTGGGTGCAAGAAAAGAGGGAGGCATCGCCTCCCTCTTTTGATCTTGAGCCCGCTTTGACGGTGTTTAACCAAACACCGCTTGCATTACGTAGAAGAAAATGACTGCAAGCAGGGCGCCAGCAGGCAGAGTAACAACCCAAGAGGCAACGATATTACGTACCACACCCAGGTTCAATGCTGCGATACCGCGGGCAAAGGCAACCCCAATGACACCACCGACCAGGGTCTGCGTGGTTGAAATAGGAAGACCTGTACCAGAAGCAAGCACAACGGTTGATGCGGTTGCTAGCTGTGCAGCAAAGCCACGGCTTGGTGTCAGTTCGGTAATACCGGTACCAACGGTCGCCATCACCTTGTGGCCCATGGTTGCCAGGCCGACAACGATACCAATACCACCCAGAGGCAAGATCCACCAAGCAATTTGGCTCTTGGCCGTGATTTCACCCATGTTCTGAACAGTAGAGACAACGGCAGAAAGAGGACCGATAGCATTGGCTACGTCGTTAGAGCCGTGGGCAAAGGCCATCGCACAAGCTGTAACCACCATCAGCAGGCTGAAAATACGCTCAACACCGGCGTAACCGTTACTATCTACTGACGAACCGTCATCTGTGTACTTACGATTAATATAAATGTAACCAAACACCATTACAATGAGTGACACTGCAATAGAGGCAACCCATGCTTCACCGCTAGAAAGGTGAAGACCGACATGTTTCAGACCCTTTTTGATTGTCACAAGAGCGATGACAATCGTGGTCATGAACATGTAGACAGGCACAAACCGCTTTGCATTTACAACTGGATTATCGGTATCGAAAATCAGGCGCTGAGCACTCATGAAAATAGCATAAGCAAACAGCCCCGAGATCAACGGAGTGATAAGCCAGCTACCGACGATGCCCTGTACCGCGCTCCAGTCAACAGCTTCTGTACCCGCTGAAACACAGGCAAAACCGATGATGGCACCAATAATGGAGTGAGTAGTAGACACCGGCCAACCCATATAGGATGCAACCAGTAGCCAAGTACCCGCAGCCAACAGGGCCGACATCATGCCGTACACCAATACTTCAGGATTGGCAGCATAAAGAGAGGTTTCAATAACCCCTTTACGGATGGTATCAGTTACTTCACCACCTGCCAGGTAAGCACCCGCAAACTCGAAGATCATCGCAATGATGATTGCTTGTTTAACGGTTAGTGCTTTTGAACCAACCGAGGTACCCATGGCATTAGCAACATCGTTTGCACCAATACCAATAGCCATCAATAGACCAAAAAAAGCCGCCACCAAAATAAGAATGGTGCCGTAGTTAGCCAGGATTTCCATTGTAAAACCTTGTTTTTGTTACATTCTTTCGCTTATGAACGCGATAGCATGATTTCAAGACGCGAGCCGACACGCTGTGCCTGATCAGCAATAGCACCAACCCACTCGAGAATCTTGTAAAGGAACATGATATCCACCGGACTGTATTGGTCTTCGATGGACATGAGCTGTTGGCGAAGCTTGATCTGCATGCTGTCAGTATCGTCTTCGATAACATCTAGCTGATTGATCATCTCTGCCACAAGCGTCACTTCCCTGCCTTTAAAGCCTGTTTCAAGAAGTTCGTCCAGTTCGTTGATCACTCGGTTCGCCTGATTGGCGGCGTCAAGACAACGTTGAACGTAGGCAATAAAGTCAGGATACATTTCGGAAGGAATCTGAAGCTGGCGACCCAAGACGCGACCTGCAATGTCTTTCGACAGATTGGCAAGCTTATCTTGTTGGGTCAGCAGTCCTAACATGTCAGTACGATCGACTGGCATGAACAGACCACGAGGAAGTTTCAAACGGATCTCACGCTTGAGCACGTCCGCATCTTTTTCAAGCTGGGAAATTTGCTCGCGCAGGACAGCCGCTTGCTCCCAATCACCCGCCTTACAGGCTTCGAAGAAAGGGACAAGTAGTTCACAACAATCATTTACACGAGTAACGTGACGTTGCAATGGTTTGATTGGGGACTTAGCAAATAGTCCCATAATAGTATTTACTGGCATAGCCGAATAACCTAGAAAGTGCCTTAAGTGGCTAATTCTTGAGCGATGGTCATTAAGGCGCGCATGGTAACGCATAAGTAAGTATAGGGGAACTAATTTCGATCAAGGTTTTGTTGATATTTCATGCTTGCCCCGGAGTGCAATTGCCAATATCCTTGCTTTGCCACTGTTTATAGGTAGAACTATGGAAACTGAGATAGAACTGAAGTTTTTCGTCTCACCAGAATTTTCGAGTCAGTTACTCAAAAAAATCGCTGAAGCGAAAGTTCTGCAGCAAAGTCGTCGTGAGTTAGGCAATGTCTACTTCGACACCCCAGACCAAATTCTTCGCCAGCACGACATCGGTCTTCGGATCCGTCGTTTTGATGATGTATTTGTCCAAACATTGAAGACCGCGGGCCGCGTGGTCGCCGGGTTGCACCAGCGTCCGGAATACAATGCCGAAACCAACTGCACTGATCCTGATCTTGCCCTGCATCCCGCTGATGCCTGGCCGGAAGGTTTTGATGTCGATAGCACCCAGCAACAACTGGCCCCGCTTTTCTCTACAGACTTCACTCGCCAGCAATGGCTTGTCGCGATGCCGGATGGTAGTCAGGTAGAGCTAGCCTTTGATCAGGGCGAAGTCAGTGCGAATGGCCAAACTTCGCCAATATGCGAAGTCGAACTCGAGCTCAAGTCCGGCCAAACCGATGCCTTGTTTACCTTGGCTCGTGAACTGTGTGTCGATGGTGGCATGCGATTGGGTAACCTGAGCAAAGCCGCACGAGGCTACCGCTTAGCGGCGGGTTATCAGGGGGATGAAGTCGCTCCGTTGGCTCCGGTCAAACTCGATGGTAGCGAATCGGTAGAAGCGGTATTTGTCAAAACGCTCGAGCATGCGCTCGGCCACTGGCATTACCATGAGCAAATTTTTGCCGAGTGCCAAGAGCCCGCTGCGCTGGTACAAATCCAGCAGGCACTGGGCTTACTTCGTCAGACCTTGGTAACTTTCGGTGGCATGATCCCACGCCGAGCCAGTGCCCTGCTACGCCAGGAGCTGCAATGGTTGGAAGGTGAACTGGACTGGCTGGGTGAAGCTGCCGGTTTGGATTATTTGCTGGCGGAAAAAGGCCATGCCCTGAAAAAGCTGAATGCGCGTAAGCAATTGGTTAAGCAGCTTGAAGAGGTGCAGGCAGATCTGCCTGATGACAACGAAATGTTGCTGTTGCTGAGCTCGGCCCGTTATTGCGGCCTGCTACTTGACTTGAGCCGCTGGCTCCTTAGCCGAGGCTGGCAGCCGTTCCTCGATGATAAGTCCCGGGCACGCCTGGCCGAACCGATCAAAGGTTTTGCCGACAATATGTTGGCTCGCTCGTGGCAGGAGCTGTTGGATGTCTTTCCGGCTGAGCGGCAGCTAAACCGAGTTGATTATCTTGACCAGCAACCGCGCTTGGTCCGCAACCTAATGAGCGGCCTTAGCTTTGCGTCTTTATATGAAGA
This sequence comes from Photobacterium sp. DNB23_23_1, assembly GCF_052873815.1. NCBI lineage: Bacteria > Pseudomonadati > Pseudomonadota > Gammaproteobacteria > Vibrionales > Vibrionaceae > Photobacterium > Photobacterium sp. DNB23_23_1. The sequence continues at coordinate 40,780 of NZ_JBNNXT010000011.1, read as the reverse complement.
CGATAAGCGCTTGGTCTTTCGGATGCCTTGGTTGGACTTGCTGCAGGGCATTGATGATCTGCGCCACCTCGAGCCTATTCGACAATTATTGGATCAGCAGGATGATGAAGAGGAGCGTAGCCAGATAGAGAAATGGCTACAGCGCAAGGAAGAATCACTGATCCATGCGATGGACCAGACTCGCCAAATGGGCATCGAACTGGTGCCATACTGGCCGTAAGCGTCCCTACGAGAACTCACCAACACCCGGCCATGAGGCCGGTGTTTTTTTATGGGCTACTTCTGATCCAACTTTTTTTCTATCGCCTCCAGACGCTCAATCAGGCGTTGTTGGTTGTCCAGCATGGCTTGCCACTCTTGCTCGTGCCGGGCATCGTCCTTCTCTTTCTTCTGCTCCGGATCCGAAATAATAGAGCTGATCAAGCCTGCCACCATTCCGAATAAGCCGACGCCACAGATAATAATGACAGCCGCCAGTATTTTACCAATCTCGGTTACCGGATAGTGGTCGCCATAGCCTACAGTGGAAATCGTCACGAAAACCCACCATAGGGCATCACTGGCGTCCTTGATATTGGACTCCGGCACATTGCCTTCCAGGATCAGCATCAGGGCTGAGCCGACCGATATCAGTACGGTCAATAGTAAAAAAATACTGGCGACTGTCGCTTCTCGGCGGTTGCTGCGGATTTGGTTGAGGACTTGGTGGCTAGAGCGGATCAAACGGATCACTCGGAAGATTTGTAGCAAACGGGCAAAACGGATTTGCTCGATTATCGGAACGCTAGCGACAAAATCGAGCCAGTGGGTTTTGAGGTAGTGTGATTTGTCTTGGCTGCGGAAAAAGTCAGCCAGTAGCTGACACCAAAATACCAGACAGATAAACGTGTCGATGCCAAGCAGTAGTATGTAGCTGTTACTCTGTTTGGGCAGGAAAATCATGGTGGTCACAATAGTCAGTGATACAAACGACAACGCCAGTGACATCAGGCTCATCGGATTGAGTTCATATTTGACGGAGTCGATCTTTTTCATCATTAAATTTTTTTACTGCGTTGCCGATAGTTAGAATGAGGTATATTGTTTTGTTACTAAAAATAAGTAGATTTCTAGGCACAGATTCCCCGCTTTCCCGTGCATGACTATAGGGCATTTGGATGACGAAGTAACTCTTGCTCTGGGACGTAATAAGAATATATGGAGATACCACATGACCAAAATGGTTTTAAAGCCATGGGAAAAAGGACTGACAAATATTCGCTTGGTTCCCAAGCTGTTATTGCTGATGGTATTCAGTACCATTTTGCTGGTGGGCAAACAGCTTTGGGATGCCAGTACCTTCTATCAGTCGGTAGTGGAAATTCAACAGGACAGGGCGCAAGAGCAAGCGCTGGCAACGGCGGCCGTGATACAGGCTTTACCATCGGATACCAAGCAGGATGTTACTTTGGTGGAAAGCGTGGTTGCCGCCCAAGCGGCGGCGATGAACCGCGAGGCTTATGTTTACCTGGTGGATCGGGGAAGCAATAAAGTCATCGGCCACCCAGACGCGAAGGCATTGTCTGAACTGCTGGGCAATGTTGATAGCCAGGGAAGTCTTAATCGTGCCTTACTGCAACTGTCAGGACAGGCCAGATTGAACTTTTCCGATCAGTCCCGGTTTGAATATGCGGTTGAATTACCGCGTCTTAATTGGGTGGTTGTCGCTTCACAGGCAGCCTCAGAGGCGGATGCTTATTATCAGCACTATTTGGTGCAGGTGGCATGGCAAACCGCATTGATGATCGTTGCTTTTGTTGTGATCTTACTCTGTGGCTCTCATGTCATGCTACGTCAGACCCAATATTTAGCCGAAAGCATCAAACGACTGGCTGCCCGCGATCTGACCCAACCTATTGTCATGGAATGCCGTGATGAATATGGTGATCTGGCCAGAGAGCTTGAGAAAACCCGTCTGCAGCTGTGTGAAGTGATCGCTAACCAGCGTGATGCTGCCGGTGAGTTATCCGGTCTTGCCGAGGTGATGTCAATCAGCATGGTGGAGACCAAGGAGTCGGCGCAGGAAGAGTTCAATGAAATCGACCAGTTGGCGTCGGCAATGAGTGAAATGACCTCGACCGTGCAAACTGTTGCCGAACATGCTCGCGAGGCATCAAGTGCGACTGAAGGGACGTCAGGCCAAGCCGTACAAGGCCAGCAGTTCGTATCACAGACCATTGGCACAATTAACCAGCTGTCACAGGACATCAGCCAATCAGCCAATGCTGTTAACCAAGTGGAAGAGCGGGTAGAGCAGATCGGCAGTGTGATTGTCACTATCCAGAGCATTTCTGAGCAAACCAACTTGCTGGCGCTCAATGCGGCTATCGAAGCTGCCCGTGCTGGCGACGCCGGGCGGGGATTTGCCGTGGTCGCAGATGAAGTCCGTAATCTTGCCCAGCGCACTCAGACGGCAACCGTTGAGATCCAGGAGATGATTTCCCAGCTGCAATCCAGTGCCCAGCAGGCTGTTGGCTTGATGGAGCAAAGTGTTGTTGAAGCCGCCGAGGGGGTTGATCTGGTGACCAGTGCCGGTGGAGAGCTGGATAAGATCGTTGAGCAGGTCAGCCTGATCAATGACATGAACTTCCAGATTGCCTCGGCTGCCGAGCAGCAGAGCGCCGTGGCCGATGAGATGAACCAGAATCTGACCAATGTCCGTGAGCTGGTAGAGGCATCGGTCGTGGTGGTCACTGAGCTGTCGGAAACATCGGATGCCATGCAGGATCATGCCTCTGAGCTGGAAAAGAAAATCCGGGCCTTTCACATGTAGATTAATGGCTTAGTTACGTGCTGGTTTTCAGCCAAATCAACGCCCGCCTATGGTGGGCGTTGTGCTATCGTAAGGACAGTTAATATCCAGCTTGGCAGTAAGGCTTTGTTCGCTGTCATTTGCTGGTCAGATAAGACGACAGGTATTTGAAAAGGAACCCCTATGACTGTGCAGGATCACTTCCAAACGGCGATGGAAAAGGCGTGGGACAAGGTAAATAGTGCCCAGCCTGATGCAATAGCAGACTGGCCGAAGAGTAAGCTCGATGAGCTTAAGCAAGTCTTGGCTTACAGTGACTTTGTTACCGCCTCGGTTGTTCGCGATGCCACCTTGTTACCTTGGCTGGCTCAGCACTTGGATGATCTAGCTCGGGCAGAAGATTACCGGAGCGATCTTGCTCAACAGTTGGCAACGGTGAGTGATGAAGCGGGCATGATGCGGGTTTTGCGTCAGTTCCGTCACCGCGAAATGGTCTGGATAGCATGGTGTGACTTCATTGGCCGCAATAGCTTGGATCTGAGCCTTAGCCATTTATCGATGTTGGCAGAGGCGATGATCATGGAAACTTACAACTGGCTTTACGCCCAGTGTTGTCGTGACTGGGGTACACCGATGAACAGTAGTGGCGAAGCGCAGCCGATGCTGATCCTCGGGATGGGTAAGCTCGGAGGCGGTGAACTGAACTTTTCGTCCGATATCGATTTGATCTTCACCTACCCGGAAAATGGTGAGACCCAGGGGGGACGACGAAGTCTAGCCAACGCTCAGTTCTTTACCCGCTTGGGACAGCGCTTGATCAAGGCGCTCGACCAACAAACGTATGATGGTTTCTGTTATCGGGTCGATATGCGGTTGCGTCCTTTTGGTGACAGTGGCCCCTTGGTGATGAGCTATGCGGCACTGGAAGATTACTACCAGGAGCAGGGCCGTGACTGGGAGCGCTATGCCATGATCAAGGCCCGGGTGATGGGCAAAGAAAGTTTTTCTCAGTATCAGGAGCTGCGTCAGATGTTGCGGCCATTTGTGTTCCGCCGCTATATCGACTTCAGTGCTATTCAGTCACTGCGACGTATGAAGGCGATGATCAGCAGTGAGGTTCGTCGTCGAGGCTTGACCAACAATATCAAGCTTGGACCGGGTGGGATCCGCGAAGTGGAGTTTATTGCCCAGTCGTTTCAGTTGATCCGTGGAGGCCGAACACCGGAGTTGCGTGGTCGTGGCTTGCGCGAAACTCTTCAGGCGATCAGAACGCAGGGTCTACTGCCTGAGAAGCAGGTTGATGATTTGGATCAGGGCTATGCTTTTTTGCGCCGACTAGAAAACTTGCTGCAGGCAATCGACGATATGCAGACCCAGACCTTACCGGACAAGCCGTTGGATCAATATCGGTTGGCTTTAGCGATGGGGTTTGAGGATTGGTTCGGGCTGGAGCAGGCTGTGAGCCAGCGTATGGCTGCAATCCATGAGGTGTTCGATGACATTATCGGTGCCGATGAGGAAGAGCAACAAAGCGAGGCTACAGCCCATTTTCATGAAATGTGGGCAATGATCAAAGACGCCGACGTCGTGACTGCGATCCTTGGCGAGCTCAATGCGTCTGAGGCTGACAGGCAGTTTGCTATTTTGAGCAATATGAAATCTGAGCTCTCCAAGCGCACCCTCGGGCCCAGGGGACGCGAGGTCCTGGCCAAATTAATGCCGACGGTTTTGATGTTGATTGTCACCCGCGAAGACGCCCCAGCTGTGCTCGAGCGGGTGTGTAAGCTGATAGTCCGAATAGCAACCCGAACGACTTACCTCGAACTGCTCAGTGAGCACCCTGCGGCCCTTGAGCAGTTGGTGCGCTTGTGTGCCGCCAGCCCGATGGTAGCTACCCAGCTGGCCCAGTATCCTATCTTGCTCGATGAGTTACTTGATCCCCAGCATCTGTATAACCCGACGCCGTTGGAGAATTATGGTGATGAGTTGCGTGAGTTCCTTGCCCGGATCCCGGAAGAGGATATGGAGCAGCAGATGGAGGCGATCCGCCAGTTCAAGCAGACCCAACTGCTGCGCATTGCGGCCGCGGATATTGCCGGGGCGTTGCCGCTGATGAAGGTGAGCGATCATCTTACCTACCTATCCGAGGCGATTGTCGCGGCCGTGGTTAATCAGGCTTGGTTGCAAATGGCAGAAAAATACGGCGAGCCGACCCATCTGCTCGAGAGAAGCGGACGCGGGTTTGCGGTATTGGGCTATGGCAAGGTTGGTGGCTGGGAGCTGGGTTATGGCTCGGATTTGGATCTGGTGTTTTTGCATGACTGTCCGGATAACGTCTATACCAATGGTCGCAAAGAAATCGATGGCCGTCAGTTTTATCTGCGCTTGACTCAGCGGATTGTTCATCTGTTCTCTACCCGCACGGCTTCGGGCGTACTGTATGAAGTCGATGTCCGCCTGCGCCCATCTGGTGCATCAGGTTTATTGGTGAGCACGATGGAAGCGTTTGCTGACTATCAGCAGGAAGAAGCATGGACCTGGGAGCACCAGGCCTTAGTTAGGGCCAGAATGATTTATGGTGATACGCCGCTTCAACAGGCATTTGCTGCGGTGAGGCAAGCGATTTTGATGTCTCCTCGTGAGGCCGCTCCATTGCGTAAGGAAGTGGTCGCAATGCGCCATAAGATGCGAGAACATCTAGGTAGCAAAAAGGCGGGTATGTTCGGCCTTAAACAGGATAAAGGTGGGATCACCGACATCGAGTTTCTGGCCCAGTATTTGGTGCTATTGCATGCGGCAGAGGAAAAGGCCTTGATCCGTTGGTCTGATAATGTTCGTTTGTTCGAGACCATGGCGGACTATGAAATATTGGCGCCGGAGCAAGCTATGCAGCTCAAGCACGCTTACTGTGTGATGCGCGATGAAATTCATCGTTTGAGTCTGCTTGGCTTACCTGCCTACGTGGAAGATGGCAGGTTTTTGGCTGAACGCCAAGCGGTGCAGCAGATCTGGCAGGCATTACTGGAGCCAGGTGCTTAATTGATATTTCGCAAAAATAAGTAGGAGCGGGGCATCGCCTCGCTCTTTGTGATTGAATTACCGTTGAAATCCCCTGAGCAGATGCATGCTAATTTGGCTTTGTGTTAATATTTGGGGGTTAACACAATCCCGGAGAAAAAAATGAAACTGACTCTTCCTGATTATGATCAAGCAGGCGTGCTGGTCGTGGGTGATGTCATGCTGGATCGCTACTGGTATGGGCCGACAGGCCGCATTTCCCCTGAAGCCCCCGTTCCTGTAGTGAAAGTTGATCAGGTTGAGGAGCGTCCGGGTGGCGCCGCGAACGTGGCGATGAATATTGCAGCACTGGGCGGTCACGCCCGGTTGGTCGGCTTGACGGGTATTGATGAGCCAGCCCGTGCGCTGTCTGAAAAACTGTCGTCACTGGATGTGCGTTGTGATTTCGTGACGTTGCCTGATTATCCGACCATCACCAAGCTGCGCGTCATGAGCCGCGGCCAGCAGATGATCCGTCTGGACTTCGAAGAAGGTTTCCACAACGTGCCGGCGGATATGATTTTGCCGCGTATGGAGCAAGCCCTGTCTTCAAGCAAGGTTGTGGTACTGTCTGATTATGCCAAGGGCGCCCTTGAGCATGTGCAGGCAATGATCCAACTGGCACGCAAGTCCGGTATTTCGGTGATGGTTGACCCGAAAGGGGCTGACTTTGAACGCTACCGTGGCGCAACCCTACTGACTCCTAATCTGTCCGAGTTTGAAACGGTGGCGGGTAAAACCCAGTCGGAACAAGACTTGGTCGAAAAAGGCCTAGCACTGATTGAACGCTATGAGTTCGATGCATTGTTGGTGACACGCAGTGAGCATGGCATGACGTTGCTGCAAAAAGGCCAAGAGCCGCTACACATGCCAACGCAGGCCAAAGAAGTGTATGACGTGACTGGTGCCGGTGATACGGTTATTTCGGTACTGGCAGCATCGCTGGCTGCGGGTAAGTCGCTGTCGGATTCATGCAAGCTGGCCAATGCCGCTGCAGGTGTTGTGGTTGGCAAGCTGGGGACCTCGACCCTATCGACCATTGAACTGACCGAAGCGATCCATGGTAGCCAGGACAGCGGGTTTGGTGTGATCAGCGAAGCCCAGCTCAAGCAGGCGGTGAAAACAGCCCGTGCGCGTGGCGAGAAAGTGGTGATGACCAATGGTTGTTTCGATATTTTGCACGCCGGTCATGTGGCGTACTTGAATGAGGCAGCGAAATTGGGTGACCGCCTGATTGTGGCCGTGAATTCTGACAGCTCGGTACAGGCACTCAAAGGTCCAGGCCGTCCGGTTAACCCGGAAGATCGTCGTATGGCGGTATTGGCGGGCTTGGGCGCGGTTGACTGGGTGGTACCATTTAGTGAAGAAACCCCACAGCGTTTGATCAGTGAAATTTTGCCAACCCTGCTGGTGAAAGGGGGCGATTACAAGCCGGAAGAGATTGCCGGTGGTCAAGAAGTGATTGCGGCTGGTGGCCAAGTACTGGTGTTGAACTTCGAAGACGGTTGCTCGACAACTGAAATTATCGAAGCCATCAAAGGAGGCCGAGGCTAGTCGCCTTAAGGCTTTATCAAGGCAATAAAAAAGCGCCATCATTGTTGATAGCGCTTTTTTTATGACATATGTCTGATGCTAGGCTGCGATTATTTCGCTTTCACTAGGCCGGCGTTTACGTCCACGACATCCTGTTCGGTCAGTGAGCCCACAGCTTGCTTTAGCTGAAGCTGGCTGATGATGTAATCATAGCGAGCATTGGCTAACTGGCGATTTGCATCATATAGGCGGCGGGTTGCGTCCAGTACATCAACAATCGTACGGGTACCGACATCGAAACCGGCTTCGGTCGCTTCAAGTGCTGACTGAGCAGACACAACTGACTGCTGGTAAGCGCGAAGAGCACCGATTGAGGCATTGATGTTGTTGTAGAAGGCGCGAACGTCTCGAACAACACTGCGGTAAGAACCTTCCAGATCTTCACTGGCAGCGACATAACTGAACTGGGCCTGCTTCACTTCAGAGGTCACGCGGCCACCGGTGTAGACAGGTAGCGCCAAGTTGATACCGGCTGTCAGCGTACCGTCATCTGTTCCTGAAACTTTGTCATCGTAGCTATAGCCAGCATTGAAAGACAGAGTTGGCAAATGGCCAGATTCTGCCAGGGTGATTTCATCACGGGCGATATCTTGTGAAATGCGAGAGGTCAACAGGCTAAGGTTTTCTGTCTCGGCATCTTTAAGCAGGCTTTCCACGTGAGACTTTGGTGCACTGGCACTAAAGCGACGGGTGTCCAGAATGCTCAGATTAGTGTGCTCTTGACCGGTGATCTCACGTAGGCCTTCGTAGCTGTTAGTCAGGGCATTTTCTGCCAATATCTCATCAGCCAGTACGCTATCGTACTGAGCTTGGGCATCGTGTACATCGGTAATAGCCGATAGGCCGACTTCGAAACGTTGTTTGGTTTGCTCTAGCTGGCGGCCAACAGCGGCTTTCTCCGCACGGACGAATTCTAGATCGTCCATTGCGCGAAGCACGGCAAAGTAGGCGTCAGAGACACGCAGGATCAAGCCTTGCTGAGAGGTTGCGTAAAATGCATCGCTCTGGCGGGCAACCTTCTCGCTGATATCTAGGTTTATCCAGCTGGCGCGGTTGTAGACCGACTGGTCTAGGGATAGACCGCCGTTGAAACCGTCCGCATCGCCATCCATACGGGAGACGTTATAGCCAGCTGTTAGGTTGATTTGTGGTAGCAGTGCGCTTCGGGTTGAGTTAATCGCTTCGAACGCAGTATCTTTATCGGCAGCCGCACGTAGCAGCTGAGGGTCATTTTGTTTTGCTTGTTGGTAGATTTCGGCGAGATCATCAGCCAGTGCAGTATGGCTAAGACCGCCAAGCGCAAAGCTAACAATAAGCGGAAGCAATTTTTTCATGTATGCCTATCCTGGTCCTGACAAAAATAAGAGCAAGGCTCCAGTTTAACCTATGTTTCCTTGCGAGAAACTGATCTTTGAACAATTTACTTTATTTTACGATATTTTACTGGATTAATTGTGATTCTAATCGGTTCATAGGCAAAAATGACTTAAAAAAAATCATAATTATTGTCATAAATGTTGAATTAAATCATTGCCGTTCTTTGGCGGGGATGGAATCATATACGTTTTCGTCGGCCGGAAGCCGTATTCGCAAGGGCCAGAGGGACAAAAACATGGCAAAAACAACAAATAAGAACAGTGGCCCAGCACAGTTTTCTGCCAGTGATGTCGATGTCATCGCCCAGGAGTCATTGTTCAAAGGTTTTTTCAGCATGGTGAAGTACCGTTTTCGCCATCGCTTATTTGCCGGCGGCTGGAGTGAGCCGATGGACCGTGAATTGTTCGAGCGCGGCCATGCTGCTGCCATGTTGCCGTATGATCCCGCGACCGATCAGGTGGTGTTGGTTGAGCAATTCCGAGTCGGCGCGTTGGCTGCCGAGGGCTGTTCTCCTTGGCAGCTGGAAATTGTGGCTGGTATTATTGAACCCGGCGAGCAACCCACAGAGGTCGTGCGCCGAGAAGCTGTAGAAGAAGCCGGTCTTGATGTTGGACCGTTGCATAAAATTACCCGTTATCTGTCAAGCTCCGGCGGTTGTTCCGAAACGTTGGATATCTTCGTTGGTGAGGTCGACAGTACCCTTGCCGGCGGTATTCACGGCCTGGCAGAGGAGGGTGAAGACATCAAAGTGCACGTGGTCTCTCGAGAAGATGCCTACCGTTGGGTAGAATCTGGTAAAATTGAGAATGCAGCCTCGATCATTGCCCTGCAATGGTTGCAATTGAACTACACTCGATTGCAAGCTGCTCCTTAGACGACCAAGACCACTGAGGATACCGATTGAATAGAAGGTACACTGTTGATTTTGCTGGTATCATGCGACTCTACGAAACCAACTATGCGAAGTTGCTCCCATTGCTGCCAAAAAGCGATCAGGTTGGCGACCATTGCATTTATTGTGTTTCGGAACAGGAATATCATCTGACCATTATTGAGTCGACCCGCTACACCACGGTAGTTGAGCTGCTGCTAGAAGCAGAAAAATCGCTGCCGGATTACCTGATCCCGAAAATGACGATCAGGTTATACCACGATGCCAGGGTCGCAGAAGTGTGTTCAGCTCAGCAGACTTCACGTCTGAAGCCAAGGTATGATTACCCCAATATGCGGATGCATCAGAAAGATGAGAAGCATCAGGTTAACCGTTTTTTGGGAGACTGGTTGGCATACTGCCTAAGAAATGGGATCAGCAAACAGTCGGTTTGTTAACAGAATCAGATAGACAAGGTTTTTGACGTTTTGCAGACTTTTACTCTGCCACAGACGAACCGCGATAGTGTGGTTCTCCTGCAAATTACCGATACCCACCTTTTTGCCGACGATGGCGGCAGTTTGTTGGGTGTCGCGACGAAAGACAGCTTTCATGCCGTTTTGGACGCGGTAGATGCTGCTGCGCGTCCTTTTGATGCCATAGTGGCGACGGGCGATATTTCACAAGATCATACGGAACATTCCTACCAGCGCTTTTGCGATGGTATTGCTCGTTGGTCGCAGCCATGTTTCTGGTTGCCGGGTAATCATGACTACCAGCCGAGCATGCAAGCCGTTTTGCCTTCAGCGCAAATCAAGTCTTGCCATCAAGTGTTGGCTGGTGAGTATTGGCAGGTGATCCTGCTTGACAGTCAGGTCAAGGGGGTCCCCCATGGTGAGCTGAGCCAAGCTCAGCTTGAGATGCTGGAGCAGGCATTATCAGCCCAGCCAGATCGCCATGCGCTGGTCCTGTTGCACCATCACCCACTACCAGCCGGAAGTTCTTGGCTGGATCAGCACCAACTGCATGACAGTGAACCGTTCTGGCAGGTGATTGGGCGCTATCCGCAGGTGAAGGCAATTTTGTGTGGCCATATTCACCAAGAACTGGATCGGATTCAGCAAGGGGTAAGGGTGCTCGCGACACCATCTACTTGCATACAGTTTCAGCCTGACTCCCATGACTTTGCCTTGGACCAGAAAAGCCCAGGTTGGCGCTACCTTGTTTTGCATAGCAATGGGCAGCTCGACACCCAAGTCTGTCGTCTGGAAGGCCATGACTTTACACCAAACTTTGAATCTGCAGGTTACTAGATGAAGCCGCTGCTACTGTATATCCATGGCTTTAATAGCTCTCCGAAATCTCTCAAGGCAACCCTGATGGCGGAATACTGCCAGCGTGAGCGACCGGATATTCGAGTCGAGATCCCGCAAATGCCTTGCTATCCTTTGGAGGCGGCGACGTTTATTGATGAGCTGGTGCAATCATTGCGTCATGAATACCAGATAGCGTTGGTTGGCAGTTCGCTGGGAGGCTACATCTCTACATGGCTCAATGACCGTTATCAGTTACCTGCAGTCTTGGTTAACCCCGCGGTTAAGCCCTATGAGCTGCTGCAGGACTATTTGGGTGAGCAAGAAAACCCTTACACCGGTGAACGTTATTTCCTTGAGCCCAAACATATGGATGAACTGCGCCAGATGAATGTGGCCCAACCTAGCCGTCCCGAGCAGCTGTGGCTGCTGCAACAAGAAGGTGACGAAGTACTGGATTACCGCCAGGCTGTCGAGAGATACTCGTCCTGCCGGCAAACCGTTGAGCCCGAAGGGGATCATAGTTTTGTCGGATTTGATCGTTATCCTGAAAAAATCATTCAATTCTTGGGATTGTAATACCTTCCGAGCACTTGTTGCTTGAGAGGTATTTGTCCCGACTTGGATCAAATTCGACTCACATTTGTGGGCCCCATTTTCGACCCCAGCTTGACAACCGAGCTGGGGTTACTGACTATTGTGGCCAAAAATTATTCCGTAACTTTCCGTAATTATGACAGATCAAAGCTATAACGCTGGAGCCATAGAGGTTCTAAATGGCCTTGAGCCAGTACGCCGCCGTCCGGGGATGTATACCGACACGGTACGGCCAAACCACCTTGGCCAGGAAGTCATCGATAACAGTGTCGATGAAGCCTTGGCTGGCCATGCCCGCAAGGTAGAGGTCATTCTTCATGCGGATCAGTCGCTGGAAGTGATTGATGACGGACGGGGGATGCCAGTAGATATCCACCCTGAGGAAGGGGTTTCTGGGGTCGAGCTGATCCTATGCAAGCTTCACGCCGGTGGTAAATTCTCAGGCAAAAACTACCAGTTCTCTGGTGGTTTGCACGGGGTTGGGATCTCGGTAGTCAACGCCCTGTCTAACCGGGTAGAAGTCACGGTGAAACGTGACGGCCAGCTCTACCAGATCGCGTTTGAAAACGGTGATAAGGTCAGTGAACTGGAAGTGATTGGAACTTGCGGTCGCCGTGCCAAAGGAACCAGTGTCCATTTCTGGCCAAATCCTAAGTATTTTGACAGCCCGAAGTTCTCTGTCTCTCGCCTGAAAAGCAACCTCAAGGCCAAAGCGGTGCTTTGCCCGGGACTGGAAATTGTCTTTACCGACAAAACCAATGATGAAACCATCCGTTGGTGTTACGAAGACGGATTGAAGGACTACTTGGCTGAAGGTGTCAAGGGTTATACCCTGCTGCCGGAAGAGCCGTTTACCGGTGTCTTCAGCGGCCAGACTGAAGCGGCTGATTGGGCGTTGCTATGGCTGCCGGAAGGCGGTGAGTTGATCACCGAAAGTTACGTTAACCTTATTCCAACGGCTCAAGGTGGTACCCATGTTAACGGCCTGCGTCAGGGGCTGCTTGATGCCATGCGTGAATTCTGTGAGTTCCGCAACTTGTTGCCTCGTGGCGTGAAGTTGACAGCAGATGACATTTGGGACCGCTGTGCCTATGTGTTGTCGGTGAAAATGCAGGATCCACAATTTGCCGGCCAGACTAAAGAGCGCTTATCATCGCGCCAGTGTGCGGCATTTGTCTCTGGTGTGGTAAAAGATGCCTTCAGCCTGTGGTTGAACGAGCGTCCGCAACTTGCCGAGCAGTTGGCAGAGGTGTGTATTGCCAATGCCCATCGCCGGATGCGCGCCAGCAAGAAGGTGGTACGTAAGAAGGTCGCTTCTGGTCCAGCATTGCCGGGTAAGCTGGCAGACTGTTCGCAGCAGGATTTGTCCCGAACTGAACTGTTCTTGGTCGAGGGTGACTCGGCAGGCGGCTCGGCCAAGCAGGCCCGTGACCGTGTATTCCAGGCTATTATGCCGCTGCGCGGTAAGATTTTGAACACCTGGGAAGTCTCTGCCGATCAGGTGCTGGCCTCGCAGGAAGTGCATGATATTTCTGTGGCATTGGGTATCGACCCGGACAGTGATGATCTTAGTGGCTTGCGCTACGGTAAGATTTGCGTTCTTGCTGATGCCGACTCGGATGGTTTGCACATTGCAACCTTGCTGTGCGCTCTGTTTGTCCGTCACTTCGAGTCTCTGGTTCGTGCTGGCCATGTGTATATCGCCATGCCGCCACTGTACCGGATTGATCTTGGCAAGGAAGTGTATTACGCCTTGGATGACGCCGAGAAAGACGGGATCCTCGATCGCCTTAGCAACAAGCGTGGTAAGGTCAACGTCCAGCGCTTTAAAGGACTGGGTGAGATGAATCCGCTTCAGCTGCGCGAAACCACCATGGATCCGAATACTCGTCGCCTGGTTCAGCTGACTATCGATGATGATGAGCAGACCAACGAGATGATGGATATGTTGCTGGGTAAGAAGCGTGCGGAAGACCGCCGCCACTGGCTGCAGAGCAAAGGCGATATGGCCGAAGTGTGATTGACCGGGCCTGCCAGTACTGTCTTGTATAGTGGCGGGCCTTGCCTGATGATTTGATAGCCCGAGGATGCAATGCGCCCGGACTAGAAATATAAACGGAATACCCAACGATGACTGATGTCTCAATGGATGGCGTAGAACAGCTTCCGCTACGGAAGTTTACCGAAGATGCCTACCTCAATTACTCCATGTACGTGATCATGGATCGTGCCTTGCCGTTCATCGGTGATGGCCTCAAGCCTGTTCAGCGCCGCATTATCTATGCGATGTCCGAGCTGGGCTTATCGGCAACCGCGAAATATAAGAAGTCGGCACGTACTGTCGGTGATGTACTGGGTAAGTACCACCCGCACGGTGACTCGGCATGTTATGAAGCCATGGTCTTGATGGCGCAGCCTTTCTCCTACCGCTACCCGCTGGTGGACGGCCAGGGTAACTGGGGTGCTCCGGACGATCCGAAATCCTTCGCCGCGATGCGTTATACCGAATCTCGCCTGTCGCGCTTTTCTGAAGTCTTGCTTGCTGAGCTGGGCCAAGGCACGGTTGACTGGGGCTTGAACTTTGACGGCACGATGAAAGAGCCGAAGATGCTGCCTGCCCGCCTGCCGCATATCTTGCTCAATGGCGTAACCGGTATTGCCGTGGGGATGGCAACGGATATCCCGCCGCACAATACCCGTGAGGTGGCCAATGCCGCTGTACACCTGATTGAGAATCCGAAAGCGGAACTTGACGAGGTCATGGAGTTTGTCCAAGGGCCGGATTACCCAACTGAAGCCGAAATCATCACCTCGAAAACCGATCTTAAAAAGGTCTACCGCACTGGCCGCGGTAGTATCAGAATGCGTGCGGTATGGCACAAGGAAAGCGGAGATATCGTGATCACCGCTTTGCCACACCAAGTGTCGGGCTCGAAGCTATTGGAGCAGATCGCCAGCCAGATGCGCGCCAAGAAACTGCCGATGGTTGAAGACTTGCGTGATGAGTCGGATCATGAAAACCCGACCCGTATTGTGATTGTGCCACGTTCAAATCGGGTCGATAGCGAGCAGTTGATGAACCACCTGTTTGCCTCTACCGATTTGGAAAAGAGTTTCCGTGTTAACCTCAACATGCTAGGCCTTGATGGTCGTCCGCAGGTTAAGGGGCTGGTGCAGATCGTTTCTGAGTGGATCGAATTCCGCCGTACCACGGTGCGCCGTCGCTTGCAGCATCGTTTGGACAAGGTGAATGCCCGTTTACATATCCTTGAGGGTTTGTTGGCGGCTTACCTTAATATTGATGAGGTTATTGAAATCATCCGTACCGAGGATGATCCGAAAGCCGAGTTGATGTCTCGTTTCGACCTGTCAGCCATCCAAGCTGATGCGATCTTAGAAATCAAGCTTCGCCAGTTGGCCAAACTGGAAGAAATTAAGATCCGTGGTGAACAGGATGAGCTATCGAAAGAGCGTGATCACCTTGAGAAGCTACTGGGCTCAGAGCGTCGTTTAAACACCTTGATCAAAAAAGAAATCTTGGCCGATGCCGAGAAGTATGGCGATGACCGCCGCTCGCCATTGGTTGAGCGAGAAGAAGCTAAGGCGCTGACCGAGCGTGAGCTGATCCCGTCTGAAGCTATCACGGTTGTGTTGTCTGAAAAAGGTTGGGTTCGCCATGCCAAGGGGCATGAGGTTGACCCTACTTCCTTAAGCTACAAATCGGGAGATGGCTATCTCGCCCATACCCGTGGCAAGAGCAATCAACCTGCCGTTTTCCTTGGGTCGGATGGTCGCAGCTATGCGCTTGAGTCCCATAGCCTACCATCAGCCCGTAGCCAAGGTGAACCGGTCACTGGTCGTTTGAACCTGACACCGGGGAGCCATATCCGTCAGGTCATGATGTCTGATGATGATCAGCTATGGTTGATGGGGTCGGATGCAGGATACGGCTTCATCTGTAAATGCAGTGACATGGTGTCGAAGAACAAGAACGGTAAAGCGTTGCTGACGGTTCCTGAAAATGCCGAGGTGGTACCGCCGCAGTGTATTGCGGACTTGGACAATGACGAGATCCTCGCCATTACCAACGAAGGCCGGATGCTGTTGTTCCCGATCAAAGAGTTGCCTCAGCTGGGCAAGGGGAAAGGCAATAAGATCATCAATATTCCAGCGGCCCGCTCGAAGTCGCGGGAAGAGTTTTTGTCACAATTAGTTGTGCTACCGAAAGGCAGTCACCTGACACTATATGCTGGCAAGCGCAAGCTGGGGCTCAAGCCTGCTGATCTGGATAACTTCCGTGGTGAGCGCGGCCGACGGGGTAGCATGTTGCCACGTGGCCTGCAGCGTGTGACTCGCTTTGAAATAGATTCACCGCAAACATCGGAAGAATAAGTTAGGTGGATGAGCCATGATTCAAGCCCTCCAGACGGAGGGCTTTTTGTTGGGCCTTTTCCAGTAGTTCGGAGCAGAAAGAGGTAGGATGTGGTCTAATTTCTGAACATAAAAGGTGTTTTTTCCCGCAGCCTAAGTATACTAGCGAACGCTTGTACGCTGAGGAGAGTCTGATGTTATTTGTATTGCGCATGATTGCTGTAGTAGTGTTTACTGTTGTCATGTTTGTATTCGGTTGTGGCTATTGTCTGCTAAGCCCGCGTAACCCTAAGAATGTTTATATTGTCGGTCGCCATTTCTGCAAGATGGCCCGTATCTTCGGTATTAAGCTGGAATTTCGTTACCCTGATGGCGAGCAGCCCGTTCCAAGCGTATATTTAGCGAATCACCAGAACAATTATGATTTGTTTACCGTCTCTGGTGCTATCCAACCAAGAACCGTGACCGTGGGTAAGAAAAGCATCTCGTGGATGCCTTTCTTTGGTCAGCTTTATTGGTTAACCGGTAATATCCTCATTGACCGAGCTAACCGCAGTAAGGCTGTCGGTACAATCGGCCAGGTGGTTGAGCAAATTAAACAGCGCAATGTCTCTATTTGGATGTTCCCTGAAGGTACCCGCTCGCGTGGTCGTGGTTTACTGCCGTTCAAAACTGGCGCCTTCCATGCCGCGATCTCTGCTGGTGTGCCAGTTGTGCCGATTGTGTGTAGTAGCACGGAAAATGTTAAGCTGAACAAATGGGACAACGGTGTGGTGATCGTTGAGATGCTACCACCCGTACCGGTAGACGGTATGACAAAAGAAGATGTCCGAGCACTATCGAACCAGTGTCGCGATATGATGGCGGCTAAACTGGATGAGCTAAATGCTGAGGCGACGCGCCGCTCGACAAAGTAATCGATTAGGCTGTTAGCCAAAATATGACTGATGAAGGACATGCCTGTGCGTGTCCTTTTTGTTTTTACCAACCAAGATAAGTCTTTGATCTAGACTTAATTTAGGTTGGTATTGTATGTAGATGAAAACACCATGATTGAAGAACAGGTAATATTGGTCGATCCGCAAGGCAGGGAGCTTGGCGTTCAGGAAAAAATGCAGGCTCACCGGGATGGTGTCCTTCATCTGGCGTTTTCGGTCTTGTTGTACCGGGACGGTGGCAATGAGCGTGAGTTTCTGATGCACCAACGTGCATTGGGTAAATACCACAGTGGCGGGTTGTGGACCAATACTTGCTGCTCACACCCACGCCTGGGCGAGTCGATGGCACAGGCAGGGATCCGCCGGCTTGAAGAAGAGATGGGGATTGTCGATATTCGGACGTTGTCTGATGTGGCAAGCTTTGTCTATCGTGCTGAACTGGATAATGATTTAGTTGAACACGAACTGGACCATGTCCTGATGGCACCGGCCTCTGACATCGTGATTAACCCGAATCCAGAAGAAGTGTTGGCTTATCGCTGGTGGGCTCAGAGTGAGCTCCTAGCAGCATTAGATCAAGAGCCTCACTTGTTTACCGCTTGGTTCCCGCAGGTGCTGGTATTGGCTTTGGCGAATGCTTAGCGCTATAGGACTATAAGTTGTGATAGAAACAAAAAAGCTGCCTGAAGGCAGCTTTTTTGTACGCTTTAATAGCGAATCAAAAAGCGACTATTTACGAACAGCAATCGCTTCGATTTCAATCTTCACATCTTTTGGTAGGCGAGCAACTTCAACGCAAGAACGCGCAGGGTAAGGGGCATTGTGCTCGTCAAAGAACTTGCCGTACACTTCGTTAACGGTAGCGAAGTCGTTAAGGTCTTTCACAAATACCGTCATTTTTACGATATCAGCCACTTTTAGGCCAGATGACTCAACAACCGCCTTAACGTTTTCTAGTGACTGGCGAGCTTGCTCAGCGATATCGTCAGACACTTCACCGGTTTCAGGGTTCACCGGGATCTGGCCTGAAGTCAGAACCATGTTACCTAGGTCAACACCCTGTACATAAGGGCCGATTGCAGCTGGAGCCTGCTCTGTGTGAAGTACTTGAGTCATTACTTGTCCTTACTTTAATTATGTTAGGTCATCGTTAGAGGTCTAGTTTGCAACCCATTGACGAAGAGGTCAAAGGGTTTCAGGTAAGCGGGTTGAAAAGGCAGCACGGTTGGACTTTGGCTGCCTTTATCCCTAGCGGTCGGTAACAGGTCGGCTCTAGGGAAAACCGGTTTTAGGCTGGGATCCCAAGTCTTGCCTTGACCACTTTTTCACACTCGTCAATACGAGAGATATCTTTCGGTGCGATCATCACGGTGTCGTTCCCCCCCACAGTACCGAGGATCTCGGCATGCGGTTGGATGTCGATCAGCCGAGCGACGAGCTGGGCACCGCCGGGGTGGGTTTTTACCACTACGACGAGCTGGTTGTGGGTGATAAATTCGATCTGGGAAGCAATCGATGAGCCGACTTGTACCGGCTCGCTTTCCACTGTCAGGCAGTAGACCTTCTTACCGTAGGCATTCGGCACTTTTGCCACGCCCAGCCTTGATAACAGGCGGGACACGGTAGATTGGCTGACATCTTCAAAACCCATATCGATAAGCTGTGTGCGGATATCATCTTGGGTTGAGAAGCTTTGTTGCTGCAATAATCGCTTACAGGCGGAAGTCATGCTTTCTTCTTGACAGAAAGCGTCTATCGCTCCGTGCATACTGTATCCACTCACGGGCAACTCCTTGTTATTCTGTTGGGTCTTTGATCGTATCTCGTGGACAGCCCTCGCATTGGCTTATTGTTCGGGAAGTCTGTGCTTCTTTACGATGCGAGTAATGGGCTGCAGGTTGGCAAGATATAATGCCTTGATTGCATAATCTTGCAATGGCATCATATCAACAATGCAACCGTAATTTATTGACCCCTATCACCAAAACAAAACGCCATCTACATGGTTAGAATGAGGAATTATATCCCGAACGATCTAGAAGGGTCCGAGGATTTAACTTGATTTCCTGCTGGGACTGGTTCGCTGCCACACCGTCGTTTTCTTCGGGGAAGTTAAGCCCTGACAGGTTGTTTGTTGAGTAGGTACTGTCTTGGGTTACAGGTAGAAGAGCGCGGCGTTGTGAGCTGTTTGCTTGAGCCTCCGAGGTGGTATCTGAGGTATTGCTGGCAACTTGAATGTCTTCTGTACTCGGACGGTTGAGCTGGCTGACGTAGTCCGAGACCTTAATTCCAGCGAGCTCGGTGCTGGCCGATTGAACCTCAATACCCAGAGCGTCCAGCCAGTCAAAGATCAGTGGTGAGGGGACAAATTGGCTGTAGCGGATTGCCGGTTGCAGATTCTGCAATTCTTCCGGATTGTCGACGATGGCCACGGTGATCCCGGCGATCTCTCCATCGGCATTGAATACCGGCCCGCCACTCATGCCCGACATTACAGGAGCATCACTGAGCGAGTAGAGGCAGTCGGTAGTGGTATCGACGACATCCTGGATGTATCTACCTTCACCGCTAACAGCGGTACCTACTAGGGAGTGACCATGGTGGATAACGGTCTGATCGGGGTAAATTAATCCCCAGGTCGGTTGGGCATTCGAGGAGCGAGGGACCAAAGCCAAGTCACAGGCTGGGTGGTAGATGACACCCGTATCCCAGGACAGTTGGGCCACATGCTTGGCAGTGATCATATAGTCATTATTGATGGGAACAGCGGAGCCAAAGCCGCCCAGCAGCATCGGAACCCCGATTACCACCATTTCGTTGGCTGAATGCTGGTAGGTTTGCTGGACCGGACCATTGCTGGCCACACAGCCAGACAGGGTGACGGCGGTAATACAGATATGACAGGGGCGGGCAAGCAGGCACCTGACTGCTTTTACTAGGTGCGCAATATTTCTCATTTTACTAGCCTTATTTTTATAGTTTTTTCGTGTCGGCATATGGGGCCGGAATAATAAAGGTAGTGAGTAAGAGAGAAGCGGGGGATGGTCGGAAATGAGAATAAAAAAGCCTGCTCAAAGTTGAGCAGGCTTTCTTTTTACTTAGGCAGGAAATGTCGCTAATGAGACAGCTTTTCAGCTGGTTAGCGATGTTTTCAATCTTTGCTTAGTTGTTCTCAGTCATGATTTCGCGTGAAAACACTTTTTCGCAATACTTACACTTAAGCTGGATATCTTCTTTTTTGGTGACGACTTTGAAGCTGCTGTCGACGGGCTCACCATGCGAGATACAGTTGGAGTTTGGGCATTTGAATATCGCATTAATTTGCTCAGGTAGCGCAAGGGTCAGTTTCTTCACGACTTCGTAGTTTTCGATTTGGTTGACCGTTGCTTGTGGCGCATACAGTGCCAGTTGGCTCGCTTGCTCTTCACTGATAAAGATGTTTTCGATCTTAATCAAATCTTTGCCGCCTAGCGCTGAAGAAGGCAGGTTAAGGCCTACAGTGACGCGCTGGTTAGTCTTGTGCATTTTGAACAGTTTTAGCACCTTGATGCCAATATTTGCAGGAATATGGTCGATAACCGTACCGTTCTTTATCGCTTCAACCTGTAGTTGTGTTTCCTTCGTCATTGTTCTTTCTCCTGCTTAGATTGCTTCGTTTAGGACCAGTGCCAGTAGGGCTTGACGTGCGTAGACACCGTTTTCTGCTTGCTGGAAGAAGTAAGCATGTTTTGTTTTGTCGACGTCAGTGGTGATTTCGTCAATGCGTGGTAGCGGGTGCAGTACTTTCATATTGCTACGGGCATCGGTCAGCATCGGTGCAGTTAGGATATAAGCCGCTTTCATGTGGGCGTATTCCGATTCGTCGAAGCGCTCTTTCTGGACGCGGGTCATGTACAGGATATCCAGCTCAGGAATGACTTCTTCCATTGCGCTGTGTACGCTGTAGCTGATGCCTGCTTCGTCCAATTCTTCGCAGATGTAATCTGGCATTGCCAGAATCTCAGGTGCAATGAAGAAGAATTTCACGTTGTTAAACTTAGCAAGTGCTTGGGTCAGGGAGTGGACTGTACGCCCGTATTTCAGGTCACCGACGAAAGCGACATTGAGGTTATCCAGCGTACCTTGAGTTTCGTAGATAGTGAACAGATCCAGCAGGGTCTGGGTTGGGTGTTGGTTGGCACCGTCACCACCATTAATCACTGGGACATTGTTTGAAAATTCAGAAGCCAGGCGAGCGGCACCTTCTTGCGGGTGGCGCATAACGAAAGCGTCAACATATGAGGAGATTACCTGGACCGAGTCAGCAAGGGTTTCACCTTTCTTCGCCAGTGACGTGTTACCGCCGTTGTCAAAGCCAATCACGGTACCGCCTAGGCGCTGGATAGCGGTTTCAAAAGATAGGCGGGTACGGGTAGATGGCTCGAAGAAACAACTTGCAACGACCTTGTTTTTTAGAAGTTCAGGGTTCGGATCGGCTTTCAATTTACCGGCAGTCTCTACTACTAGCTCAAGCTCACTACGGCTCAGTTCCGGAATGGAGATGATGTGCTTTTGAAACAGCGAATTCGCCATGGCTTCTCTTCCCTTTTAATTACGATGATGAACGACAGGTGCCCGCTGGCGTGGGCAGCCGGCAAAAAAAAGCCCCCTTAACAAAGGAGGCTTTTTTTACAAAAACAGGAAAAACAAAAAACGGCGCCTGCACCGAAAGTCGGTGTAGGGTCATCAGGTTTAGCTGAAAAGACGGGCGCATTTTTTATCTCTCTCTAGACAAATTGCGAAGGATTATACCCCCATTTCTAGCGAACGCAAGCGTTTGCCTAAAGTATTCATTTAGTGGAACTTTATGCACTTTTCGTGGGTGTTTTTCGGGCTAGAAAAGGTGAACTAACCCTGTGTTCTGTAAGGGTTTATTTTCGAAAGTAGAAAGCGAAGAATGGGGAGGGGCATAAAAAAATACCGGCCCGAAGGCCGGTATGGGCTTGAGAGTAATTACACTCAAGAGAGTCGATTACTGACCTAGCGTGGCAACCATGATTGCTTTGATTGTGTGCATGCGGTTTTCTGCTTCATCGAAGACGATAGAGTGCTTAGATTCAACCACTTCGTCGGTTACTTCAACGCCGTCTTTCAGCATTGGGTATTCTTGAGCTAGCTCTTTACCTACGGTTGTGTCTTCACCGTGGAAAGCAGGTAGGCAGTGCATGAATTTCACATGTGGGTTACCGGTTGCTTTAAGCATATCCATGTTTACTTGGTAAGGTAGCATGAGGTTGATACGCTCAGCCCACGCTTCTTTCGCTTCACCCATAGATACCCATACGTCAGTGTATAGGAAGTCACAGCCCTGAACGCCTTCTTGCACGTCTTCAGTCAGAGTGATTTTTGCGCCAGTTTCTTCTGCGATTTCGCGACATTGTGCAACAAGCGCTTCTTCAGGCCAGAACGCTTTTGGTGCCACTAGACGGATGTCCATGCCCATTTTCGCAGCGCCAACCATTAGTGAGTTACCCATGTTGTTACGAGCATCGCCTAGGTAAGCGAAAGTGATTTCGTGCAGTTGTTTACCACGGCCGTGCTCCATCATAGTCAGGAAGTCAGCTAGGATTTGTGTTGGGTGGAATTCGTCTGTTAGGCCGTTCCATACAGGAACGCCTGCGTGTGCACCTAGTTCTTCAACGATTTCCTGACCAAAGCCACGGTACTCGATACCATCGTACATACGACCTAGTACACGTGCTGTATCTTTCATTGACTCTTTGTGACCGATTTGAGAGCCCGATGGGCCTAAGTAAGTCACTTTAGCGCCTTGGTCGAATGCCGCTACTTCGAATGCACAGCGAGTACGCGTTGATGATTTTTCAAAGATTAGCGCGATGTTCTTACCTGTTAGGCGAGGTTGCTCGTAACCGTTGTACTTCGCTTTTTTCAACTCAGCAGATAGATCTAGCATGTGTTGAATCTCACGAGGAGTGAAGTCTAGTAGTTTTAGGAAGTTACGGTTGCGAAGGTTAAAAGCCATGATGTTATCCTCTCTGAATCTGTATCTCTCTGGCCGGAGGGGGCAGGGTTTAATGAATCTGCCCCACGACCGGAAGTTATTATGTATTGTTTAACGCATTACGTATGATTTGTGAATAAGTATTCTCTTATTCTGCAATAATATTTGTGCCGGCTTCACCTTTTAGGATGGCTAGGCCATCTGCAAGGGCACCGATCCCAACCAGCTTGCCGCCTTTTTCGATGAACTTGCAGGAGGCATCGATTTTTGGTCCCATGGAGCCAGCATCAAAGGCATACTGAGCCAGTTCACGTGGGGTGGTGCTACGCAGTGCTTTCTGGGTTGGTTTACCCCAGTCCAGGTAAACTGCATCGGCATCGGTCAAGATCAGCAGGGCGTCGGCATTAAGCTGCTGGGCAAGGTATGCCGCAGACATGTCTTTGTCGATAACCGCTTCTACACCAACCAATTTGCCATTTTCTTTTTTGACCGGGATACCGCCGCCACCAGTGCAGATCACGAGGTGCTCTTGTTTGATCAAGGTCGTGATTGCATCGCTTTCGACAATACCGGTTGGTAGTGGGCTTGGTACCACGCGACGGAAGTACTGACCGTCAGGCTTGACTGTCCAGTGGTATTTTTCCGCCATTTCACGGGCTTCGGCTTCTTCGTAGACCGGACCGATAGGCTTGGTTGGATCTGCAAAGGCCGGATCGTTCGGGTCTACAGTCATCTGGGTTAGCATGCAGGAGACATCTTGCTCCGGCAGTAGGTTTTTCAGTTCTTGCATCAGCATGTAGCCAATCATGCCTTGGGTTTCTGAACCTAGTACGTCCAATGGGTATGGGTTAACTTTTTTGTACTCCAACCCTTGTAGCGCTAGCAGGCCAACCTGTGGACCATTGCCGTGCACGAGAACAACGTTGTAATCCTTGCCAATCTCCGCGATCGTCTGTGCCGCTTTGGCAATGTTCTGGCGTTGGACATCGGCTTCGAGTGGCTCGCCGCGGCGAAGCAGGGCATTGCCGCCCAGTGCTACTACAACAGTTTGCTTGGTCATGTGATCGTCTCTCTTGGTTTACTCTCAGTTATTGTGTTTTATTTGGCTTTTCGCCTGGATTCTGAGAGGTCTTGCTGTTTGGTGGCCGGTGCTGAGCACCGGCTGTCAGGTTAGGCAAATGGCCTCGGTATTAGATACCGTCACGCTCGATTGGGCAGCTCATGCAGCGAGCGCCACCACGGCCGCGGCCTAGTTCGTCACCTGGGATAGGCAGTACTGTGATACCAGCCTTGTCGTACTTCTCGTTGGTGTAAGTGTTACGTTCGTAACCAATAACCACACCTGGTTTCACTGTCAGTACGTTGTTCGCATCGTTCCACTGCTCGCGCTCTGCTTCGAAGCTGTCGCCGCCTGTCGTGATTAGGTTTAGTTTGTCTACGCCTAGTGCTTTCTCGATAGCGGTCACGAAGTAACCTTCTTCCTTCACTTTGACTGCGCCAGATTCGTCGCCAGTTAGGCTCCAGCACTGAACGTCTTTACGTACAACTTCTGGGTAAACAGAGAAGGTATCTTCACGCATGTGCGTCATAACAGTATCTAGGTGCATGCAAGAGCGGTGTTTAGGTAGTTGCATTGCAATAACTTGCTTGGCTTCACCGTGCTTGAATAAGCTTGATGCTAGCTGCTCAACACCTTGTGGTGTTGTGCGCTCAGACATACCGATAAGGACTGCGCCTTTACCGATAACCAGTACGTCACCGCCTTCGATAGTCGAGTTGTCGTACATCTTCTCTTCGTCGCCGAAGTACTTGATGAAGTCCTGGCCTGCGAAGGTTGGGTGCCAGCGGTAGATAGCGCGAACGTGGTTTGTCTCACGTTGACGGGCTGCTTTCGCCATTGGGTTGATAGAGACACCGCCGTATACCCAGCAAGATGTGTCGCGAGTAAATAGGTGGTTTGGTAGTGGCTCAATGATGAAGTCAGTTGGCTCGTGCATGCCTTGCATCATTGAAGAAGACTGAATTGGTAGCTCAGCATAGCTAAGACCGCCAAGAAGAATGGAAGATAACTCTTTGCTTGGTAGGTCTGCAAGGAAGCAACGTACATCGTTAGCAAATGCAATACCTAGGCGGTAGTCAGAGATTTGCGTTTGAAGAAGCCAATCTTTTGCTTCTGGCACTTCTAGCGTATCTGCTAGCAAATCACCAAGAAGCATGACTTCAACACCTTGCTCACGTAGTGTGTTAGCAAATACGTCGTGCTCTTGGCCAGCGCGCTCAACCGCTAATACATCATCAAATAGTAGATCGTGACAGTTTGATGGAGTTAGGTGAGTTAGCGCACGCTCTGGACGGTGGATAAGAACGCGGCGTAATTGACCTATTTCAGAACCTACGTAGAACTTACTCATGATCGTATCTCTCTTTATTTATTGCCAATTTTTTTGGCTGTATTTATTTTATTGCAAAGTAAGAAGTTATTTATTTCTTTGCTTTCGTATCTGGGTTTCATTTTACCCCAAAGGGGGGGGGAGTCTTAGAGGTCTATCACACTTTTATTATTAAGCTGGTAACGCTATATATTTGATTTGTTAACATTTTTAATGCAGTTGTCACTGGATTACATGCATGGGTATTTATGTATTTTCATTAGGTTTTAAGTGGCTGTGACTTTCTTATCTATTTGTTTTTTATCATGTTAGGTGGTGGTGGTGGAATCTTATTCAGAAATATTCATGTTGTTGTAATGTAAAAGCTATAATCTTATGCATTAAAAGTGTTTGTCTATATAAAAATAATTGGAATGTTACTGTGTTAGTAACAAATATTTTTCTTTTTATTTGATGTGAGTGCTTTTTTGTAATTTATCCACACAGGTTTATTTGTGGTTTTTATCCGTTGATTGATTTTTTGGTATGAGTTTAAAAATAACAGGTGTCGTTTTTATGGTGTTTTATTTATATTTTCTTTAAAAATCTTTAAGGGCGGTGGAATATAAGTTCGGTGACGGTCGAGCTAGCTCGCTCGTTGTTATGCGGGGTTGTACGACAGCTTATTGTGCTTTCGTGGTTGGCGGTATGGTCGGTATAAGATAAAAAAGCCGCCCCAAAAGGGGCGGCGAAACAAGCAAGATCGAAAGGTAGATTGTTATTTACAGCATGGCACCGACACTCAGCATCGCCATGATCAGCACCGTTAGGATACCTAGTAGTGGCGCCACCCATTTTACCCAGCGTACATAAGGGACTCGAGCAATAGCCAAGCCACCCATTACCACTGCTGATGTTGGTGTCATTAGGTTCACAATACCCGATGCTGATTGGTATGCCGTTACGACAAGGTCGCGGCTTACACCGGCAAAGTCAGCCAACGGTGCCATAATCGGCATGGTCAATACCGCCAGACCTGATGATGAAGGTACTAAGAACGACAGCAGGATCTCTAGCCAGTACATGACGTTGATGAATACGATTGAAGACAGACCAGTCACTGCATGCTCTGCAGTATTGAGGATGGTGTCTGTGATCATACCGCGGTCCATAATCACCACAATACCGCGAGCGATACCGATGATAAGAGCAACACCCAGTAGGTCTCGAGCACCGTCGATGAAGCTTGACGTGAATTCTTCTTCGCTCATGCGGGCAATCAAGCCGATGATGATGGTTGAAGCCAGGAACATGCCTGAAATCTCAGCCATCCACCATCCTGCAACAGCTACGCCGTAAATCATGATACCGAATGAAGCGGCGAAGATAGCCAAAATGACTTTACGGGTCGTTGTGAATTCCAGCATTTCGCCAGATTGGTTACCCAAGAAGTGGGCTTTGTTCTCTTCGTATTTGTCGTAGACAATCGATTTAGTTTTGTCGGCGCGAACCATTTTTGCATAGCGCATAACATAGGCAACACAGATCAACCAGCCGACTACCAACATGGCGATGCGAAGCATGATGCCATCGGTGAATGGGATGCCCGCAGCGTTGGCCGCGATAACGGTGGCAAACGGGTTGATGGTTGATCCCAGAGTACCTATACCGGCACCGAGTAGTACTGTAGCAGCGGCAACGACAGGGTCAAAGCGGGCGGCCATCATGACAGGCACCAACAGTGTGTAGAATGGCAGTGACTCTTCCGCCATACCGTAGACAGTACCGCCTGCGGCAAACAGCGCCATCAGTATCGGTATCATCATTTCTTCACGCCCTTGTAAGCGCGCGGTTACCCGTTCGATACCGGCATCAATTGCACCAGTCTTGGTGACGAGGCCGAGGAAGCCACCGATTACCAATATAAATAGTGAAACATCGATTGCCGCGGCTTCATAAGTGTTGTGATCGTAGAAGCCATCAATGGGGGCCAGCAGGACGTCGACCACGCCTTGCGGGTTACTTTCTACGGATTGATAAGTTCCGGTTACTGGGACCTCTCGGCCTAAATCGTCATTCATTACACGGTCGTACTGACCAGCAGGTACAATCCAGGTCATTAATGCGACGAGGGCAATAAGAGCAAATAAAATGGTGTAAGCAGAAGGGAATTTAAAATTGGCAAAAAAGCCGCTTTTCTGTTCCTGTTTCATTGTTTCGGTTGTCATTGTTATCTCCTTGCCCTTGTACATTCAGCACAAGGGTGATTCATCTACCAGGCCTGTCGTCAGGCATGACGGGACTCGCCGGACATGACGCCGGAGCAGGCAGAACCAGGCATTAGCAAGTTGCTAACGGGAATGGTTTACAGGTTGTTTATCCTTGCTGTCGAAACAGGCGGGATCGGGGTGTCAACGTTGGGTGAGGTGTCGAAGCCGTATACTCACTCCCTGACACCGCAAAGGGAGGGGAAGTGATCCCCGACAGCGGAACGCTGTCCAATGCGAATGTAAGGTTGGTGAGTGTCCTACGGGGACGACGCAGCTGATTACGGCGCCGCCTCCCAGGCTCAAGGCCGTGGTAGAAGTTACTCATGATCGTATCTCTCGTATGCTTATTAATGGCCATCAGTCTTTGCCGTGGCTCTATTGGCTTGTTGCCAGTGAATTTTATGCCGCTAGGCGCAGTATATCTTTGGGATTGTTCACACTTTTCCCGCCCTTTCATATCGCCTGTCCATCGCTAAATAGGCGGCTTAGGGTATTTCTCTGAGTTTTGTGGGTGAATATGCTATTGAGGGTTTTGTGTTTATTCGCTTGAAGCGCATATTGGGGAATATTATGCATTTCCCAGAGCCATTGTGTGGCGGAATAAATCGGCGGTTAGTTTGATAAATATCAAGTTTTCAAACTAGGGAGATTTCACTTGGTATTTTATTGCGATCCATGCGATATTTGCGTTCGAATTTATTCCATAGGTGGAGTTTCCCCATGTCTTATGCAGAACTGATCGAAGAGCAGAAGGAAGAAACGCGCGAAATTATTGCGGCGTTGCTAGAAGATGGCAGTGTGCCTGATGCGCTTTACACCATCGAGCACCATTTCTCAGCCGATACTTTTGAAGAGCTTGAAGCTGCAGCTGTTGAAGCTTTCAAAATGGGCTTTGAAGTGCTGGAAGCGGAAGAGCTTGAGTTGGCACCGGAAGACGGTGGTGGCAAAGTGGTGTGTTTTGATGCCGTGATGGAATCTGCGCTGAATGCAGAGGTTATTGATGAGCAGGCTGATAAACTGATCCAACTGGCTGAGAAGCACAACATCGATTACGACGGTTGGGGCACTTACTTCGAGTCGGGCGAAGACGATGAAGAAGAGGGTGAAGACGAAGAGTAATCTTCGCCTGCCATAATACCAACCTACATAAATATTTGATCAGCCTTGCTGGTTAAAACCGCTGTTCTCTGCGTTAGATATTTTGTAACTAGAGTCACTTGTTACTGCAATATCTGCCTTGATAACAACGGTTTTTCTAGTGTAAATACTTGATCAACGACTTATCCAGATTGGTATAACTGCACTTTGATAACGTTGAAAAGCTGGCTTGTAGCCGGCTTTTTTTGTCTTCAGCAGCTATTTCAGCACTAGAGTGTTTTCAGCATCCTGACTTCGCAGGCATCGTGGCCGGTCTGTCCCATGGCGTGGGGGATCCGGACAAAACCCAATCCCAGATACAAGTTGATGGCAGCCTGCAGTGAGGCGGTGGTTTCGAGGTAGCATGCCTTGTATTGCTGCTGACGGGCAAATTTCAGTGCTGTGGCGGCGATCCGCCGGGCGAAGCCTTTACCCCGTAACTCCGGTAAGAAATACATCTTTTGCAGTTCACATACTCCTTCTTCTCCCGCTAAGGCCGCGATCCCTCCGCCGCCAAGGATACGATTGTCCCTCTCTACCACCCAAAATGCGCAGCCAGGCGCGCTGTAGACCTCGCTGAGCGCATCCAGAGTCGGGTCTGACACACCATAGCCTTTATCGGCGGTTAAGCCGTGCTCGTCTGATACCCTGCGTACAACTGCAGCCATAGCGGCGTTATCAAGCGGAGTTAGAAGCCGTAACTGATAGCCTTCCTGTTGTTTGTTGGCTTGAATCGCTTTGGTATAACGTTGCAGGCTTTGGGCCAGGCTGTCTATTTCGTCCTGATCGAGTTGCGCCATGAAGTGGGCCACTTGCTGGTTGAGTGACTGGTTGAGGGTGCCAAGTAGCGCTTGGCCTTGCTCGGATAAGCGCGAGAGCTGCTTGCGACCGTCTTCTGGATCAGCCTGGGTGGTTAGTAGGCCAGCATTGAGCAGGGTGGCACAGGTTCGGCTGGCATTGGATTTATCTACCTTAAGCCGGGCGGCAAGCTGGTTGACGGACAGTGGTTGGTCTTCCAGCTCAATCAAGGCGTGGGCTTGGACTGGGGTAATATCAAGATTTCCGCACTGGCGGTCAAGCATTCCCAATTCCCGCACGAGCAGGCGGGATTGGGCTCTGAGGGTAACGGCGTCCATGTATCAAACTCTTTTGGTTGCGTGATGCAATCAAAATTAGTTGCTTCTCGCAACATTGTCAACCGAGATATCACTGACATCGGCGCACTGCTGCAATTCACCATGGTGGCAGGCAAGGTGCCCCAGAGCCTCTTTGGCTGCCTGTTTGGCGGTTTTCTTTTGCCAAATACGCTCATGGAAGTAGTAGGCGACGGTATTGATAGCCGGTTCAATCATTGCCATCACACTACCAATCAACACATCTCCGGTTAGTAGGTAGGCAACACCAAACGCTACGCTGAAGTGGACAACTGCAAAGCTGAAGGTTTTGCGTCCCGGATTGGCATAGCCACGGCGAAGCAGCGCTTTGGTTTGCCAAGCTTTTTCATGGAAGTAGAAAGCTACCGTATTGACCATTGGCTCTATCATGGCGATCAGGCTGCTGATCAGGATCTCGCCCGTCAGTAAGTAGGCAACGCTAAATGCGACAAAGAAGTGGATAATGGCAAAGCTAATGGTCTTTTTCATGGTGGACTCTCCCTCAGTTGATAACTAGATAGTAGTGATAACCATTATCACTTGCAACTAATTATCATCTATCGCTTTGATAGGTGTGAGCTATGGCTGATTACGTTGATCTAATCGGGGGGAAGGGGATATCCGGTGCTATGGGAGAGCAGGCAAGAAAAAAGCCGGCACATGGCCGGCTTTTATTTAATGATTTGTATTTGTTAGCGATTAGAGGGCTGCGATAGTCGCTTGCTGTTCAGCCAGTTTCACCAAGGTTTCTTTGTAGCCTTCAAGCTTCTCGCGCTCTTTTGCTACCACGGCTTCCGGTGCTTTGGCAACGAAACCTGCGTTGCCTAGCTTGCCTTCGATACGCTTGATCTCACCTTCCGTTTTCTTCACTTCACCCGCAAGGCGAGCAAGTTCAGCATCTTTGTCGATAAGGCCAGCCATCGGGATCATCAGCTCAGATTTACCCACCAGTGCGGTTGCACAAGCTGGAAGCTCTTTGCCATCAAGAAGTTCACCGTCAGCCAGTACCTTAATGCCTTCTAGCTTAGCAAGAGACATCAGTACTGTACGGTTGGCTTCGATGCGTGCTGCATCTTTCTCGTCAGCGACTTTCAGCATCACATCAAGCGCTTTGCTTGGTGCGATGTCGTACTCGGCACGTAGATTACGGATGCAGGTGATGAAGGTTTTCACCCACTCAATATCTGCCAGTGCGTTCTCATCGAAGTTAGACTCGTCGAACTGTGGTAACGCCTGAGTCATGATTGTTTCACCTTCAACACCGTCTACTAGCGGCATAACACTCTGCCAGATAGATTCAGTGATGTAAGGCAGAACTGGGTGTGCAAGGCGTAACGTTTTCTCAAGTACAGTGATCAAAGTACGACGCGTAGCACGTTGCTGTGCTTCGTTACCTTTCCACAATACTGGTTTAGTTAGCTCTAGGTACCAGTCACAGAATTGGTTCCAGATGAACTCATAAATTGTGCCAGCAGCCATGTCTAGACGGAAGTTTTCAATGTGTGCATTGAAATCTTTAGCCGCGAGTTCAAATTGAGATTCGATCCACTTATCTGCTAGAGAGTATTCAAGCTCAGCACCTTCACCGAAGCCGCAGTCTTGCTCTTCCGTGTTCATCAGCACGTAACGGCTTGCGTTCCAAAGCTTGTTACAGAAGTTACGGTAACCCTCTAGGCGTTTCATGTCCCAGTTGATGTCACGGCCCGTTGAGGCCATTGCTGCGAGAGTGAAACGCAGGGCATCTGTACCGTAAGGTTCAATACCGTCTTCAAAAGTTTTACGTGTTTGCTTTTCGATCTTCGCGGCAAGTTTTGGCTGCATCATGTTGCCACAGCGTTTCTCTACAAGCTCTTCAAGACCGATACCATCGATCATATCGATTGGATCAAGAACGTTACCTTTCGACTTCGACATCTTGTCGCCGTTCTCGTCACGGATCAGGCCCGTTACATAAACTGTTTTGAATGGTACTTGTGGTTTGCCGTTTTCATCTTTACAGAAGTACATGGTCATCATGATCATGCGGGCAACCCAGAAGAAAATGATATCAAAACCGGTTACCAGTACATCTGACGGGTGGAAGGTTTTCAGATCATCTGTTTGCTCTGGCCAACCTTGCGTACCGAATGTCCAAAGGGCTGATGAGAACCAGGTATCCAACACATCGTCGTCTTGGCGTAGAACCACAACCGGTGCCAGATTGTTGTTTGCACGTACTTCTTCTTCTGTACGGCCAACATAGACATTACCGTCGTTATCGTACCAAGCCGGGATACGGTGGCCCCACCAAAGCTGGCGAGAGATACACCAATCTTGGATATCGCGCATCCAAGAGAAGTACATGTTTTCGTACTGCTTTGGAACAAACTGGATTTCGCCGTCTTCCACTGCCTTGGTCGCTGTTTCTGCAAGCGGTGCAGCACGGACATACCATTGGTCAGTTAGCATCGGCTCGATAACCACGCCACCGCGGTCGCCGTAAGGTACAGTCAGATCGTGATCTTTGATTTCTTCAAGCAGACCAAGCTCATCAAGCTCTGCAACAACCGCTTTACGGGCAGCGAAGCGCTCCATGCCGTGGTATTTCGCTGGTAGCTCTGTGCTGTATGCATCGCTAGCTTCACCGTTGGTGGTGAAGACTTCAGCAGCATCGCGAATGTCAGCATTGAAGGTCAGGATGTTGATCATCGGTAGGCTATGACGCTTACCGACTTCATAGTCATTGAAGTCGTGCGCAGGAGTGATCTTCACACAACCTGTGCCTTTTTCCATGTCGGCATGCTCATCACCAACAATTGGAATACGGCGGTCAACGATAGGCAGAAGGATGTCTTTGCCAATCAGATCTTTGTAGCGTGGATCTTCCGGGTTAACAGCAACACCGGTATCACCCAGCATAGTTTCTGGACGGGTTGTTGCTACCACAATGTAGTCTTTGCCTTCCGCCGTCTTCACGCCGTCAGCCAGCGGGTAGCGGAAGTGCCACATGTGGCCTTTCTTGTCTTTGTTCTCAACTTCAAGATCGGAAATAGCGGTGTGCAGCTTTGGATCCCAGTTAACGAGGCGCTTACCGCGATAGATGAGATCATCTTCGTACAAGCGAACAAACACTTCTTGAACCGCATTAGATAGACCGTCATCCATCGTAAAGCGTTCACGATCCCAGTCTACAGATGCACCTAGGCGGCGAAGCTGTTGAGTGATGTTGCCACCAGACTCCGCTTTCCATTCCCAGATTTTGTCGATGAAGGCGTCACGGCCGTAGTCGTGCTTAGTCTTGCCTTCTTCGGCTGCAATCTTACGCTCCACAACCATCTGGGTTGCGATACCCGCGTGATCGGTACCGACTTGCCATAGGGTATTCTTGCCCTTCATACGCTCACAGCGGATCAGGGTATCCATGATGGTATCCTGGAACGCGTGGCCCATATGTAGGCTACCTGTGACGTTTGGCGGTGGGATCATGATGCTGTAGGCATCTTTTGATGTGTCACCGTGAGGCTTGAAGTAACCAGCCTCTTCCCAGCGCTGGTACAGCGCTTTTTCAATTGATTGTGGGTTGTATGTCTTTTCCATAGCGCTCTTAGAAGGATCTATGTGGAATTAAGGCGTCGTAGCAGCATTGGCCGTATTGAGCTGGATACCAGCTAGGCGATATTGCTTGTAGCGATCGCGTGCCAATTGCTTCAGATTTTCATCGCAAGGGACGAAGTCTATCACTTGTGAGAAGGTTACGGCAAAATTTGGTGCATTTTGCCCCAAATTAATCAGGATCCCGCGGCGTCCGCTGTGGCGTAGTCCGGGCCAGCCAATTTCGACCGGTGAGCCGCCGCGGGGGCCCTCACCTATCAGGTTATGGGGCACGAAGTTATCGGGGTCCAGTTGCCATAAATACTCATCTATTTGTTCTGCTTGCGCTTTGTCGGCTGCCAGCAGGTAGACTTTGTGGCCCTGACGGTAACTCATTGCTGCTTGGTGACAAGCAAAATGCAGTTGGAATTGGTTATCCCCTGCATGTTGCTCTTCACTGATTATATAAAAAGTAGCATGAGTCATGGCGTTTTCTCTATAAACGAAGGGGGCCGTTTGGCCCCCTTTTAAGCGTCAATGTTACTCGACGTTTTCTAGGCCGGCTCGGTTGAGCAGGAACTGGACCAGCAATGGGACCGGACGACCGGTTGCCCCTTTGGCTTTGCCACCGACCCAGGCGGTACCGGCAATATCAAGGTGTGCCCAGTTGTACTTCTTGGTAAAGCGAGACAGGAAGCAACCTGCTGTGATGGTCCCCGCACCCGGTGAGCCAAGGTTGGCCATATCGGCAAACGGGCTGGCAAGTTGCTCTTGGTACTCGTCGTTCATTGGTAGGCGCCACGCACGGTCACCAGCTTGCTCGGATGCGTTGATCAGCTCATGAGCTAGCGGGTTGTGGTTTGAAAGCAAGCCACTGATATGGTTGCCTAGTGCTACAACACAGGCTCCGGTCAGTGTCGCCACATCGACCACGCACTCTGGCTCAAAGCGCTCAACATAAGTCAGTGCGTCGCACAGTACCAGACGGCCTTCGGCATCGGTGTTTAATACTTCTACAGTTTGGCCTGACATCGTTGTTAGGATGTCACCCGGACGGTAGGCACCACCGCCAGGCATATTTTCACAGCCAGCAAGGATACCCACAACATTGATTGGTAGGTTCAGTTTCGCCAGTGCTTTCATGGCACCAAAGACGGTCGCCGCACCGCACATGTCGTATTTCATCTCATCCATTTGGGCCGATGGTTTGATAGAAATACCGCCGGAATCGAATGTCAGGCCCTTGCCGATCAAGACAATTGGCTTGGCGCTTGACTCAGGGTTGCCCTTGTATTCAATCACCGACATCATGGCTTCGTTCTTCGAACCTTGGCCGACAGCTAGGTAAGAGGTCATGCCAAGCTCTTTCATTTCCTGTTCACCAATGATCTTGGTGCTGACAGTGTCAAAGTCATCGGCTAGGCGACGAGCTTGAGAAGCTAGGTAGGCTGGGTTAGCCACATTGGGTGGCATGTTGCCCAGATCTTTACCCGCTTTGACGCCCGAAGCGACAGCTAGGCCGTGTGAAATAGCGCGTTCGCCCAAAGATAGCTCACGGCGGGTTGGCACATTGAATACCAGCTTGCGCAATGGACGGCGGGTTTCCGGCTTATTGCTCTTGAACTGGTCGAAGGTATACAGGCTGTCCTTTGTCGTTTCAACGGCCTGACGGACCTTCCAGTAGGTATCTCGACCTTTTACGTGCAATTCGGTTAGGAAGCAGACGGCTTCCATTGAACCGGTTTCGTTTAGGGTGCTAATTGTTTTTTTGATGATCTGCTTGTACTGGCGCTCATCAAGTTCGCGCTCTTTACCACAACCAACCAGTAATACACGCTCTGAGAGTACGTTTGGTACATGGTGAAGCAGCAACATTTGACCAGGCTTGCCTTCTAGATCGCCGCGGCGAAGCAGCGAGCTGATATAGCCATCACTGATTTTGTCGAGCTGTTCGGCAATGGGAGAAAGGCGACGTGGTTCAAATACCCCAACGACAATACAGGCACTGCGCTGTTTCTCGGGGCTACCACTTTTTACACTGAACTCCATGCGTACTCCTACATCCTAATAAAGACAATTAAAGCTAAATGTTAGATAATGCCGCACTTATGTTGCTGGACCCTAATTTCGGTATAGGATTAAAGTGCAGGTTAACAATTAGCCGAAAGATTAAAAAAATAACTGATTAACCGAAAAATTATAGTGATTCCAGTAAAAAAACAAGTTTTCTATGGGTAATTAAAGCGTGATTATTGTTCGGTATTTGACGCGTGAGACATTAAAAAGCCAATTTGCAGTTCTTTTTGTCCTTTTTCTTGTCTTTATCAGTCAGAAATTTATTCGCATTCTAGCTGATGCAACAGAGGGTTCCATCCCGAGTGATTTGATTGTGACCTTGCTCGGTTTATACATGCCATCGATGGCCTTGTTGATGTTGCCGCTGAGTTTGTACATTGGCATTTTGCTTACTTTCGGTCGTTTATACGCCGAAAGTGAAATTACGGTGATGAATGCCACAGGTATTGGGAATAAGTTCCTGATCCAGGCGGCGTTGTTGCTGGCGATTATTACCGGCGCTTTTGCGGCATTCAATGCGCTGTGGCTAGCCCCTTGGTCGGTAGAGAAAACCGAGCAGTTGGTGGAGCAGGTCAAAGCCGATTCAGGCCTCGATTTATTGGTGAAAGGCCAATTCAAAGGGGCGCCTGATGGCCAGGGGGTTGTATTCGTCAATGATATTACCGATAGCGGTAGCCGGTTGGATAAAGTGTTTGTTGCCCAACTGTCTTCCCGCGATACCCTTCGCCCGAGTGTGATGGTTGCTGATCGCGGTTATGTCAGTGAACTTCCTGATGGACGCCAGGTGCTGGATCTAAAAGAAGGAACCCGCTACGAGGGGCTTCCAACTCGGCTGGATTATTCGATTACCCAGTTTGATGACTACCAAGCGCTTATCGGTCAGCGGGCGGTGCGTGAAAAAAGTCGTGATTGGGATGCTTTACCGACACTTGAGTTGATGCAACGCTCGGAGCTAGCAGCCAGGGCCGAATTCCAGTGGCGGATGTCGCTGGTTCTGTGTATTCCGTTGCTAACTATGGTGGTGGTTCCGTTGTCTGCGGTGAATCCTCGCCAGGGGCGCTTTGCCAAGCTGGTACCGGCAGTCTTGATTTACCTGACGTACTTTTTGGCGATCAGTGCGGGAAAATCGGCCATCGAAGACGGCGGTTTACCGTCGTATATTGGTTTGTGGTCAATCAACGGGGTGATTTTTGCCGTGGCGATTGCGCTGAACAGTTGGGATACCTTAGCGATACGTAAGGTGAGAGAGAAGTTTCGGAGACGCGGTTAATGTTTAAGATTCTGGATTTATACATTGGCCGGACACTGATTTCGACGTCGGCCCTGACATTGTCGACTTTGGTGGGCCTGTCGGCGATCATCAAGTATGTCGAGCAGTTGCGTAAAGTGGGCGATGGAACTTACGATTTGTGGAAGGCATTGGCATATGTTCTGCTCAGTATCCCGCGTGATATCGAAATGTTCTTCCCGATGGCGGTATTGCTGGGGGCGTTGATTGGTCTCGGCATGTTGGCATCAAGCTCGGAGTTGGTCGTGATGCAGGCGGCTGGTTTCTCCAAGCTGGATATTGGTTTGTCGGTGCTGAAAACAGCAGTCCCTTTGATGTTGATGGTGACATTGCTTGGCCAGTGGGGGGCTCCTGAAGCCCAGAAAGCGGCCCGAGAGCTACGCGCACTTTGGACTTCTGGTGGTAATATTCTTTCTGTTCAGCGTGGTATATGGACCAAAGACGATAATGACTTTATCTATATCGCTCGGGTGCATGAACAAAAAGAGCTGCATGGTATCAATATCTGGCAGTTCAACGAACAAGACGAACTGACTCATTCGACCTTTGCCGAATCGGCAGATTATGACAACGAGCAGGGATGGCAACTCAAGAATGTGACAGTGACGACCTTGGGTAAGGTTCAGCAAGTCAATGAGCGCATTCCTGAGATGCATTGGCAGACCACGCTCACACCGGATAAGCTCGCGGTGGTAACCCTCAAGCCGGAAGAGCTTTCACTGACCGGTGTGTATGACTACAAAAATTACCTCGAGGATTCCAAGCAGGATTCATCGCGGTATGCATTGGCATTTTGGCGAAAGGCTCTACAGCCTTTCTCTATCGCGGTTATGATGCTGTTGGCGCTGTCATTCGTGTTTGGCCCGTTGCGTTCGGTCACTATGGGGGCGAGGGTACTGTCAGGGGTGATCTTTGGTTTCGGCTTCTATATATCAAACGAAGTTTTCGGACCGATGAGTATTGTCTACCGATTGCACCCCATTATTGGGGCGCTAGGGCCGAGTTTAGTGTTCTTGTTTATCACTATCTATCTGTTGCGAAGAAAGCTATAGGGATGGACAAAAGAAAAGGCGCCACTGGCGCCTTTTTTATGTCTGCCCAACTACGGCTAGTTGACCTTAGGCAGGACTACCATCTCGCAGTCTGCCATGGCATCTTGGAAAGATTGATTTGTCTTGCTGAAAGGTGATAACAAGTTGCCCAGTCCAAATGCCGACGTTGCCATACGAATCATCGCTTGGGTCGGTCTAATATTGGAGCCATCTTTATTTTGTATGCGTAACTTCCATGCCCGCATGCCCAATGTTTGTCCTGCCTGGCACCAGAAATAAGTAAAAAAGCCCACAATGACCATGGTTAGGTAGCCGGTATAAATCATGCCAACCACAGGGTGCTTGGTCATGTAGGCACTGACATCTTCGTAGCCAGTAATATCGACCATTCCGATAGAGACCAAAATGGCCATCAAGCCGATAGCGATGCCGCCAGCAAGCATAAGTACTGCGGCGATGACCAGGGTGTCATAGAGCCATGCCGCAAGGCGACGAAAAAGGCTTGGGTATTGTTTTGTGGATGCAACGTCCGGCTGTTTCTTCTTTTTCACAAGGCTTTCCAAATTAACGTAGCTTCAATATGTTGCAGGCAGTGTAGCAATATAAGCCAGTTGGGTGAATGGGGCGGATCTTGGAAATGAGAGCCATCTCAGCAGCACTTTTTGCTATCAGCACTATATTTATTGAGTCTGCAGTTCAACGCTTAATAGGGCGAGGTAAAAATAGCAGATGTCCACACGATAGCCTGTTCCGGGGCATTGAGATTGAGGAGCAACACCATGGCTGATATCAATGACAATACCACCAACTGGCCTGAATTGGCCGGTGCTCTATATGACAAACTAACAGAGCGGCATGCTGAACTGACCTATGACTTTGACCATGTTGAAATCAGCGTGCCAAGCGGAGCTGGTGATAAACCAGAGCACTCGATTTGGAAGGTGAATGGCAGTATCAGCATTCGTGGGCGTAATCTGGATTGATGTTGGAATATGATGGTGAGGTTGAGGTTGAGGTTGAGCATGGTGGTGAAATTGCTCACCTCAACGCACAAGGAGGGCGGTTAACCCTAGAGGTTCCAAGTGAAAGCATGCTTGTGTCTTTGATTTGGCTCTATTGCCGTTTTCCGGTTTCAAAAACGTTATCACGAATCCCTTTTATCTTTGAGGGTCATCAGCTAGTTGTCAGTGTTCCTGACGGTGGTTCCTTGAGGATTGCCCGGCGCCAAAGTTGGCTACGTGTCTGGCTACCATATAAAGTATCGATATCAGGGGTAGGGTGGTGGATGCGTCATGGGCCTAAATTCATGTACCAATTCTGGCGTTCATAGCACTTGCTAATGGACCTTTTTGCTTAAAACGCTCAAAATCTCAGCAAACAAACGCAAAGGAGCGATTTTCCTACTTTTTCCTATTGCGTTGGTAAGCGATATGCGTAGAATGATTCGCATGCCCGGGTGGCGAAATTGGTAGACGCAGCGGATTCAAAATCCGCCGGTGAATAACTGTGCCGGTTCAAGTCCGGCCCCGGGCACCATTTTTAAATGACAAAGCCTCGACGAAAGTCGGGGCTTTGTTGTATTTGCGAGAAAGATAAACTTTGGCTTCTTTGATACATACGACATAACTCAATCCTGTGACTTATTGGATATTGTGTGTGCTGAGCAAGTTGCAATGTGTTGATCTCTCATGATTGCTATATCCTTCGATAGGTCTTACTCCCTGTCTTATTATACGGCGTAGCTCCCAATTACCTGTTGCTGCTTTATATCTGAGCGGCTTGGTTGTTCATTAGGCGCTTAGTGTTTGTTTTTGAATTGTTTGCAAAAAAACAATTGTCTATCAGCCCTATATACGTATAATAAGCCGCATCTGCCCGGGTGGCGAAATTGGTAGACGCAGCGGATTCAAAATCCGCCGGTGAATAACTGTGCCGGTTCAAGTCCGGCCCCGGGCACCATTTTTAAATGACAAAGCCTCGACGTAAGTCGGGGCTTTGTTGTATCTGCGTATCAGCTTTGTTTCGGTCACCATCACCAGCCTCATTATCTTAAGCTCTTTTATTGCTTGTCCTTATTCCAGTGACACAGGAACTACTATGCGATCTGAAAGGGAGCCTAACCGGGTAATAGGCGTTGTTGAGTTGATTAAACAGAGCAAGTTAGCCAACTATGGTTACCGGGCGAGCGGATCCCATCTATTCGCAAAATGAGCCAGCTACAATCAATCAGCATGATGACCGTCATGAAAGCCTATGAGCCGTTGGAGCTTGAGGGTTGGATCTATGTGAAACCACAAAGCGGCTATAATGTCTCAGCTCACTTCAACCAATTCAAAGCCCCACCGCCGCTTCAGCCGCAAATTGTAAATCAATTGATTAGAATCAACCGCCATGTCTTGTTGGGTTTGCTTTGTTGCTGCGGCCTTGGTAATACGCAATGCTAGGAGGTTGGGACAGAAAAAGTAGAGTTCCGAAGCGGCAAAAATATTGCTCAATGCGCTGCTGTGTCGGCAAATTATGCGTAAAACAGAAGGTTTGTCTATTTATTGAACGATTGGTTAATTTGAATGAAATAATTGCATGTTCGCTATTGCCAATGTGATCGAAGTCTCTATAATGCGTCCTCACTGACACGGAGCACGGCAACTTAAGCCGCTATCCAGTCAGTATTGTTCTTTAACAATTTGACCATGCAATCTGTGTGGGCACTCGTGAAATGATAGTCAACAAAAGAATTATCAATGAAACTGAGTGACCAATACAAAATAGAGATTCTATTTATAGAAGAGATATTTTGGCACAGTCAATTCAATCATTACTTCGGTAATGGTTTAACAGTATTTCATTGAGCCGCTATTTATTTAGCAGCGAATCAAATTTTAATTGAAGAGTTTGATCATGGCTCAGATTGAACGCTGGCGGCAGGCCTAACACATGCAAGTCGAGCGGCAGCGA